>DBFZVF010000073.1:0-16234 GCA_048519165.1 Collinsella sp.
ATCGAAGACCGTGTCGATGCGGGTGAGGAAGTCCCACGGATCAAAGATCTCGTCGAGCTTCTCCTGGCTGACGGTGCAGCGCGGATCGGCCTCGAGACGCTCCTTAAAGGTGGGACCGGAGACACAATCCTGCACTTCGTGCCAGGTGGCCATGGCGTTTTCCTGCACGATAGCGTAGGCGTCCTCGCGGGTGATGCCAGTGTCGACGAGGGCCAACAGCACCTTGGAGGAGAAGATAAGGCCGCGGGTCTTGTTGAGGTTGGCCATCATGCGAGCCGGATACAGCTGCAAGCCGTCGATAACGCGGATGAGGCACTGGAACATGTGGTCAAGCGCGATGAAACTATCGGCCTGGGCGACACGCTCGGCAGAGGAGTGAGAAATATCGCGCTCGTGCCACAGGGCGACGTTGTCGAAGGCGACCTGGGCGTTGGACTTCACGACGCGCGACAGGCCGCAGACCTTCTCCATGGTGATCGGGTTGCGCTTGTGCGGCATGGCGGAGCTGCCCTTTTGACCCTTGCGGAACGGCTCCTCGGCCTCGAGTGTATCGGTCTTCTGCAGATTGCGAACCTCGGTAGCGATGCGCTCGCAGGTGGCTGCCGTGGTGGCAAGGACGCCGGCGAGGTAGGCGTGATGGTCGCGGCTGATGACCTGCGTGGACAGCGGGTCGTGAACCAGACCCAGGTGCTCACAGACATACTCCTCGACAAACGGCTCGATGGAGCTGTACGTGCCGACAGCGCCCGAGATGGCACCGAAGGCAACGTTCTTGCGGGCATCCTCAAGACGGTCCAGATCGCGCTTGAGCTCCCAAGCCCAAGAGCCAAACTTCATGCCGAAGGTCATCGGCTCGGCGTGAATGCCATGAGTACGGCCGGCGCAGAGCGTGTTGCGCTCCTCGAAGGCGCGGCGCTTGCAGATCTCGCCGAGCCTCTTGACGTCCTCGATAATCAGGTCACATGCCTGGGTGAGCTGGTAGCACAGAGCCGTATCGCCCAGATCGGAGCTGGTCATGCCGTAGTGAACCCAGCGGCTGGGCTTGGGGTCGCCCTCCGGAACATCGGCGTCGATGTACTCCTTCATGTTGGTCAGGAAGGCGATGACGTCGTGGCGCGTGACTTCCTCGATCTCATCGACCTTTGCCTTCTCAAAGTTGGCATGGTCGCGGATCCACTGGGCTTCGTCTTTAGAAATGCCGATCTTGCCGAGCTCCGCCTGGGCCTCACAGGCCAAGACCTCGATCTCCTGCCAAATGGCGTACTTGTTCTCGAGGGAGAAGATATGTCCCATCTCCGGGCGGGTATAGCGATCGATCATAGCGGCTCCTTTTTGGTTATTGGCACGTTGGTCGTAACTCAACCATTGTACCGTGCGCAGGTGCAAGTATGGGCAGCAGGCATTAACCTAACATTTTGCCGCAAGAGCGGCCATGGGGACGTCCGCGTATTTGCTTCGCAAATCCGCACCGGCTGCGGGCGAGTCCCTCAGCCTCACGAAGCCGAGGGGGACTTTGTTGAATCGGCCGTCCCCATCTCTCCCGTGCTCGATGGAGCGGGCAACGGGACGTCCGCGTATTTGCTTCGCAAATACGCACCGGCTTTAGGCGCCTGCTCGCTACAGACGCTTCGCGTTTGCTTTACGCTCGCACCCTGGCGGGTTCGAGTCCCGGCACTTTATTGAAAAAAGCACGGCACCGTAATGGTGCCGTGCTTGTGCTTTTAACTGGAGCGGGCAACGGGACTCGAACCCGCGAGTGTCAGCTTGGGAAGCTGATGCCTTACCACTTGGCGATGCCCGCATATGTGGGGGATAGTATAACGCGGTTGTCTTGTTCGATACAAGGGTGACGATACTTGTTTTAGCTATGGAGAATCCTCCTAAAAATAGGCCAATTGTGTAGATGAGGACCTGTAGGCTCTTTTATTTACCATTGTCTACCTGCAGATTTATTCCATTGTCTTTCGTAGGCGCCATTTGTCAGATATCGGGCAAGCTTTTGGTCAGGCTCCGGTACTTACCCGCATGAACCTCGGGGGTAGCCTCATCCCAAGCGCCGCGGCCTCCCCGTGCGGCGCACGAGGGATAAGGAGCAGCCATGTCCAACGCACCCACGCACTCTGTCCACAGCGCAATCACAGCAGGATCGCTGCTCCTAGTCCTCTTTTTACTTTTAGGCTGCATGACACCGGATGCCGCGCTCGCCGTCGACGGTTATGAATCGCTCGGATTCCGCACTATCAGCAATGAATGCGGTCCTTTTGAAGTTGGCAAATACGAGGCACAGGATTCTTCGATTGCCTACTGCATGAACCAGGAGCGCTTTGGCCCTAGCACACCGGGCGGACCCTGGCTCACCTACAATCAGGGCTGGGTATGGCTCGAAGACGAATTCGCGGCCATCATCTGTCATGGCTACCCCACCGCCACATCCTTTGGCGGGCATAACCTATCCCCCGATCGAGCACGTGCCGCAACCCAACTTGCCGTCTGGATGCTCAACGGCACCACCCATACCGACGGATCATTCTCATATACAACCGCCCGGGGCGTCACAGAGAGGGGAAATTTTTCCGGCGACAATGAGGTCGTTGCCGCAGCGCGCTGGCTCCACGACGGCGCCAAGTCGGGAAGCATTAAAGCCGCACCGCATCGCGCGCGGCGCTATTTGGGAGCTGTGTCGGGCGGCAGTAAACGTCAAGACATGCTCTACGTGCTCCCGGCCGTCTCCGTATCCTTCCAAAAACAGTCAGCCAACGCCGCCATCACGAGCGAAAACGATACCTACAGGCTCGACGGAGCGAGGTTCGACATCTATGAGAGCGTCGGCGACAAGCGTGTCGGCAGCATCCAGATGGACAGCAGCGGTCGTGCGCAGGCGACACTTTTGCCCAACGCGGCATATTACCTGGTCGAAACCAAAGCTCCGGCGGGTTATATCCCCAGGAGTGACCACATCGCCTTTTCCACCGGCAATGACGGCGGGAATGTCGTCATCGATGAGCAGCCCGGTACCATTACCCTGCGCATCGCAAAGGTCGATGCCGCGACAGGGGCAGGCCCTCAAGTCAGCGCGTCACTTGCCGGCGCTGAGTTCACCTGCGTCTCACAGTCTACCCCGGGCTGGACGCACACCCTCACGACGGATGAGGACGGCCGGGCAACACTTACCGACATCCCCCTGGGCACCTTTAGCATCTATGAGTCGAGAGCTCCCGAGGGTTATCTGCCCTCCAATGAAACCTGGAGCTATACCATCGGTGCCGACCAGCTCGGAGACGCGGGCGTCGTTGAACTCGAGCGTCGCATCCCCAACATCCCCATCGCTTTTGACCTCGAGATTTCAAAGTTCAAGGACTGCGGTAATAGTGACGAATCTGGTGTAGAGCAGCCGGCGGAAGGCGTGGTCTTTGAAGTGGCAAGCAACACTTCGCAGCAGGTTGTTGGAACGCTGACCACCAATATCTACGGCTTCGCATCGACCAAAGACCAGGCCGGAGCATGGTTTGGCGCAGGAGAGCGCCCCGATGGCGTCAGCGGAACCATACCGTATGACCGTGCCGGCTACACCATTCGTGAGGTTGTCGACACTGTGCCCGACGGCTTTAAGCAGGCAGGGGAATGGACTATCACAGCAGAGCAGATCACGGACGGCGCAGAGCTTCAGTACATCGTAGACAACCACGCCCTGTCGACACATCTTCAAATCGTGAAGCGCGATGCTCAGACCGGCAACGCCGTACCACGCGCTGGGTTCACCTTTCAGCTGCTCAACGGCGACCGTGAGCCCATCTCGCAAACATCCTGGCATCCCGCCCATACCGTTATGAATACCTTTACGACCGATGAAACCGGCACCGTCACCCTACCCGAATCGCTTAACCCGGGCACGTATTACATACGAGAGACTTCCGCCAAGGAACCGTATCTTGTTGGTGAAGATCTGGAGATAACGATTCCCGCCGACATGAACTTAACGCCCGTCGCGGTCGCCTCGTTTTACGACGACGCGGCAACAGGAAGCATCGAGATCGTCAAGAACGATGCCGTAGGTGGGCGCGCCCTTGCCGGTGCTGTTTTTGATATCCGTGCCGCGGGCGATATCGTGCGCCCCGACGGCAGCATTGCTGCCCTGGACGGCGAAACCGTCACATCCATCACGACCGACGAGCGGGGATTTGCGTGCGCGACTCATCTTTCACTGGGGTGCGGAACCGCCACCTATGAGGTAATCGAGGTGCAGGCACCCGAAGGTTACCTGCTCGACCAAAGCGTCCACACCGTCGAGCTGTCGTATGCCGGTCAGGAAACACCCGTGATCAATGCGCACCTCGATGTTTCTAACGACTACACCAAAATCGACATCTCCAAAGTAGATTTGACCGGCAAACAAGAAGTGGAAGGCGCCCGGCTCTCCCTCCACGGTGCCGACGGAACCGAAATTGACGCTTGGACCTCCTCTGACAAACCGCATCGCATCGAGCATCTTTTGCCCGGCACCTACACCCTGTGCGAAGTGATGCCCCCGCGCACTTACGACCTTGCCGAAGACATGACGTTTGAAATTAAGGCCACAGGAGAAGTGCAGACGGTAACCATGAAGGACGCACCCATCGAGATCGAGGGCAGAGTCGACAAGCGGCAAGAGATCGCCCGCCCTATCGGTAAGGGTCTCGTCGCCAACGGCGATGGCAAAAACCGAGCCGTGGCACAATCCGATGCGGACGGCTCCTTCTCTTATACGCTCGATGCTAAAAATGAGTCGAATACCTGGGTTGATGAATTCACCATCACTGACGATCTCGAATGCGCCAAGGAAGGCACTGCCAAACTCATCGCCATCGAAACCCCTGTCGCGACCGGGGACATCGACGGTCTTTGCAACGTGTGGTATCGAACGTCTCCAGTGGGAAGTATCGATACGGGCGAACAGACCAATGCAACGCTCAGCGCCGGGCATGACAACCCCTGGCTCGAAACGGACGAGGTCAAAAAGCTCCTAGGTGACGATTTGCGCATGGTCGATTACGGCGATTGGCGTCTTTGGAAAGCCGATATCCCAACAACGGAGTCGGTCACCCTCGAGGCAAAAGAGCTCGCTCTTTTGGACGATACCGCCGTCACGGGCATTCGTCTTGAGTACGGGGCCGTATCGGCCGACTTCACGACAAGAGGCGCTGCAGAATCTTGGACCCGCGAGGACCTCAAAGACGAGCATGACGACCTTGATGATGTGAGCGCCGTCCTTGACTCGGATATTCACGGTGCCGTCATCCATATGCAGGCCGCGTCGTCTTACACGCCTCAGACCGCACTCGCCAACAGCGCTCGCGTTGACCTCTGTCGCAATGGCGGCGGTAGCAACCTTGAATCACATGACGAGGATCGCGTCATCCAGCGATGCGCCATGCCGCAAGATTTACCGGCAACGGGCTCCCTTCCCATTGCCGCCTGCCTCACCGCCTTCGTGACCTCCGGCGCCGCGGCAATCTGGTTTGCCCATCTAAAGCTGGCGTCAAAACGTCGCTGACGCAATAAAAAAGAGGCGAGCCCGTCTCCCGGCTCGCCTCTTATTCGTTCGTGGCGAAATGGCTATTCCCCAGATGCAGACCCACCGTCGATGAGCGCTTGATCGGACTCGGAGATGCCATCGGCTCCCAAACTCTGCTCGTGCTCCACTTCTTCGCTAATCGTGGACTCAGGCGTTGAGCCTTTAACGCCCACGATATACGCGGCCCCGAAACCAAGGACAATGGCGATCAGGGCCAAGATGAGATAGACGGGCCAGTGGCGCTTGATGTACGAAAACACGCAGACTCCTTATAGGTCAACCTACGAACGACGAATGACCTCGGTCACGACCTCGGACACCGTAGCGATATTTGTCGGATTGACGTTGTACGGCAGATCGCCCTCAGTGTGAGCGCATGCCAAACGTGGGCCGTCGACGCCGGCAATGGTAAGGGCGCGTCGGCTTGCCTCGAGAGCAGCATAGGCATCGGTCTTGGCATAGGGCATCTCAAATGCACCGCAATCGACATGGAACGACTTGCACACCTTGTTGACCAAGTTCATGATGCGTCGGTCACCCTTGAGCAGCTGCTGCTCGCCCTCGACCGTCACGACCGAAAGCCTACCGGCACCAATGGACTCAAGGTTGATAAAGAACACGCCGCGGAGCTTGTCGCGATGCGCGGCCAGGAACGCCTTCATGCCGGCGCCGTCGCAATCGGAAGCGCCTGTAGCCACAAACCAGATGTCGTGGCCAAGCAGCTCGTCATCGCCCATGGAGGCAACGGCAGCGAGCATATCCTCGGCGGAAGCTCCATCGGAAGACGTGGCACCGCCCTTCCAGCCGTCGTCGTCATCCTCGAAGTTATCCCACGAGCCGATACCGCGACCAGACTTCTTGGCGTCGTAATCATCCTCGACACCAAGCCAATCGCTCATGCTGTCCTGCTCGTTTTTCTTTTTGCGACCGAACAGACCGCCCAAGCCGCGCTTTTGCGGCTTGGCGGCCGGAGCGGCAGGAGCCGAGATAGTCTCAAGCGGCTGAACATCCGAGCTGACCGGCATGGGGGGAACAACCGGAGCCGATGTGGGCTCGGGCCCCTGTGCCGTCGCGAAGGGATCGTTAACCTGAGCCGAAGGGTCGGGAAGGTCGAACAGCGAGGTGCGCGAGGCGACATTGGCCTGCTGCATCGAAGGCATCGAGGGATCGGGGACCGAGGCCAGCGGAGACGCAGAGGGCATGGGAGCCGGCGCGGATGCCGGGTCGGGAACGTTCATGTTCGGGCGCGGCGACGCCTGAGACGAGATTTGAGCCATCAGAGCATCGACCGTCTCGGCCTGCGACGGAGCAGCATTGGCAACCGTGGCGCCGGGATCACTCGGCGCGGGCATGGTGAAGATCTGCGTAGAGTAGGGCCTCGACTCATCCGCCTGCGGAGCTTCGGGGGCCACGGGCTCAGGCTCTTGCTCGGAGCTGTCCGCAGCGACCTGTTCCGCCACAGATTGATCCTCGACCGTATCGGGCGCAGCGGGCTCGTCCTCGACAGGAGCGGAAAGGGGCTCGGCGATAGCGGTGCCCTGCTTCTCAAACGTCATCGTGGCATCAAACGACACAGTGCTGTCGACCGGCTGTTGGGTTTCGAAAGTCGCCGTCTCCCCGGCAACATCCGCAGGCGAAGGCTGCGGCGCCTCGAAAGACGTCGTGGCGTCGGCAACATCAACAGATACCGGCTGCTCGGCGTCGTTTTGCTCAAATTCCTGTGCCGCGCGCTCGCGCTCGGCCTCGGCCGCCTGTTGCTGGGCTGCAGCCTCGCGCTCGGCTGCCTCGCGGGCAGCGGCGCGCTTTTCCTCAAAGTCGTCAACGAGTTTCTTGCCCTTTTCGAATGCCCCCTTAAAGAAATGGGAGGCGCTGGCACCGATCGAAGAAAACGCGGAAGCGATATCGGCATGGGGCGTCGTCACCGGAAGCTCGGCAGAAAAATCGGTGTCGCTCTCGTAGGACACACGCTGCGGATACGCATCGTAGTCGTCCTCGGTATTATCGAGCTCCTCGGGCGCCGGGGCAGGCGCCATGACGTCCAGACCGGCTGCGGGATCGATAGCAGTCTCCGCATCGGCTTCCGTCTCGACGGCATTGGCCTCATCGGGCTGCGCAGCCACGACCGGATCGGGCTGGGGCGCGGGCTCGAACGTCGGCTCCTCGCCCTCTTCGTAATCGAGCGTACAGGACTCGGGAAGCATTCCCAGGGCACGGATGGCATCCGAGCCAAACCGGATGTTGCCGGCGGCATTGCGATAAAGCTTGGGCTCGGGCTCGGCCTGCTCGGCCGCGGCAGGCTCCTCTGCCGACTCGGCAGCGGACTCGTCTGCAACGGGCTCCTCGGCCGGAATATCTTGGACCTGGGACTCGGGTGCAATGACGCCAATCAGGGTCTCGTCGGCAGAAGCACCTTCGAATCCATCGATTTGCTCATCAAAAGCCTCGCCCTGCTCACCCTCGGGAGCGACCGGCTGGCCATACTCATCCTCGGTATAGGCAGGCTCTTCGTACTCGATGGTATTGCCGTAATCGTTTTGCTGCTGGGCCGCGGCGTACTCGGCTGCCGCGCGCGCCATCTCCTCGGCGCGACGCTTCTGCTCGCCAAAATACGTGTCAAACGGAATATCGTCAGGGAACTCGTTCTCACCCTGATAGGGGGCGACGTTATCCATGACACCCAGCATGGCGGCAACAGAGGACTTGTTGCAAACCGAGCCGGACGTGTAGGGAAGGACAAAACGATTGGAAATGATATTGGCGGCATTGGCGAGCGCCACGAGGGAGGCAAGGATCGCGACAATCCACAGCAGGACCTTCAACGCGCCGGGAAGCGGCAAGATGCGCAGGATGGCAATAGCCGCGGGAGCAATCGTGGCAATCGGGAGCAATTTGGCGATCAGCGCTCGGTACGGCGCATAGGGCTCGCGAGCGAGCAGTTCGGCGCGCGGGGAGTCATAGTGCGCGACGACGACAACCGGGCGATTGCGCGGAGAGGCAAGCGGGCCCGACGCCTTGTGGTAGGCGATGACGTTTTGGCTCACGCCCGTCTTGCCCAGGCGCGAGATCACGGGACGCCCGGTTCTCTCGAGCACATAGAGCACGGCTCCGACAATGGCCAACAGGGTGCCGACTAAGCCGATACCGCCACCGATGCCCATAAGCAGGGCACCGGCGAATGCCAGAATGCCCGTAACGGCAAACGCCATCCTGCTCGGCGCGGGAGCATTAAACTCCTGCACCTCGGGATCAAAGCCGTGGTTGCGGAAAATTTGAGCGATATCTTCGGCAGCCAAGCGCTCTTCTTCGCTGCACGCCGGCGTGATGCCAGTGTTCTGCAACAGGTGGTTAATATAGTTCTGGGTGTTCGCCATATGCGCTCCACATCCATAATCCGACAAATAGGCCCAATGTATGCACATTAGAACCGTATATAGTCGAAAGTATACCCCGAGCGGGCGCAAACGGCCGAATTCTGGGCATCTTAACGCCCCAAGCGGACAAGGATATAGCCTAATCTCCATATCGGACTAAAATCATGGCATCAAACACCTTCCCATGCGAGGATTCTATGACGGCAAGCGATACAACCGTAACGAATAAAAAGGGGGCGCCGGAACCCGGTTTCGACAAGACCGCCCAGCGCATCCTCAATCTGTTCTTTGTCCTCAACAGCTCTCCCGAGCCATTGACCACAGAGCAAATTGTCCTGGATTCCGATCTTGGCTATGGGTCGGGCAATATCGACTCGGACAAGCGCAAGTTTCGCCGCGATCGCGAAAAACTCCTCGAACGCGGAATCACGATCAAGGAAGTCCGCGCAGCAGGCGCCCAAGAAACCGAAGAAAGCGCGTGGACCATCGATCGCGAGCACACGTTTGCGGCCGGTGGCCTCATCACCGCAGACGACGCGGACATCTTGCTCGACGCTATCGACCAGACCCTTGCGACCGGTTCGGCCGCGTTTGCCACGCCGCTTGCAGACATACGCTCCAAGATCGCCTACCTCACCGGCGCATCGACCGCAGAAGAGCCTCCCGCCCGTCGCTTACCCGCCGTCGATGCGGTGTGGAGCGCTTTCGCCGAACGCTGCGCACTGCGCTTTTTGTATCAAAACGGGCACGGGGAGCAAAAAGAGCGCACCGTCTGCGTATACGGCATGTTTGAGCACGAGGGTGTGGCGTATTTTTGCGGACTCGACAACGCCACCGATGAAATCAGGACGTTTCGCTGCGACCGTATCGTTCGCGCATGGCGCCCCTCGAAGGCCTACTCCATCCCCGCCGACTTTAACCTGAACGATCGCCTGTTCTTCGAGTTTGATTTTGCCGATTGCAAGCCCGTTATGGCGACCTTTTCGTTTGCCCCACAAGCCCAGGCCGACATGGTCAGCGGCCTAACGCGCGGTCGCGGGGAGCTCACGCACACCGAAGAGGGTTGGACCTGGACCGTCGGCGTGCGCGACCTTAATGCCGCTGCCTCGTTTTGTATGGAGCACGCCATGGACGGCATGAGACCCGTTGCCCCCGATGCACTTAAACTGGCGTGGAACCACCTCATCGAAAGGACGGTGCACGAGCATGCCCGTGCGTAAACTCACCAGCGAGCAAAGGCTCTCGCGTGCGATTGACATCATGGAGGCCCTCTACGCTGCCGGTGAGACCGGTATGACACGAGGGGATATCTGCAGCCGTTTTGATATCACGGGTGCGGCGCTCGACGAAATTATCGATATCGTCTCGACCCTCGCTGACCGTGAGTCGGGCGCACGCATCATCTGCGAGCGCCACGGCGAGTGCATCATCCTGACAGGCGATGCGGGGCGTGTGCTGCCCTTGCGCCTAAGTGCCGCCGAAGGTGCCGTGCTCAACCACGAACTCGAATCGATGGGAATCGACTCTCGGGCAGCAGAGCGTATCCGACACGCCCTCCTACCCGAGAAACTCGGCTACAACCAGCGCGTCGTCGATACCGTTGCCCGAGGATCGCACTGGCAACAGCTGAACTGCGCGATTCAAGACGGCGTTCGATGCCGCATCATCTACCGTTCGATGGACGACACACGGCCGCGTGAGCGTCTCATCGACCCCCTGCGCATCGCGACGCATGGCGACCAAACATATCTGATTGCCTGGGATGTCGAAGTTGATGCGCAGCGCTCCTACCGCATGGACAAAATCGAAGGCCTTGCCCTTACCGGCGATTCTGTGGAGCGCCACACATCCGCGTCCTTGTCCCTCCACGAATCCCTTTCCCAAGCGGAGCAGAGCGCAAAACTCCTCATGCCGCTCGACATGGCAGAGCGCCTAGACTGGGCCGGCATCATGTCGATTGAGCCAAACGGGGCAGACATGGCGACGGTGACCGTGCGTTATGGGTCAGAGCACTGGCTGTTCTGCCAGGTAATCGCAGCGGGCGGAGCCATCCGCATACTGGATGACCCCGCCCAGGCATTGCGTCTATGCGATATGGCGAAGAGCCTGACCTGCCCGCTTTAACGGCGTCGCTCGTGGCGTGCACGCCACAGCTGCAAATAATGACCGATCTGCGCCGACTCGATACGCTGGTAGGAAGTCGTGGGCAGCGACGTCAAGAACTTCTTGCCGTAGCCCTTTGTCACCAAGCGCGGATCTGCCAAGATGAGCACGCCGCAATCAGTCGACGAGCGGATGAGACGGCCGGCGGCCTGCTTGACTTCGAGCACCGCCTCGGGCAGCGAGTAGCGCGCCCAAGCGCGGTCCTCGCGCAGGTTGCGCTCACACGAAAGAGGATCCGTGGGGCTCGAGAACGGCAGCTTGGGGATAATGACGCAACGCAGTGTCTCGCCGCTGGCGTCAAAGCCCTCCCAAAAGGCCTTGAGCGCAAAGAGCGATGAAGTCGGCTCGTTGATAAACCGATCGCGCAGACGACGTGGGGACGAGTTACGCTGTTGGCAATTGAGTTCCAGACCCGCTCGCGCCAATTTGGGCTCGACACGGGCATACAGATCCTCCATATCGCGCCTGTTAGTGAAGAGCGTGAGCACCGATCCACCCATGGCGAGATGGGCATCGACCAGCACGCACTCGAGCGCCGACAGATAGCGCTCACGATCGCGCGGATCGGGAATGTCCCCCGCCACGACCACGGCCATATTCGAGTCAAAGTCATAGCTCGAATCCAGGTGCAGCGATGAGGATGTCGACGCACCGATGCGATCAAGGCCGACGGCATGGTTGAAATGCTCAAAGCTCTTGGACACCGTCATGGTCGCCGAAGCGAAGATGGCCGTGTGCACCTCGGGCAACCACTCGTTCGCCAGGGCCTCGCCGATATCGATGCGCTCGGCGGTCATAGACTCCCCGCCCGCACGCAGCCGACGGTTAACCTGCAGCGAGTACACGTAGTGCTCATCCGTGCCTTCAATGATGAGCTTGAGATTCTCGACCAACTCGTGCAGACGGCGCGAAATGTCGCCCAGGTCGACGACGACCTCGGGCTTATCGGCAGCGACGGCCTGCACCAGCGCGTCTACGCTTTTATCCGCCTGGTCCAGTGCATCAATTGCGGTATGGGCCGACTGCAAAAAATCGTGCCAGTCATCCGACTCGCGCAGCTCGGGGCCAATCCACAGATTCGCGTTATCGTAGCTCCCACGGGCGCGACGGCCGAGCTCGCGCACACCATCGAACACATCGGCAATCGCCATGCTCGCGCGGGCAACCGTCGACGTCGCTTTGGCGGTGAGTCCCAGGTAGAGCGTGGAGCCCTCGGAAGTGGCCAAATCACGGGAAACCTGACTCAGCGCGCCGGCACTCGACCCACCCAAGCGCTCAAACAGCACGCGCGACTCATCTGCCGAAACCACGCGCGCCCATTGGCGACGGGCCTCGCGCTCGATGGAATGGGCCTCGTCGACCACCCAGTGACGAATCGGGGGCAAAATCCTCCCCTCGGCGGCCACGTTGCGGAACAACAGGGAATGGTTGGTGACCACCACGTCGGCATGTGCCGCACGACGGCGCGCCCCGTGGACCAGGCATTTGTCAGGGAAGAACGGACACAGACGACGAGCACACTCGCGCGAAGCCGTCGTAAAGTCGGGACGGTTGACGCTGCGCCAGCGAATGCCGAGTGAATCGAGGTCGCCATCGGCAGATTGGCACACATACGCCATGATCACCGCAACCGCCGTGAGCGTGTCAGCAGGATCGCGCTTGGTGGTGATCTCAACCTGACCACGGCTCATGCGCTCGAGCTTGCGCAGACACGGATAGTGGTCATAGCCCTTGAGTGCACAAAACGACAGGCCCCCGTCCAGCTGCTCGGCGAGCTTTGGTAGCTCATGGTACATAAGCTGGTCGGCAAGATTATTCGATTTGGTCGCAATGCCGACGGTAATGTTGTTTCGGCGGGCGGCCTCGGCGAAGGGCACGAGATAGGCCATCGACTTACCGACGCCCGTGCCCGCCTCGATCACGCGATGGGTACCCGTGACCAGCGCATCGCGAACCTCAACCGCCATCGCGATCTGCTCGTCGCGCGGCTCATAGGTGGGGTACATGCGATTGACCAGGCCGCCGGGGGCGTAATCTGCCTCGATCTCTTCACGACTCGGCATCTTAAGGACCGGCAGCTCGTCCGCATCAACGCGATCGTCTGCGCGATCGGCCTTGAGCACATCGGCACGAGCGGCGCTGAGCGAAAATATCGAACCCGGGTTCTGGCCAGCCAAAAAAGAAAAAATGGGGCGATATGACCAAGGCACGTCCGCGTGCATGTCCGCTAAGCGCGCCATAAAGCCCGAAGGCAGGTCGGTAAGTGCGACCAACAGCACGCGCCACACACCGCACAGGGCATCAACGTCGGCGTTCGCACGGTGCGATACCGAATCGCACCCAAACAAGTCGGCCATAAAGGACAGTTTGTGCGATATCAGGCGCGGAAGCGCAACGCGTGATAGCGCTAACGAATCGATCCAGATGTCGCTGACGTTGACACCGCCCTTGACCGACTCGATAAACGACCGGTCAAACGTCGCGTTATGCGCGATAACAGGACAGCCGCCCACAAAGTCGGCGAGTGCCGCGACGGCCTCGACGGCCGACGGGGCATCTGCCACATCGGCGTTCGTAATGCTCGTGAGCTCGGTAATCTCTGCAGGAATTAGCTGCTTGGGATGCACGAACGTATCAAAGCGGTCAATGACTTCGCGGCCCGAAAGGCGGGCCGCGGAAATCTCAATTAACTCGTTGTCCTGCACCGAAAGACCCGTGGTCTCGGTATCGAGGACGATTACGTCCTCCTCGATGAGACCAAATGACTGCGTCTTAGCGCGCTCAGCGAGCGTGGCGTAAGAATCGATGACAAACTGCGGCGTTCCAGGAGATACGGCGTCCTCGATTAGCATGCAACGCCCGCTCGACGGAGACCCATACGGATCAGGCTGTCGCACACCTGCGGGAACGTCATGTCGTCGGTATGGCGAATCTCGTCAGGATACAGCGACGTATCGGTCATGCCGGGAATGGTGTTGGTCTCGAGAATGACAGGGCCGTCCTCGCTCACGATAAAATCGCTGCGCGAAATGCCCAGACAGCCGAGGGCCTTATGGGCCGCACAGGCAAGCTCCTGGGCACGCGCATAGTTTTCGGGGGAAATCTGCGCCGGAATGCGGTGGATATCTTTGGGATCGACGTACTTTACATCCAGGTCGTAGAACTCGCAGTCCTCGGGCTTGCGAATCTCCACAATCGGCAGCGCGCGTACGTCGTCCTCACCGTACACGCCCACGGTGATCTCGGTTCCCTCAATGCATTTTTCGACCAGCACCTTATCGCCGTACTCAAAAGCCTTGGCGATTGCCGCCGGCAGCTCGGAGGGCTCATGGACGAGCGAAATGCCGTAGCTAGAGCCGTTGACGGCGGGCTTTACAAAACAACGCTCGCCACAAATCTCGACGATACGATCGATATCGACCTCGTCGCCCGCCTCAAGCGCCAGGCCGGGGGCAATGGGGATGCCCGCCCTGGCATATAGAAGCTTTGAAACCTCTTTATCGGCGCCACATGCGCTGGCGAGCACGCCTGACGCCGTGTAGGGGATACCCAGCGTCTCCATGGCCCCCTGCATGGCGCCGTCCTCGCCGCCGGCGCCGTGCATGGCGATAAACGCCACGTCGAAGCAACCAGTCGCCATAGTCACCATAAAGTCATCGGCAGCGGTGTCGAGCAGCTCCACCGAGGTGTAGCCGGCCTCCTTCAGTGCCGCCACGACATTCTTTCCCGAATTGAGCGAAATCTCGCGTTCGGCGGAATGGCCGCCCGCCAAGACCGCTACGTGCATGTTCTCTAGGCTTTTACCCGGCATGGGCAGACTCCTCCTCTATAATTTCTGCAGCTGATACCATATTGTAGCGATACCCTCTACGTTTCCCCAAAATCGAAAGGCTTCCATGAATCCCAGGACTAAATCTCAAGACATTCGCGACTTGAGCCAAAACGATATTCGCGAGCTTGTCGCCGAGCTCGGCCAACCCGCTTTTCGCGCAAAGCAGCTCATTGAATGGGTTTTTGAGAAGAACGTTTGTTCGTTTGATGACATGACCAACCTTCCCAAGGCCTTCCGCGAGCAGCTGAAGGAGACTTTTGCCTTCGACACTCCGACCGAGCTTACCAAGCAGGTGTCTAAGGATGGCTCTCGTAAATACCTGCTCGAGTATCACGACGGCATCTCCGTCGAGACCGTCGGTATGCCTCGTCGCAATAAGCTGTCTGTCTGTGTATCCACCCAAGCCGGCTGTGGCATGGGTTGTGCTTTTTGCGCTACCGGTCTGAACGGCCTCAAGCGTTCGCTGACCGCTCAGGAGATCGTTGACCAGGTGCTCCACGTTTCCAACGACTTTGGCGAGCGCGCGACGAGCGTAGTGTTCATGGGCCAGGGTGAGCCTTTCGCCAACTACGACGAGGTCCTCAAGGCACTACGCATTCTTAATGACCCTGACGGTATCGGTATCGGAGCCCGTCATCTCACCGTCTCCACCAGCGGCGTTATTCCTGGTATTCGTAAGTTTGTCGACATTCCCGAGCAGTTTACCCTCGCCGTTTCACTGCACTCAGCCATTCAGTCCACCCGCAATAAGCTCATGCCAGGCGTTAAGAAGTACACCCTCCTGCGCCTCCACGAGGCCCTTCAGCTCTACACCGAGAAGACGGGTCGCCGCCCGACCTATGAGTATGCAATGATCGAAGGCGTCAACGATACGAATCCCGAGATGCAGGCACTCTGCGACTTCTGCGAGGGCACGCTGTGCCACGTCAACCTGATCCAGCTCAACGATATCGAGGGCAGTCCTCTCAAGCCGTCGCCGATTCATAAGGTTGAAGACCTTCAGCGTCGTCTTGAGTCCCGTGGTATTGAGACCACGATCCGTAACTCTCGCGGCAACGATATCGACGCTGCTTGCGGCCAACTCAAGCAGCGCTTCAAGGTTCAGAAGAACGCGTAGGGGAGACCAACCTAAACGTTTCATGTGAAACATCGAACAGCCTCGGTTGCTTAATTGCAACCGGGGCTGTTTCATATCTATCGCTAATTCGCATCGAGCGATTGTTCAACAACTTTTTCGAAAGAAAAAAAGGGGTCCTTGTTCTGGCGTTCGGACAAGGACCCCTTAAAAAAGGCTAGTAATTATTAGGTACCTAAAAG
>DBFZVF010000074.1:0-5898 GCA_048519165.1 Collinsella sp.
GGTCAGAAGACCTTCGCCGCTGATTCCGCCATCTCAATTAAGCCGATCTCCATCGCCAAGAGCCGCCGTATTGTGGAGTATGCCTTTGAGTATGCCCGCCGCTGCGGCCGCAAAAAGGTGACGGCCGTGCATAAGGCCAACATCATGAAGGCGACCGACGGCCTGTTCCTGCGCGTTGCGCGCGAGGTGGCCGCCAACTATCCCGATATCGAGTTCAACGATAAGATTGTCGACGCCACCTGCATGGGCCTGGTCCAGAACCCCAACGACTTCGATGTCCTGGTGCTGCCCAACCTGTACGGTGACATCGTGAGCGACCTGTGCGCCGGCCTGGTAGGTGGACTGGGTATGGCTCCGGGTTCCAACATCGGTGCCGACTGCGCCATCTTCGAGGCGACGCACGGCTCCGCGCCCGATATCGCTGGCCAGGATATCGCTAACCCCACGGCCGAGATTCTGTCTGCGGCCATGATGCTCGATCACCTGGGCGAGAACGACGCGGCCAATCGCATTCGCGCCGCCGTTTCTGCCACGCTCGACGAGGGTGAGCAGGTTACCGGCGACGTTCGTCGTGCCCAGACCGGCTCCGTTGAGGGCGCTGTGGGCACGCAGGCCTTTGCCGATGCCGTTATCGCGCACCTGGCCTAAGGTATGCACGCTGCAAACGCCTAAATAGTACTTAAGTGTTTGCGTATAACCTGAGAATCAATACGCCCGGCGCTCTGTCGGGCGTATTCTATTGCGGACTATGTTTCCTAACAAGGAGTAACTGATATGGGTCTGATTCAAAAGAAGGACGAGAAGGACGAGATCGACGGCATCCAGATCATCGAGCGCGGCGAAGGCCCCGACGGTGACGTGGACGAGAAGATCGATCTGGTCGCCGGTACGTCTGCCGAGCACATTGCTGCCGGTACGACGGCCGAGGAGGAGGACGCTCGCCTGGAGGCTCAGATTGCCGCAGATGCCGCCGACGAGAACCTCATGCCCGAGGAACAGGACGAGGACGACGACTCCGACGCGGACGACCATGCATCCAAGCACAAGAAGACGATGATTGCCGCCTTTGTGGTTGCCGTCGTGATCGCTGCTGTGGTCGGCTTCTTTATCGGCAACGGTGGTTTTGGCGGCAAGGGTGTCGGCTCGGCGACCCTCACCGAGGACCAGCTCGATTCGACCGTGGCAAGCTACAGCTACAACGGCAAGAAGAGCGACATCACCGCGCGCGAGGCCATTGAGAGCCAGTACAGCCTCGACACCGTCAAGGACAGCGATGGCAACTACACCGCTCCCTCTGCCGACGTCATTCTGTCCTACGTGCGCAACAAGATCCTGCTCGATGCTGCCGAGGACGAGGGCATCACCGTCTCTTCCAAGGAGATGAAGAAGTACGCCGAAGATTCCATCGGCACCTCCGACTACAAGACCATGGCCACGCAGTACGGCGTGTCCAAGGACCAGGCCAAGCAGATCGTCCGTCAGTCCGCGACGCTGCAGAAGCTCTACAAGAAGAAGGTGGGCGATAGCTCCGCAAGCATGCCGACCGCCCCGACCGAGCCTGCTGACGGCAACGAGGAGACCGCGAGCAAGGACTACGCCGATTACATCATCAACCTTGCCGGTGACGAGTGGGATAGCGAGAAGGGCACCTGGAAGGATGCCGACAGCACCTATGCCAAGGCCTTCGCTGACGATGCCTTTACGGCCGATAGCGCTACCTATAAGCAAGCCATGACCGCCTATTACACCGCCTACCAGCAGTATTCCTCGCAGGCTTCGAGCGCCAGCTCCAAGTGGACCGAGTACGCCAACGGCCTCTACGCCAAGGCCAACATCAGCATCTACGGCCTGTTTGCGTAAGGTTTGTCCGACCTTTCGAGTGCGAAGCTGAAATATCTGATGAAACCCCCTAGAACGGACATCGTTCTAGGGGGTTTTGCGTTGTAGAGCCATCTGTTGAGATTGGAAAGGTAGATTGTGTGATCGCGCAAGCGCTCCATCGCGTTTCCCCGATTCATATGGGAAAACAACTGCAAACGATTACAAGTAACCGGTGAACGGTCGAAAACTACCGTTCACCGATAATCTCAAAACTGGTTCTAACTGGTATTAAGTCAAAAAGACCAATTCACATATCTTCACAATGACCTGCAATTTTTCTACACGCTATTTTTAGCCGCCCTGCGTTGTTTAGACACAGGAAAAGATCCGATTTTTTGCCAAAGCATTCCGAAACGGTTTCAAAACCGCAGGTAGAAGTGTTAACGACCGGTAAACGGTCGATTTATCACCGTGAGCGGTGCAAAAACGTTTTACCGTATGAATCAACGAAAGCGACCTCTTCTGGGGTGATATAGTGACAACAACACGTCACGTGGTTACTACCAGTTTAGAAACCACTGGTCTTCAAAGAACGCTTTCTAAGAAGCTTTAAGGGCGAGTGCCCGCTGGCTTCCGAAAATCATCGGACTCAGATCGTACACACCTTCGGAAGGGAAATTTGAATGGTTGGCTTTATTCTTACCGGTCATGGACAGTTCGCACCCGGCCTTGCAAGCGCTATCGCTATGGTTGCCGGCGACCAGCCTGCTTTTACCGTCGTTCCTTTTGAGGGCGACCAGGCCGCATCCTACGGTGAGGATCTCCGCGCCGCTATTACCGCCATGCGCGAGGAGTGCGATGGCGTGCTCGTCTTTACCGACTTGCTCGGTGGTACCCCGTTCAACCAGTCGATGATGATTGCTCAGGATGTCGACAACGTCGAGGTTCTGACTGGCACCAACCTTCCCATGGTTATTGAGCTTCTGTTCCTCCGCGGCAATGCCACGCTCGCCGAGCTTGGCGAGCAGGCCGTGACCGTTGGCCAGACGGGCATCACCGCCCAGACGGTCGCATCCGTTGCCGGCTCCGAGGAAGAGGATATCTTCGGCGACGAGGACGGCATCTAATGGCCGATTTCGGAGCCAACGTCCTGAGCTCCTCGGTCGCCCTTTTGGGCCTGCTTGTCATCATGGGCTTGATTTACACCATCTGGTCGCAAATCAACATGAAGAAGAAGCAGAAGTACTTCAAGGAGCTGCACACCGAGCTCAAGCCGGGTCAGGAGGTTCTTTTCGCCGGCGGTATCTACGGAACCGTCAAAGGCATCGAAGGCGAGAAGGTCCAGATCAAAGTCCGATCCGGAGCCGTCGTAGATGTTTCGCGTTACGCGATTCAGGAGATCAAGTAACTGTCGTCAGCAAATATCGAAAGGAAGCTGATCAACATGGCAGAACCCAACATTCTTCTTACCCGCATCGATAACCGACTGGTTCATGGTCAGGTTGCCACCCAGTGGAACTCCACCCTGGGCTCCAACCTCATCCTCGTCGCCAACGACGACGTGGCGTCCAACACCATGCGCCAGAACCTCATGAAGATGGCCGCTCCCGCCGGCGTCGCTACGCGTTTCTTCTCCCTGCAGAAGACCATCGACGTCATTGGCAAGGCGAGCCCGCGCCAGAAGATCTTCATCGTGGCCGAAACACCGGAAGACGTGCTTACGCTCGTCAAGGGCGGTGTGCCTATAAAGAAGGTAAACATCGGCAACATGCACATGTCGGAAGGAAAGCGCCAAGTCGCCACCTCCGTCGCAGTTAACGACGAGGATGTCGCTGCGTTTAAAGAGCTGCAGGAATTGGGGGTGGAGTTGGAGATCAGGCGCGTTCCGAGCACGCCTGTTGAGGACACGAGCAAGCTCTTCTCGTAATCCTCGTGATCCACGTTATCAGGAGTGAAACCCTGACGTTCTGTACGTGATATCCAAAGTGCGTACATACATTTTGAAAGGAGGAGCAAGATGGAATACTCGATCATCCAGATCGCTCTGGTCTTCGTTGTTACGTTCATCGCGGCAATCGACCAGTTTGACTTCCTCGAGTCTCTCTATCAGCCCATCGTCACCGGCGCCGTCATCGGTCTTATCCTTGGCGACCTCAACACCGGTCTTCTCGTGGGTGGTACCTATCAGCTCATGACGATCGGCAACATGCCGATCGGAGGCGCTCAGCCGCCTAACGCCGTCATCGGCGGCATCATGGCAGCCATTCTCGCTATCGCCACGGGCCTCGAGCCCAACGCGGCAGTCGGCCTCGCCATTCCGTTCGCTCTGCTTGGCCAGCTTGGCGTTACCCTGGTCTTCACGCTTATGTCCCCGCTTATGTCCACGGCCGATAACATGGCTCACAACGCGGACACCAAGGGCATCGAGCGCCTGAACTACTTCGCCATGGCTCTGCTCGGCCTGATCTTCGCTGTCGTCGTCACCCTGTTCTTCATCGCTGGCGCTACCATCGGTCAGACCATCGCTTCTGCCATCCCGACTTGGCTGCAGACCGGTCTGTCCGCTGCAGGCGGCATGATGCGCTTCGTCGGCTTCGCCGTCCTGCTCAAGGTTATGATGAACCGCGATATGTGGGGCTTCTTCCTCATGGGCTTCGGCCTCGCGCTCATCACCGTTGCCAACGATTCGCTGGCAACCCCTGCTCTGCTCATCCTCGCTCTCATCGGCTTCGGCATCGCTTTCTGGGACTTCCAGCAGCAGACCGAGCTGAAGGGTGCAGCTGTTTCTGACGGAGGTGACTTCGAAGATGGCATCTAATGAGTATGTGATCCCGGAGCACTACGAGGATCTCACTCCTGCTCCGCAGCTCGACCAGAAGACCCTCAACAAGATGGCTTGGCGCTCCTGCTTCCTGCAGGCATCGTTCAACTACGAGCGCATGCAGGCCGCTGGCTGGCTTTACTCCATCATCCCCGGTCTGGAGAAGATCCACACCAACAAGAACGACCTCGCGGCTTCCATGAGCCACAACCTGGAGTTCTTCAACACCCACCCGTTCCTCGTCACCTTTGTTATGGGCATCGTGCTTTCGCTCGAGCAGAACAAGGTTGACATCCCCACGATCCGCGCCGTCCGCGTCGCCGCAATGGGCCCGCTCGGTGGTATCGGTGACGCCCTGTTCTGGCTGACGCTCGTGCCTATCACGGCCGGCATCACCTCCAACATGGCCATCAACGGCAACGCTGCTGCGCCGATCATCTTCCTGGTGATCTTCAACGCCGTCCAGTTCGCTCTGCGCTTCTGGCTCATGAACTGGTCCTACAAGCTTGGCACCAGCGCTATTGACGCTCTGACCGCCAACATGCAGGCCTTCACGCGTGCCGCTTCCATCATGGGCGTCTTCGTCGTCGGTTGCCTGGTCGTCACCATGGGTGGCACCCAGATCAACCTCCAGATCCCCAACGGCACCACCCGTGGCCTCTCCGCTACTACCGTGATCGTCTCCGAGAAGGAGGCCGAGAACTTCACCGGTATGGAGGGCATCGATACCGAGACCGCTGAGGCCGGTACCATCGCCATGACCGATAAGGACGGCAACGCCCTTACCGCTTCCGATGCCGACGGCAACGCTGTCGAGTGCGGCGTCACCGATCTGGGTAACGGCATGGAGTCCGTGACCTACGGCACCGTTACCGAGGATCCGGTCAACTTCTCTGTTGCCGACACCCTCAACACCATCGTCCCGAAGCTCGTCCCGCTTATGCTTACGCTGCTGCTTTACTACATGTTCGCTAAGCACAGCTGGACCCCGACCAAGGGCATTCTCCTGCTCTTCGTCCTTGGCATCCTGGGCGCTGGCCCGCTTGGTCTCTGGCCGAGCATCTGGTAAGGCTCTAGCTTGAGGGGTGTGTCCCTACGCGGCTCACACCCCGACCCCTTAAGCCATGTGTATGTTAAAAGCCGCGTGCTCGAAAGAGCGCGCGGCTTTTGTTTTCTTGATGATTCGGGTGTGGCAGACAGATAATGCTAAACACCCTAGGTAGTTAGCCGAATTCGAGCAAAAGGGAGGATAGGAT
>DBFZVF010000075.1:0-9657 GCA_048519165.1 Collinsella sp.
ATATGGGAGGGTTCATGCCGGGTTTGGGAACGGTCATCAACGTCGCACTTTTGATTGCGGGCGGACTGCTGGGCCTTATAGGCGGACGCTTTATCACACCCCGCATCCAAGACACGCTCATGAAGGCGTCGGGGCTGTGCGTTTTGTTTATCGGACTGGGCGGCACCATGCAAAAGATGCTCGTCATTGACGGGAAAGCGCTGGAGACCACCGGCACCACCATGCTCATCGTCTCGTTTGCCCTCGGCTCGCTCATCGGCGAGGCCGTTAACCTGGAAGCCGGCATCGAAAACCTGGGCGAATGGCTCAAGCGCAAAACCGGCAGCGAGGGAGACAACGAGTTCACCAATGCCTTTGTCTCGACATCGCTGACCGTCTGCATCGGTGCCATGGCTATCGTGGGATCAATCCAAGACGGCTTGCTCGGCGACTGGTCCACGCTTGCCCTCAAGGGCGCGTTGGACTGCATCATCGTCTGCACCATGACGGCTTCGCTCGGCCGCGGCTGCATCTTCTCCGCCCTGCCCGTTGCCGTATTCCAGGGAACGATTACGCTGTTTGCCGGCGCGCTCTCCCCCATCATGACCGCCGCCGCCCTCGACAGTCTATCGCTCGTGGGCTCTATACTCATCTTCTGCGTCGGCGTCAACCTCATCCGTCCTCAGACCTTCCGCACGGCCAATATGCTCCCCTCCGTTGTCATAGCCGTCATCTACGCCCTCCTGTTCTAAATCTATCTACGTAGCGGTATCTCGAACACCTGTTTGATGCTGTGCTATGATATGAGGTCACCGAAGCTGCGTTAGGAGAGGAGAAACGGTGGCCGACCAGGACATCAAGATGCTCATCGAGCGCATTATGGCCGAGGCCCGGACCCATCAGTCTGCTCGCTTCTCAAACGAAGTCTATGCTGACGAGCCGATTCTCAAAACCGGTCGTCAGATGCAGAACTTCCTTCCTGACCAGTACCGCAAAATGCGTGAGATATCGCGTTGGCAAGAAGACCCCAAGGGTGGCGCGGGACGTTGGCTTTCGGAAGCCGAGCTTTTCTACCGCCAAGGCCTGCTGATGGCCGACTTTGAGGACGACTGTCCCTACAACGGCACATTCAAGTCGTACTTTCCCACCTATAACGCCATGAGCGATCGGCAGCTGCGCGGCTATTTTACCTGGCGCACCCAAGTGCGCCGCGGAACCGTCGAGGAAACGTCTACGTCCTTTGCCTTTCTGTATCTCTATGAGCTGATCTGCGGCATTGGCGTAGATGACCCACTCGATGGTTTTAACAAAATCAAGGCCTTTTGGGATGCCTATCGCGCCTTTGAACCCGGCATCGACCGGTTCGCACGCGTGTGGCTGCAGGACTACGCCGTGTTCCACGGACTCGACCCCAAGCTGCTTCGCGACTCTAAAACCGTCATGTTCGATAACGCCCTTATCGAGCTGCGGCGTGCGGCGCGAGACCTTGCGCCCGCGCCAACGCCGTCAGACCTGGCGCCTGCGCGTCGCAAGACCTCCGAGCCCACGCTCCCCCTTCCGCCCGACGAGGCAGGCGAGGAGCGACTCATGACCGCTATAAACGCCCTCTCCACGTACAACCTGAATAACTCACGGCTCGACCGTTCCCACCATCGCGACCTGCGCCACGTGGCATGCGCCGTGTATGTCCGTATGGCGCGCTACTATGACACGCACCGAAAGACCGGCATCGTAGCGAGCTTGTTTGGGGAGGAGACGGCCATGCCCTACACCATGTTTGCCTCGGCCGTGTTCTTTGCGCCCGAGCGCCACGAGGACTGCGAATATCGCCTGGACCCCATTCACATCTATCGCTGCCAAAATGGCTTTTGGGAATGCATGCGCATCCACGGCAGCAGACAAAAAAGTAGCAAGCTCGGTGAGATGATGCGCGCCTGCGACCAACGCCTGCGCCTGGCCCTAGACCCCACCCATCCCCTAAAGGAGGAGAAGGTCCCCAAATATCTGGCCAAGATCATCGATGACGAGATCGTGGCATGGCTTTCGTGGGACGCCGCGCACCAGCCTGTCAAGATCGATATCGATTTGAGTCAGCTGGGGCACATTCGGAGCGCCGCCGCGCAAACGCGTGAAGCGCTTTTGATTGATGAGGAGCGCGAGGATGATGTGCCTATGGAAGCCGAGGCGACGCTTATCGAGCAACCGAACACCGAGTCTACGCCCAGCATGTCCGCCGGACCTGGCGAGATGGCCACACGGCAAGACGAACCCGACGAGCCGACTGTCTCCACCGAAGAGTTTGGCGTCGTGGCACCGCTCCTCGCACCGACGCCCGTGTTCGCAGCTGCTGCGCCCGCTGACGCCACGAACGAACTCGCGCCTGCCGCAGACGCCTATCTCCGCGCGTTGCTCGAGCAGAACACGGCCCAGACGGCATTGGCGGTGGCACAGTCGGGCAAAAGCGAGGACATGCTCGTCGATACCATCAACGAGGCGCTCTTTGACCTGGTGGGTGACACCGTAATTGAATTTGGCGCGGCAGGACCGCACATTATCGAGGACTACGAAGCAGACGTGAGAGGATACCTAGACCATGAATGATACCACATCCGCAGCACCCCGTGTGCCCAAGCGCGTCGCCGCCGTCATTCTCAACTCGCTCAAGGGCGGCGTGGTCCCGCGCATCGGCCTTCCCTACATCACCGTAGGGCGCGAGGTAGAGATCCGCGCCCTGCTCACCGACCTGAGTCTCATCGCCGACGGCGGCGCGAGCTTCCGCTTTCTGGTCGGTCGCTACGGAGCCGGCAAGAGCTTTTTGCTCCAGACCATCCGCACGCACGCCATGGGTGAGGGATTCGTCGTCGCCGATGCCGACCTATCCCCTGAGCGCCGCCTGCAGGGCGGCCAGGGGCAGGGCCTTGCCACCTACCGTGAGCTCATCCGCAACATATCGACTAAAACGCGCCCCGAGGGCGGTGCGCTCAACCTTATCCTGGATCGCTGGGTCGCCTCGTGTGCCGATGCCGATGAGTCTGCCGTCAATGCCCAACTGGCCCCGCTCGAGGAAATGGTCCACGGCTTCGACTTCGCCCGTATGCTCCGCCGCTACCGCGCGGCCGTATCCGAGGGCGACGAAGAAGCTATGAGCCGCGTGACCAAATGGATTCGTGGCGAGTACCGCACCAAGAGTGAGGCACGCGCCGAGCTGGGCTCCTCGACCATCATCAGCGATGACGACTGGTACGACTACGTTAAGCTCATTGCGCGCTTTTTGGTCTGCAGCGGCTACAAGGGCATGCTGGTGCTCATCGACGAGCTCGTGAATCTGTATAAGATTCCCAACGCCATCACGCGCCAATACAACTACGAGAAGATCCTGACCATGTACAACGACACGCTCCAGGGCAAGGCGCAGTACCTGGGCATGATCATGGGCGGCACGCCAACCTCCATCGAAGACCGCCGCCGTGGCGTGTTCTCCTACGAGGCCCTGCGAAGTCGACTCGCTCAGGGCCGCTTTGCACGCGAGGACCTTAAGGACATGCTCGCGCCCATCATCCGCCTGCAGCCACTCACCTACGAGGAGTTGCTGGTGCTGATCGAAAAACTCATGCAGATCCATGCCGGATACTTTGGCTGGACGCCCACGCTTACCGAGAACGACTTGGTAGACTTTCTCAAGATTGAGTTTGGCCGCGTGGGAGCCGATACGCACCTGACGCCGCGTGAGGTCATCCGTGACTTTATCGAGCTGCTCGATATCCTGTGCCAGAACCCCGATGCAAACGTGGCCGAGTTGCTGCAAAGCGTCGGCGGCGACGCGCTGGCACCGGCAGCCGCAACAGGCGACACCGGCACCGCAGACGGCGACCGCAACTTCGCCGAATTCACCATCTAACCTGCCAAAAAGGGACAGGTCTATTTTGGCAGCTTTTATCTGCACAAACGTTGAGACAGCAATGCAGCAAACCATTGCCAACCGCATTGAGAGGTTCGTATTTGAGGGGAGGCCCCGTGAACGCCTTTGACCGATATGCTCCGTTTATCCAAGACTTCATCTACTCCCACGATTGGGAGAGTCTGCGCTCTATCCAGGTTGCGGCGGCAGATGCCATCTTTAACACACAAGACAATGTGCTCCTAACGGCATCCACAGCTTCCGGCAAAACCGAGGCAGCCTTCTTTCCCATCCTGACCGAGTTTTGGGAGAACCCGCCCGCGAGCGTGGGCGCCCTCTACATCGGCCCCCTCAAAGCGCTCATCAATGATCAGTTCGTCCGCCTCAACGACCTCTGCGAAGAGGCCGATATCCCTGTCTGGCACTGGCATGGCGATGTCTCGCAGTCGCACAAGGCTAAGCTCATTAAAAAACCGAGCGGCATCCTGCAGATTACACCCGAGTCACTCGAAGCGCTTTTAATCCATAAGCACATGGCGATCCCGCGCATGTTTTGCGACCTGCGCTACGTGGTCATCGATGAGGTCCACTCGCTCATGCGCGGCGACCGTGGCGGGCAAACGCTCTGCCTTATCGAGCGACTCTCGCGCATGGCCGGCGTGCAGCCTCGCCGCATTGGCCTTTCGGCTACCATCGGCGACCCCGAGCGCACGGGCGCTTTTCTCTCACAGGGAACGGGGCGCGACTGCATTATCCCCCGTTTTGAGGAACCGCGTCGCGTGTGGCGCATCTCCATGGAGCACTTCTACAACTCGGGCCCCCAGGCGCAGCAGCGGGGATTCATGGGTACAGGTCCTCAAGAGGCCGAAGTGCTTGCGTGCGAGCGCATCGATGCGGCGGCATCCGCGGCACTGCCCGCCGGCGCCCAAGACATGCGTCACAGCGGACAGCTCACACAAGAGGAGCGCCGTCAACGTCGTGAGCGGGCACAGGGCAAGGCCGCTCCCAAGGACCGCCAAGCTTCCTCGGCCCCCGAGGGCGAAGTCGACATCCCCCAAGCACCCGAACAGGCATTACTCAACCCCACCGATACAGCACCAGACAACGCCGACCCCGGTATGGGATATATCTTTGAGCACACGCGCGGCCGAAAGTGCTTGGTCTTTGCCAACTCGCGCGAGGAGGCAGAGGCCGTATGCTCCATGCTGCGTAGCTACTGCGAGAGCCGGCACGAGCCCGACCGCTTCCTTATCCATCACGGCAACCTCTCGGCATCGCTACGCGAGACGGCAGAAGAGCTCATGCGCGACGAGGAACAGGCACAGACAACCGTCACCACCTCCACGCTGGAGCTCGGCATTGATATCGGTCGCTTGGAGCGCGCGTTCCAGATCGATGCACCGTTTACCGTCAGCTCCTTTTTGCAGCGCATGGGGCGCACGGGACGCCGCGATCTTCCGCCCGAGATGTGGTTTGTCATGCGCGAGGAAGAGCCCGAGCCGCGCACGATGATGCCTGAAACGATACCTTGGAAGCTCCTCCAGGGCATCGCGCTCGTACAACTCTATCGCGAGGAAAAGTGGGTCGAGCCGCCCGAGCTCGATCGACTCCCCTACAGCCTGCTCTATCACCAGACCATGTCGACCCTCGCCAGCACCGGCGAACTCACGCCGGCAGAGCTTGCCCAGCGCGTGCTCACGCTCAGCTATTTCCACCGCGTCTCGGCCGATGACTATCGCGTACTGCTGCGCCACCTCATCAAGATCGACCACATCCAGGTCACCGAGGGCGGTGGGCTCATTGTGGGCCTCGCGGGCGAGCGCATCATTAACAACTTTAAGTTTTACGCCGTGTTCCAGGAAAACGAGGAGTTCACCGTTCGCAGCGAGTCGGCCGAGTTGGGCACGATCGTCAATCCGCCACCGCCCGGTGAGCGCATCGCCATCGCCGGACACTGCTGGATTGTCGAGGAAGTGGACTGGAAGCGTCATACCGTCTTTGCCACGCAGGTCAAGGGCCGGGTGCCGGCCTACTTTGGCGACTGTCCCGGTGACATCAATACACACGTACTCGAGCGCATGCGCAAGGCGCTCAACGAACACGCCGCGTATCCGTACCTCATGGGTAACGCACGGGCCCGCCTTGCGCAGGCTCGTCATACGGCCGAGATTTCGGGCGCGGGAACTAAACCGCTCATTAACCTGGGCGGCGATACCTGGGTGCTCTTCCCCTGGCTGGGCAGCTACGCCTTTTTGGCCCTCGAGCGCATGCTCAAGATTAAATGTGCCGCGGAGTTGGACCTTCGCGGACTCGACCCATCACGCCCGTACTTTATGCAGTTTAAGATGAAGGCCGACGAGGAGACGTTCTTTGAGGTGCTCGCCGCCGAGGCCGAGAAGGACTTCGATCCCATCGAGCTCGTCTATCCCGGCGAGGTGCCTTATTTTGACCGCTACGACGAGTTTGTTCCCGAAGAGCTCGTGCGCAAGGGCTTTGCCGAAGGCGTGCTCGACATAGAGGGCATGAAGCAGCGTGTCCGCAGCTGGAGCGACCACGCCTAAGACCCGTCTTTTTGGGACGGAGAGACTTACTTGTCGTGAAGGACGGTGCCGAGGAAGTCGGTGTCGAAGGGCACAGCTTCGGCAAAGACATAGTCGCCGTCGCTGGCGATGAGCAGGTAGTTCTCCTCGCCGCCGAACTCCGCATCGCCGCATGGGACCACCCAGGCGTGGGCGAATACCTCGAGTGCCGCGGCAACGCAATCGCGCAGGAACGTCACGTCGCTCCCCCTGTTCGCACTCACGATATTGGCAACATAGATGCCCCCGGGGTTCAGGCTGCCTCGCACCAAACGCAATGCCTCAACCGTCGCCAGCTCGCGTACGGGCTCGGCACCGCCAAAGCAATCGCTCACGACCACGTCGTAGCGACGATGACCCACGCTCGTCACGCCCAGATACGAGCGAGCCTCAGCGGTAATCACTCGCAGGCGATCGCCCACCGTGCGCTCCAGCTCGTCCAGGTAGAACCAACGGCGCGCCAGGCGCGTAATCTCGGCATCGTACTCAACGACGTCCATGCGCAAGCTCTCGTGCGACATCAGTGCAAACTTGGGATAGGCAAACCCGCCGCCGCCCAGCATGAGCATACGGTCGATACCATGCCCGTAAGCATCACGCATTGCGTCCTCAGCCTCAAACACGTCGTCAAACGCGCGATAGTACGCAAAGACGGGCTCCGCCCAACGCTCGCCAACGTAGCTTGCGCTTTGGTAAACGCCGCCTTGCACCAATACACGGACTTCGTCGCCGCCCTCATCGTGCACGCGTTTCACACGCGCCAACCCATTGCGGGTTCGCGCAACCTGCAGACAGGCAGCACGGACAGCGACAGCGGCCGCGCCAAGCGCCGCGGCCCCCAGAGCAACGCCGGCAACGACGCCGGCAGAAACACTCGGCTTGTTCATCTAGAGCTCCTTTTGCAGATAAAGGCCATGGTCATAAAATCCAAGATGACGATAGTACTCACGTGTGCCAATCGCGCTAATCACGTTGATACGCGCATAACCCGCATCCCGGGCAATCTCGCACGCACGCTTTACGAGCAAACGCCCCAACCCGTGATGCTGCGCCGCCTGGCCTTGATCGCCCACGCGCGCCGCCATGCCATACACGTGAACCTCGCGAATCATCGCCTCGTCCGACACCGTCGGCAACTCGTCCGCATGCGCGGCAACAAACGCGCGGTCGGGCAGCGACAGGCGCAAAAAGCCCGCGATTTTGCCCTGCGGTGTCACCCACTGCAAAAAGCGCTCGTGCGTCACCGGCGTCTCGTACGCCACTTCCTCGTCAAGGGTCAACTCGTCCAGGTCGGCGCCCGCCGTGCTGATCTCGCGATAGCGAATCTCACGCACCGTCGCACCGTCACCCCGAGCAGCCAGGCGGTTCTCAACGAGCTGGCGCAGGTTGGGTTTCTTGTTGCCCACCATGATGTCATCGGAGCTAAAGTCGCGGATCATGCGGCTGATGCGGCAGAACGCCGGCGTCACCACGATGTCGTCGGCCAACACATCGAGCAGCTCGTCCTCGGTATAGGGGCGCCACTCGCCACGCTCGTAACAGCCCACCAGACGCGAGCCCTCGATGAGCGCGCACGGGTAGACCTTGACCTCGTCGGGCATAAAGGCGCCCTCGGTCATAAAGCGCTCGTAGTCGCGCTTGTCCCCATCAGGCGTGGCGCCCAGCAAGTTGAGCATAAAGTGCGCGTGGATCTTAAAGCCAAACAGGCGCGCGAGCGAAAACGCCCGCTCGATCTGCGCCACCGAAATGCGGCGCTCGTTGATATCGAGTAGATGCTGGTCAAGACTCTGAATACCCATCTGAATCTTGGTGCAGCCCAAGCGACGGATAAGTGTGAGGGCCTGCGGCGTTACGGCATCGGGGCGTGTCTCGATAACGAGCCCCACCACGCGATGCTTCGCCGTCTCGTTGATGCGCTGCTGACGCTCAAGCTCCTCCATCGTTGCCGTCTGCCACTCGGCAGCCTCGCCCCATGGCGTACCGGGGCCGTACAGACGGCGCACTGCGCGGTTATAGCCACCAACGACAGCATCCACACGCCCCTGCTCGTCGGCAACGCCGGCAGCAAGCTCAGCCTCGTCTGTCGCAATGCCGGCAGCCCGATAGCGCTCGCGGCGCTCTGTTACCACCGGCGGCAGGGCATCGGCGGGAGCGTCATCGAGCAGGCGCCCTGCCTCGGCACGGCTGATGCCCGGACGCGCCAACATGGGGTTTGCCGCCACGCCGGCGACGGCATCGTCATTGAGCGCACGGAAAAGCTCCGACATAAACCACGTTTGATACCCTTGCGGATAGTCGCTCCAGGTGCCACCGAGCACGATGAGCTCTATCTTGTCGGTCGCATGCCCCATCTGCGAAAGCGCGGTCAGACGAGCGCTCACCTGCAGATACGGGTCGAAGCAGTTTTGCTCCGCACGGGCGCACGCCGGCTCGGCGTGCAGATAGCTTTTAGGCATGCGCAGGTCATTGGGGCAAAACAGGCAATCGCCCGAGCATGGCCAGGGCTTGGTAATGACGGTAATGGTCGCCACGCCCGAAGCCGTGCGACGAGGCTTCATACGCAGCACCTGCAGCAGTCGACGTTCCAGCTCGGTATCGACATTCCACGCAGCCCAACGAGCCGGCTCCTCACGTTTAACCCGCTGGTAGAACGGCAGCAGACGGCGCTTGGCCAAATCGCGTTTGTCGGCACCCTCACGGCGCGCCTCGGCATGTATCAGTTTGACGAGCGCCTTGTCGTCCACGGTCTCGCCGCGACGCAGGGCCTCAAGTATGTTCAAGATAATCTGTTCCATGCCCCCATTGTAAAGGCAAAGGCGCCGGAGCCCGTCACGGCTCCGGCGCCTCCATCAAACAGCGCAGCTATGGTTTATAAGTCTTCGATAACCGCCCGTCACTCTGAATCAAATGACATGTCGCCCGAACCAACCTCAAAACGATACGTGGCGGACTTATCGCCATTATCGAATTCAAGATTCAAAATGGTCTCGCCGTCGTAGTCAAGCGGAAGGAAATCGCTCTCGAAGTCGCCGCTGCCCAAGGTGAGGCTCGCCTTAAAGCCCGTAGAGTTCGGAACCGTCATCTCCACATCACCCGAGCCCACACTCACGTCCATCGACTTCGCGGGCGCCTGGTAGAGATCGAACGTCATGTCGCCCGAACCGACCTCGGCATTCAGGGTGTCGGTCACGGTGCCCGTAA
>DBFZVF010000076.1:0-8545 GCA_048519165.1 Collinsella sp.
CCTTAAAATAGCGCTGGGCCTTCTTGGTATCGAAGGACTTCTTGGTGCCAAAAATCTGGATATTCATGTTCCGCCGCTCTATCGAATGAAGTTGGTCCTGGCGCGATCGCCTTCGGGGGCTTTGATGCCGGCGGCCTGTCCTGCCTCGATGCAGCGAAGGAGCCAGGCCATGTTTTTGCCGATGTTTCGCATGGTGGCCAGGCCCTCGGCGTCCTGGGCGGCCTCGCCCGGCATGGCACCAAAGACGTTGTTCCAGTACGTGGAGGCCACCACGGGCATCTGGTTGATAGTGAAGTACTTGTTGAGTACATCGAAGGTGGTCGACGTGCCGCCACGGCGGGCGACGGCGACCGCGGCACCCGGCTTGTGCGCAAAGGCCTTGCTGCCAGCATAGAATGCGCGGTCGAGAGCCGAGAGGATGCGTCCGCTGGGATGCGCATAGTAGACGGGGGAGCCAAAGACAAAGCCATCTGCCTGCTCGGCGGCAGCGATCAGCTCGTTCACCACGTCGTCGTCAAAGGTGCAGCGGCAATCGAGCTTGCCGCACTGGCCACAGCCAATGCAGTCGCGAATGGGCTTGGCGCCCAGCTGGAACACCTCGGTATCGATACCCTCGGCGTTGAGTTGCTCGGCGACTTCGGCGAGTGCGCGGGCGGTGTTGCCGTTTGCCTTGGGACTGCCATTGACCAAAAGAACCTTCATCACAAACTCCCTCTGCTGTTGGTGACTTCTGCAGAGGATTATCGCACGATGGGGGAGGCGGTGCGGGCGCGGTGCTAATCCAGTTTGGTACCTGGAACCTGCACGGCTTTACCGAGCAACGCTTTGAGCTCGTTCAAAATGGAAACGGGCTGTCGGTCAACGCTGTTCAGATGGAGCGTGGCCACGCGAATGGGCGGCTGATATTCAAGCGAGCCGATGAGCACGGGAGAACCCAGGAATCGTTCGATTTCGTTTGCGAGCTCGTCGATTGCCTCGGGGCCGAGCTCATCGAAAAGCGCCACGAACATTGGTCCCGTCGAGCGGAACAGGCGACCCTTGCCGCGCGAACAATCCATGAGGCAGGCGGCACTTTCGGCGAGCACGCGGTCGCCTGCATCGAATCCAAAGCGGGCATTGACTTCGGCGATATCGTCGACCTTAATGGCAATAAAGCCTGCCTCGCGCGCCACGCGGCGCATCTCTCCAATAGCGTTGACCAGCGCGTGGACATCGCCCAGGCCCGTTACCGAGTCGGTCGTATCTGCCAAGCTTCGGTTGATGATAGTGCCCACATACATGCTGGGCTCGGTATCGGTGCCGTCCAAGCGGTAACCTGTGCAGTCGCAAAGCACGTATTTTCCGGTGGCATCCATTACGCGATACTGCATGTAGTGGAAGTGCCACGTGCCGTTTATCACCATGTCGAGCTCGGCGCGTACGTTGTCGCGGTCCTCGGGATGAACGCGGGCGAGCCACATGTCGAGTGAGTTAAAAGGGTGCTGGGAGGGCAGGTCAAAATCGCGCACGGCGTTAACCGACCATTGCGATTCTCCCGTATCGAGGTTAAGGATGAACGGATAGCGCGTCTCGGAGCTCATGGAGATCGCTTGGAACACCCGGTCGTTGCAGGGAAGCTGATCGACGATTGGGCGTTGCGGCGCGTCATTGTCTTTCGGTTGCTGCACACGATGCATAAGCTTATAGCGATACATCTTGCGATCGGCATCCATCGTCATCTGGCGACGCGTGTCGCCGGCAAGTGGATCGACGCGCGAGCAGCCAAAGCTAAAGCTGGCGATCATGGGCGCCTTGCCACTTGAGCTCGCCTCGATCAGCCCGGCACGTACCCGCTCCAAGCGCTGCTCGAGTTCGGTCTCGTTTGCGGAGAGCGAGATGAGCACAAACTCGTCTCCACCGATGCGGAACAGCATCTCATCGTGCTCCATGGTTTCGGAGAGCGTGCGGCAGATGTTCAGAATATAGCGATTGCCTTCGGCGTGGCCAAACCTATCATTGCAATGTTTGAGATGGTCGATGTCAATATAGGCGCAGGTGAAGGGGTCACCTTTGTGCCAGAGCTGCTCGACGTGACGGTCGAGTCCGCCGCGGTTGCCCAAGTTGGTGAGCGGGTCGATATAGGCGTTGCTCTCAAGCAGCCGGCGCTCTTGTTGCAGGATGGCATGCGTCTTTTGCAGTTGCTCGCCAACGGCGCGCAGCTCAGCAGGCAGCGCGGCAACATCGAGTTCGGCGGTCGAGATGCCATTCGCAAGTCGCTGAAGATAGGCAATAATCGATTGCTCACCCAGGCGATATGACTCGTTCATGATGGATAACCTCCTTGGGCGGAACAACGGTTTGTATCATATCCCCAATTCGGTTTGAATTGGGGTAATAAGTTAGCTAATGGAGACAAATGCCCCCTTCGACGGTGGCGTTTTGCGCGCGAGCGTATCAGTTGTTATTGCCACCATCGAGCAATGCCTCAAAATCCTTCGCCGGCATGGGGCGGTAGTAGAGGAAGCCCTGAGCGTAGCGGGCACCCATGTGGCGTAGCATGTTCGCCTGCTCATCTGTCTCGACGCCTTCGATTACAATGGGCAGATGGAGCGACTGCGCCATCTCGAGCATCGATGACACGATCTGCGCGCTGCGGCCTTGATCGCGGCCGGTGGGCACAAAGGTGCGGTCGAGCTTGATGACGTCGACGTTGACGTTCTTGAGCATCGCGAGCGTGGACTGACCGGTGCCAAAATCGTCCATATAGGTCGAGAAGCCGCGGGTGTGCAAGTCGGCTGTCAGTTTGTCCACGGCTTCGGACTCTCCCGTATAAGCCGTCTCGGTGATCTCGATACGCATGAGCTCGGGCGGTAGGTTGTATTGGGCGGCAAGCGCCCCCATATGCTCGGCAACGTCGCAGGCAAGGATATCCACGCGCGACACATTAAGCGAGACCGGAACCACACGAAGGCCGCGATCGAGACGCACGCGCAGCCACGAGGCGACACCCTGCCAAATGTACTTGTCGAGCGTCACCACAAAGCCGCTTTCCTCGAGTGCGGGGATAAACGTTGCGGGTGAAATGAGAGAGCCGTCCTTGTCAATCCAGCGGGTGAGTGCCTCGGCGCCAATGATCTCGCCGGTTTCCATATCGACCTGGGGCTGCAGGTAGTACGTGATGCGGCCGTTTGAGAGCGCGTACTGGAACTCGGTCAGCGTGCGGTGGAACGCAATCTCGTGTTCATATTCTTCGGGGCGGAAAATGGCAATGCGCTCCTTGAAGTCGTTTTTGGCGCGTCGATTGGTAAACATGGCCTTTGCCTGCGCATCGATGGTGATCTCCTCATTGGAGTCGATGGGGTAAATGCCCATGGACGGCCAAAAACCTACACCGTCATCATGCCTGGCTACGACCTCGCGAACGCGGTTGTAGATTTGATGGACGGTGATGCGCTTAAAGGGGATGAGTGCGCAAAAGTCATCTTGGCCCCAGTACCCTGCGACGCCCATATCGGCATTCTCGATGTCCTTGAGGACCGTGCCCACATCGGCGAGTACGCGGTCGCCCTCGGCCTGGCCGTGCCATTCATTAAACAGGCGCATGTGGCCCATGTCGACCGTGGCGATGCACCAGGTGCCGTCGCGCCTTGCCTCGAGAAATGCGTTGGCGCGCCGCATAAACTCGCTGGGTCGATAGAGTCCCGTGAGCGAGTCGATACGTTCGGCGATGGCGCTTTTGCGCTCCGCCTCGGGTATGGGGAGGCTGTCGTTGGGAACAAGCCCGCCAGCCGTGCGAAGGCGACGGTCGAGTTCGCCTAAAACGGCGGTCGCTTGATGGGTTAAGTGCTCGTAAAAGGCCGGTACGACAAGACAGACGGGAGTAATGGCGTCGCCTGCGATTTGAACAGGAGCGAAAACGGCCTCTTTAAGGTGGCGGGTCAGTTGCTCGAATGCCTCGTGGTCCAAATCGTTGCTGAGCACGACGAACTGGACGCTTCGTGAACGGTAGACCCGGCTCCTGCCGCGGGTGATCGACAGCATACGGCCTGCGTATTCGGCAAGCATGTTGTCGACAGCCTCGGCCCCGTAGAGCTCGTTGAGCTTTGTCGTGCCACGAACGCGCACCGCTATAAGCCCCGTCTCGCAACGATCGCGGCGGCAGGCATCGATAGCGTTGATCAGCATACGCTGCGTTCCGAGGCCCGTAGCGGCGTCGACGGTTTCGGCGAGTGAGTGGTTGACAAGTTCGCCGACATAGAGCGAGGGGGCATTTCCGTCGCCGTCGATGCGAAACCCGCGAGCACGGCAGAGAACGTAGTCACCCGCGGCATTGCGCATGCGGTACTGCATGACGCGGCGGTGTTTGGAGCCGTTAAAGATCTGGTTGATGTCGTTGGCGTAGGCCTCGAGGTCATCGGGATGGACGCGCGTCTTCCAGAAATCGCGGCAGCTGTCTATGTGCTCCGAAGGAAGACCGAGATCGCGCAAGGCACCTTGCGACCAAAGGGTGCGGTCCTTGTCCAAGTTCTCGATAAAGAAATAACGGCCCTCGTTGAGCATCGAAAAGGCGTCAAAAATGCGATCGCTTATTTCGAAGTCGTCGGCGTGGACTTGCGTGATATTGCGCCGATCGAGGTGCATGGCATGACGTAGCTTGTAGTCGTACATGCGATGGTCGGCATCGAGTGTCATGCGATTGGAGGCTTCGCCCAGGGCGGGGTCGGCGTGTGCCACTCCGTAGCTAAACGAGTGGGGCATCTCGGAATCGTTGTTTTTGAGCAGGATCGTTCGGCAGTGTTCCAGACGCTCGGCGAGGTCGTCCTCGGTCGCAATCGTAGATAGGATGGCAAACTCGGCGCCGCCTATGCGAAACGCCGCCTCGTCCACTTTCATATACAGTTTGAGATAGAGGCTTACCTGCAAGATATAGCGGTTGCCCTCGTCATGCCCAAAGACGTCGTTGCAGTGCTTGAGATTGTCGATGTCGATGAACGCCATGGTAACGGGGGTGTCCTGCTCCCAGAGCTCCTCGAGGGAACGGGCAAAGCCGCCACGGTTGCCAAGCCCGGTAAGCTGGTCGGTAAAGGCGGTCCTGATCAGATCCTCCTGACGCTCGAGAAGGTCACGGACGGTCTTTTCGAGCGTTTCGGTGTAATTGCTGACAGTATCCATGTTCTAAGCGGCTTTCTGAAGTCGGGGCGGATTGCGTCGGGCGAGCTCGTTGTGTACACGCATCGTTGCTCAGCGTTTTGCGTGTATCCAGGCCCCCGCCTTGCTGCGTTGTTGGGTTACTTTGCCGGCTATTGTTCGCTGTTGATAACTGCTGAGTAGTATAAACAACAGTGCAAAATTATATAGGGGTACACATGCTGTGGGTGGCTATTATTCGACAAACGGCAGCGCGATGATGCGATGTTCGATAAAAATGCGACTGGGGCGGTATATGTTGATGGGTATACTTGTTCCGTTTAAATTTGCGGGGACGGAGATGGTCGCATGGCACAGCCAACTATGACGCGCACGGTGGGGCTGGCACTCGAGGGAGGCGGCTACCGCGGTATGTATACGGCGGGCGTGCTCGACGTTTGGATGGAGCACGGTTTGACCTGCGACCATATGGTGGGTGTCTCGGCGGGCGCGGCGTTTGGCTACAACTTTAAATCGCGTCAGATCGGCCGCGCCATTCGCTATAACAAGGCCTATTGCGCCGATAAACGCTATGCAGGTGTAGTAAGCTGGCTGCGAACTGGCGATATGTTCAATGCCGATTTTGCCTATCACGAGGTGCCTATCGAGCGCGATCCCATCGACTTGGAGGCGTATCGCGCCTGCCCCATGCGATTTACGTGCGTGTGTACCGATATCGAGACGGGCAAGGCCGTCTACCATGACCTGCCCTATGGCGACGAGCGCGATATCGAGTGGATCCGGGCGTCGTCGGCAATTCCCGTGGCGACGCGTCCTGTCGCCATTGAGGGCCGCAAGTACCTGGATGGCGGCGTGGCTGATTCTATTCCCAGTGCATGGCTGTTTGCGCAGGGGTATGACCGCAATATCGTGGTGCTCACGCAGCCGGCGGGCTTTGTGAAGCAGCCCAACAGCGTGATGCCCATGCTGCGTCGCGCGTTCCGTCACTATCCGGAGTTTGTCGCAGCGCTTGAGCATCGGCATGAGGTCTACAATGCCACGCTCGATGACTTGGCACGTCGTGAGGCTGCCGGCGAAATCTTTGTGGTGCGGCCGAGCGAATCGGTGAAAGTGCCGTCGCTGTGCCGCGAGCCCGATGAACTCGAACGCATCTATCAGATCGGCCGCCGCGATGCGGAGGCAACCTTGCCGGCACTGGAGACATATCTGGCAGGGTAGAGGCTGCTGCCGCCATCTCGGCGGGAAGCGCATCCCGGAATGGAGGTCCAAACTGGGATGCGCTTTCCATCGCTGAAGATATGAGGCTGCGAATCGGCTGCTCGGCTTGAGCCTATGCCTGCTGCCAGGTATCGACGAGCTCCTTGGCGGCGGCGTAGGGGTCGTCGGCACTGCAGACGGCGCTCACCACAAAGAAGCCATCGACGCCGGTGGCCTTGAGCTGTGGCAGGTCGGCCGTCTTGACGCCGCCGCCCACCACGATGGGCACGGGGCTTGCCGCGTGGAGTGCGGCCAAGTCCTCAAAGCTCTTGGTGATGATAGAGCCGTCGGCCGCGCGTCCGCAGTCGCGCTTGGTCTCGGTCTCGTGGAGCGGGCCGATGCCCAGGTAGTCGACCAGGCTCATGTCGGCGGTCTTGACGTACTCGAGCATCTCCTCGCAACGGGCCGAAAGGCCCACAATGGCATCGGGGCCCAAAAGTTTGCGGCAGACCTCGACGGGAATATCGCTCTGGCCAACGTGCACGCCGTCGACAGCGATGCCCTGCTCGCGCGCGGCGAGTACGCAGTCCAGGCGGTCGTCGATCAGCAGGGCGACCTGACCGGTCTTGCCGGCCTGTGCGATTGCCTGCGCGGCGTCGCCCGTCAGCGCGATGATCTCGCGGGCACTTGCCACCTTGGAGCGCACCTGGATGCAGGTAAAGCCTGCGTCGAGCGCCTGGGCCACCACATCGCCCACGGGACGCCCGAGCGTGTTTTCGGGGCCGAGTACCAGATAGGCCGAGATATCAAGGTTGTCGCGGATGCTCATCGTGCTTCCTCCTGCTTTTTGATCTGTGCTTCCATGCGCTCGAGCTTGCCGGTTATGGTGTCGGTAAATCCGGGTCGAATATCGGCTTTGAGCACGACTTCGGTGCGGATGCCCTTGCTCGCCAACACAAAGGTTGCGTCGCGCACGACCTGCATGACCTCGTCCCAGTCACCCTCGATCTCGGTGAACATCGAGGTGGTGCGGTTGGGAAGGCCGCTCTCGCGAATGACGCGCACGACCTCGGCGACCTCGGCGGACAGTTCATCGCCGGTGCCGCACGGGGCGATGGCCACGGCGACGAGTGTGTTCATGCCGGCATTGGTTGCGGGCTCGGACATGGCTTATGCCTCCTCGAGCTCGAGTTGGTTATCGGCGATGTCCTGGGCGGTCGCGCGGTAGAGCTCGTCGATAAAGGCGACCTTAAAGCTTGCCGGGGCATCGGCGACGGCGGCGGCACGCGTGCCGGCAACGTTGTAGACGGCGGTGCCGCAGACGGCTGCCGTAAACGGGTCGGCGGCGCAGGCGTACACGGCCAGCACGCCGCCCTGCGAGCAGCCGCAGCCGGTGATCTTGGACATGAGCGGGCTGCCGCCGTGGGACTTGGCCACGGTCGTGCCGTCGGTAATCAGGTCGACTTCGCCCGAGACGACCACGGCGCCGCCGGTGTAGCGGGCGAGCGCCACGGCGGCATCGCGGGCGGCGTCGACCGTGTCGGTGGTATCGACGCCGCGTACGCGGCTCAGATCGGCCGCCTCGCCCTCAAGACCCCACAGGCCGGCGAGCGCAATGATCTCGGAGGCATTGCCGCGCACGATGGCGGGCTTGTACTGCTTGAGCTCGTTTACCAGCTGGGTGCGCAGGCTACCGATGCCCAGGCCCACCGGATCGAGCACCCAGGGCTTGCCGGCGTCGTGTGCCGCCTTGGCCGCTCGGGGAATCGTCTGCTCGTAGATGGGGAAGAGCGTGCCCATGTTGAGATAGATGGCGCCGCCGCCGGCAACGAGTGCCTCGCCTTCGTCGGGCAGATAGACCATGGCGGCCGATCCGCCCACGGCGAGCTGTGCGTTGGCGACAAAGTCGATCGTCACCGTGTTGGTGATGGAGCCGGCCATCGGATTGGTGGCGCGAATCTCCTCCACGGCCTTGACCATATGCTGCTTAAGCTGTTCCGAATCAATCACTGCACATGCCTCCTTGGCATAGAAAAGGGGCGCTGTGCATAGACAGCGCCCCTGTAAAGGCGGCATGCTCCCTACGCCAGCATTAACTGACAGGTTCAAAGGATTGGGCCCCATGCCCTCTCAGCCTTGTGGTTTGCACCGCCGGCACTCCCGCATCGAATCTGTTGTTCCCTATACTAGCGCACCTGCCAAAAAGGGACAGGTTTATTTT
>DBFZVF010000077.1:0-12357 GCA_048519165.1 Collinsella sp.
CCTCGAGAGCGCGTCGATACAGGGGCACGATACGCTCCTTGCTCCCCTTGCCCCAAAGTCGAAGCGTTCGCTCGGACCAAGCAATGGACTCCACGTTAAGCGCCGCGAGCTCGGAGATTCGCGCGCCGGAGGCATAGAGCAGCTCGAGCATCGCCGCATCGCGCAGCCCCGCAGGCGTCGAGGTGTCGGGGGTCTTGAGCAACGACTCGACTTGCCGGGTCGTCAGCACACCGGGAAGATCGCGCGGCAGCTTGGGCGAGGAAATCGCCGAGACCGCATCGCCCTCAACGATTCCCTCGGCAGCCATCCACCGATAGAGCGAGCGTATGGCAGACAGGTGTGCCGCAAGGGTCCGAGCCGCCACCTGGCCACGCGACAGTTCGGCCAAATAGGAGCGAACGGTCCGCACGTCGGCGGCGCGAGCGTCGATGCCCTCGCGGTCGCACCACGCGGCGAAGCGCTCGAGCCGCGAGGCGTAGGCGGTTACTGTATTGGGGGCGAGCCCTTCGACACGTGCGATATAGGCGATAAACGAGTCGACGGCATCATACAGGTCAAAGGCTATGACCTCTCGCCTCCAAACAGATCGGGGCGAGTGGCCAGATAGGCATCCAAGGCCTCGAGGGCGCGGTCAGCGTAGGCCTGGTAACGATCGCGCTTGCTGCGACGCTTACCGTCCTCGAGCGGCGGCACAAGACCAAAGTTGACGTGCATGGGCTGATAGCCCACCGTAGCCGGATCGGTCGCATACCCCAAGAGCGCGCCCAGGGCGCCCACGCGCGGCAGCTCGACGCCCGCGGCACCGATAGCCTCGGCATAAGTGTTGAGCGCGGCGAGCAGACCCGTCGCCACGGCCTCCATGTACCCCTCGGTACCGGTAATCTGGCCGGCAAGGCGCACGCTCGTGCCGGGCACGGCAAAGGTGCCGTCGAGCACGTGCGGAGCATCGACAAAGGTGTTGCGGTGCATGACGCCGTAGCGGAAGAACTCGGCGTTCTCCAGGCCGGGAACCATATGGAAGACGCGCTTCTGTTCGCCAAAGGTCAGGTTGGTCTGGAAACCAACCAGGTTATAGGCCGTCTTCTCCTTGTTCTCGGCGCGCAGCTGAATCGCCGCCCAAGGACGGCGACCGGTGCGCGGGTCGGTGAGCCCGACGGGCTTCATGGCACCAAAACGGATGGCATCCTTGCCCGTGCGCGCAACCTCCTCGGCAGGCTGGCAGGCCTGGAACAGGTCCCCGCCCTCAAAGTCCTTGAGCACCACGCGATCGGCCGTGGTGAGCGCCTCGATAAAGGCCTCGTACTCTTCCTTGTTGAGCGGGGCATTGAGATAGTCGCCACTCCCCTGCTCCTCGTAGCGCGACTGCGAGAACAGCACGTCCATATCGAGCGTAGAGGCATCGACAATCGGGGCGGCCGCGTCAAAGAACGCCAGGGCGTCGCCACCGACAAGCTTCATGACCTCCTCGCTCAAGGCCGGCGAGCATAGGGGGCCAGCGGCGATAACCACATGGCCCTCGGGAATATGGGTGACCTCACCGTGAACGACCTCGATATTGGGGCGGGCGGCAACCTCGGCCTCGACGAGCTCGGAAAACTTGACGCGGTCGACCGCCAGGGCGCCGCCGGCGGGAACGGCCGCACGATGAGCGCAGTCGAGCAGCACCGAACCCATGCGCTCGAGCTCGGCCTTCAGCAGGCCGGCGGCGGAATCGGGACGGGTCGACTTAAACGAATTCGAGCAGACGAGCTCCGCCAAGTGATCGGTATGGTGGGCAGGAGAGCTCACCTGCGGACGCATCTCGCACAGCTTTACGGCGAACCCGCGATCTGCCAGCTGAATCGCACATTCGGATCCCGCCAGACCGCCACCGATAACCGTCACCTGATCAAACAGCATCTGCAAACACCTTTCTAATTGACACGTTTTCCATTGTGACCGAAGGGCGTCTGGGCGTGAAGGGCAAACTTGGAGGGCGCATACCTTCCATCCATCATGCGTTCGATGAGGCCCTCGAGTTCGAGCGAGCCCAGGAGCTTGAGCACGCCGACGGCATCGAGGGAAACGAGTGCGGCGATGTCATCGACCTTGAGCGGCGAGGCGATGAGCGCATGCATCACGGTCTGCTGCATGGGGTCCAGATCCGCGATACCGGGCGCATCGGGACGCGAATAGCGCAGGGTACCGTATATACGAGAGATAGCCATCTCGATGGACTCCTCATCGACAATGCAGCAGGCGCCGTTGGCGATTAGATAGTTGGTACCGCGCGACTCGGGAGACAAAATCGAACCCGGCACGGCAAGCAGCTCGCGCCCCAGGTCCATGGCGGCCTCGGCGGTAGAAAACGTCCCAGATGGCATGCCGGCCTCCGATACAAAGAGCGCCTGCGACAGCGCGGCGATCACGCGGTTGCGGCGCGGGAACGCAAACTTGCGCGGCCCCATGCCCCACGGTGAGATCGACACGACCGCACCACCCGTATCGATCGTGCGCGCGATGAGCCCCGCACTCGAGCGCGGATAGACCACGTCGGCGCCCGTACCCAACACCACGACATGCCTGCCTCCGGCGTTGACCGCGGCCCAACCTGACGCCTGGTCGCAGCCGACCGCGCCGCCCGAGACCACCGTCACCCCCGCCTCGACCGCAACTTTCGCGGCCAGCTCTGCCACGGCAAGGCCGTACGGCGAGGCCTTGCGAGCGCCGATAATGGAGAGCGCGGGCGTCGACAGTGCGGCGGGGTCACCACGCACATAAAGCGTCTGGGGAACATCAGAGAGCTCCAAAACGGTATCTGGATACAACGCATCACCGGGATGAAGCTCAAAAGTCTCCTCGGGCATTACTGATCCCTCCGTCCCTGATACATGGCGGCCTCGAGCACATGATCTTGCGTCACCCGCTCGCTTTCGGCGACATCGGCGATCGTGCGCGCGATGCGCACCAGGCGCACGATGCCGCGCCCCGTGAGATGCGTGCGCTTCGACAATCCAAGCACGCATTTCTCGGCGGCCTCGTCGAGTGCAAAGGTCGACACGACACCGTCAATGGACCGTGACTCATCGTCCTCGGCCTCGGCATCTGCATCGTCCATATGGGTCTCGCGCCAGGCACGAAAAGCCCTACCGCGAACAACGTAGTCGCGCAGCTCGGCCGACGACATGCCCTCGGCGCCCTCGATAATCACCTGCGGATCGGGGCGGGTCACGTCGATCATCAGGTCAATGCGGTCGGCCAAGGGACCGCGCAGCTTGGACCGGTAGCGCTCGACCATCGATGCCGAACAGCGACACGGAACCTCGCGATCGCCCAAAAAGCCACAGGGGCAGGGATTACTCGCCGCAAGCAGCTGAAAGCGCGAGGGAAACGTAAAAGCGCCATCGACGCGCACGATCCTGACATAGCCGCGCTCGATAGGCTGCCTGAGCGTCTGCAGCACACCGGTGGGAAACTCAGCAAGCTCGTCCAAAAAGAGCACGCCGCCATGGGCAAGGCTGATCTCGCCCGGATGCACCGGGCGCCCTCCGCCAATAAGGCCCGCTGTCGAAATGCTGTGATGGGGACTTCGAAACGGTCGATGTCCCGCAAGCAGGCCATCGATGTTCTCACCCAAGACCGAATGAATGCACAGCGCCTCCTGCTGATCCTCGACGGAAAGCTCGGGCAAGATACCCGTCATGCGGCGCGCAAGCATGGTCTTTCCCGATCCCGGAGACCCGACCATAAGCAAGCCCAGCTCCCCTGCCGCCGCAAGCGCCATGCCGCGCTTGGCGACCTCCTGCCCCAACACGTCGGCATAATCGAGCTCGGGCTCAAAGGTGGCCTCGAGCACTTCAGAATCCAGATAATGCCGAGCTGCCTCGCCCATACCGTGAGCAAGCTGCGACAGATGGTCGATAAAACCGCAGTCGACCCCCGAAAGCGGAACATGCTGGTCGGACCTACCGGCGATAAAAGACAACCCCATGTCGCGAGCCAGCAGCTGAAACGCTACTTCGCCCTTGACGGGAAGCACCGTGCCATCCAAGCCGAGCTCGCCGGCAATGAGGCAGCGGTCGAGATTGTCGCGGGGAATCTGCCCATCAGCCGCAAGCACCGCAATGGCTATCGGCAGGTCAAAGCCGCTACCGGTCTTTCGGATATCGCCCGGTGCCAGATTGACCGTAATGCCCGAGCGCGGGATCTCGAATCCGGCAGAGCGCATCGCACAGCGAATGCGCCCGCGCGACTCCATGACCTCCATACTCGGGATGCCGAGCATCTGGATGCCCGGGATGCCGCCCGCGAGCGAAACCTCGACCGTGACGGGAATCGCCTCGACGCCGCGGATACAGGCTGCGTGAACGGCAAAAGTTTCGAACGCCATCACGACACCTGCCAATCGAATGCATTGTACTGGTGCTCGATCTCGGCGATATGCCCGCCGCGAATGGTGACGCCCACGGCATCGAAGCGGATCGCCTTGAGCGGATAATGCTCCATGAGATAACAACTCGCGATGCGACGATAGCGCCGCTGCTTTTGGGCGTTCACCGCTTCCTCGGGAAACACCCGCGTATCGCAATCCAGCGCAACACGCCTGGTCTTGACCTCGGCCATCACCACCACATCGTCGAGCTCGTCAAGCAGCACCAGGTCGGCCTCGCCCTCCGAGCATCGATAGCCTTGTTCCAGCAATGCATAGCCGCGCTCGTTAAAGTAATCGATTGCGATAAGCTCGCCCAGCATACCGAGCTCGCGAGGACTGAGCCCCTTGATAAACTCAGGGGTGATCGACCCGCAATCGAGCTCCCCCTCTTCCCAACGTTCCTTGAGCTGCTGCGTCTTGCTCATTTTGGCTGCGGCACACATAGGGTCTCCTTTCCCACTCCCTGCATTGCCTCGATAATGAGGGCAGGTTTCATGCGGGTAAGTACCGGAAGCAAACCGAAAACCAACCAAATGCCGACAAATGAGGGGCCGCGCGCAACAATAGCGTTGCACACGGCCCCTACCAGCAGGTTTATAGAACCCTTAAGGTCCCAGTCTCCACAATTGGCCTAAAATAGGCGCTCAGTCTGCAGAAAGTTTCCGCAAAAGCTCACACGGTGCAGCGGAGAAAGACCATGTTTGCGAATGGCCTCAATGTGTTCGGGGCTCGCATAGCCTTTCGATTCGGCCAAATGGTACTCGGGATACTCGGCGTCGTACTCGACCATCATCTCGTCACGCGTGACCTTTGCCATGATGGATGCCGCGGCGATACAGGCGATCTTGGCATCGCCCTTGACCACGTCGCGCTCATGGGGCACGGCGCCCAGGGGGTTGCCGTCCATAAGCACGCAATCGGGCTCAAGCCCCGTATCGGACACCGCACCCGCGACAGCGGCTCGAATGGCGCGGGACATGCCCATATCATCGATATCCGCAGGAGCGATATGGCAAAAGCCGATAGCAGTCGCCACCTCGGCAATCTTCACCGAGAGCAGCTCGCGGCGCGCCGGCGTGAGCTTTTTGGAATCGTTGATGCCCCAGATGCGCGGCTCCATCGGAAGACACACGGCACACACGGTCAGGGGACCCGCTACCGAGCCACGGCCCACCTCGTCGACGCCCACGACCACGCCATCACCGCCGAGCTCATGCATAAGCTCGTACATGCCGTTGACGCGCTCGCGTTCGGAAAGTTCCTTGGCATGGCGCTTAAGGGCACGTTCGCAAGCCTTGATCACCTGCTGGCGCGGATCCTCGCGATAATGCTCCACGAGGGCGGGAATCTCCTCGAACGTGGCGCTCGCCAGCTCGCCGGCAACCTGCGATGCCGAAACCGAGCTCGTCATGTTGGCCATATCGGGGCCTCCTTGTATGCAAATCAAATAAAAAGAAGGGCCACCCGAAGGTGACCCTTTTGTCCAAACGAGTGGACAGACGCTGCGATCTTCTTAGCGCTTCTCGGGAATGCGAGCAGCCTTGCCCACCTTGTCGCGGAGGTAGTACAGCTTGGCGCGACGGACGCGACCATGACGGACGACCTCGAGCTTGGCGATCTTGGGGCTGTGAAGCGGGAAGGTACGCTCAACACCGACACCGAAGGAAATCTTGCGGACGGTGAAGGTCTCACGGGCACCGGCGCCGGCCATGCGGATGACGTCGCCCTGGAAGACCTGGATGCGCTCGCGGTCGCCTTCCTTAATGCGGTAGTGAACCTTGACGTTGTCGGCGACGCGGACCTGCGGGATGTCCTCGCGGATCTGCTGACGCTCGATTGCGCGGATGTAATCCATGTGCAATTCCTTACTCTTCTAGAGGTGCCGTACCACCTTGGCCGGCACGTAGTTGAACAAACGTATTCGAGTATACACGCCACGACCTTGGCTGCAAGAACTATTTTGCCCGTGCGCAAAAAGACAAAAACACGCACTCTTTCTGCACTTATGCGCCGTCCGCAGCATCAGTCGTCGGCGTCGTCACGGTCGTTCCGGGCGCGATATAGCCGTATTCGAGCAGCACCGAAAGCGCATGCTGCTTCCAGGTGGCAAGCTCTTCGTCATTATAGTTGTCATGGACCCATTGACTCATCGCGTCTTCGGCGTCTTGGGGCACCAGGTCCTGGCTGTCCGCCATCAGGTACAGGATGCCCAAGATGTCGAAGTCCTGCTTGGTCATCTCTTCCTTGTTTGATGTGCTGATGAGGCCGTGATCGATGCCGTAGCGGCAGATATCGGTCAAAACGGTAACGAGGCCTGTAGGAATCGGCGAGGCATCCTTCGCGGCAGCGGGCGCGGTGTCGTCAGTCAATGCAGCGGCATCGTCGCTCGCCGGAGCAGACTCGGCCGCGTTCGCATCGGAAGCGGCCTGCTCTCCCTGGGCAGGAGCCGTGCTATCCGTCGTTGCCGACGAACCCCCCGAAGAAACGGACGCAACGCTCACCGGAGTCTCGACCACGGTCGTCATCGGGTCAACCGGTGCGGGTGCGGCGATGACCTCGGCCCAATCGGAATACACGCCGTCAATAAAGGCGCGAACATGGAAGGTGCCCGGTTGCGAGATGGTCATCGTGCCGTCTGTCGCGACCGAAATGCCCTTGCTCTCGAGCTCCTGGGCCTCCCAGCTGCAGACTCTATCGACTTCCTTGTCCGTCGTGTCATAGACCGTAGCCGTCAGGCCTTCGATGCCGTTGAGATTTTCCTCGACGCCGACGACGGTCCGTGCCGAGCCCTCGAGTTTGATGCTGCCGTTAAACGGCTCGGGCGCCACGTCACTTACCTTATATTTATAGGCCGCGGCGTCGATCTCGTCATTGGTCGAGACATGCCCATTCACGTCCACATAGGTGTCCTCGGGGATAAAGTACTTTACGTAGGCGGTGCCGGCCTTTTTACCCACCACGACCTGCTCGTGGGTGACAGGGTCGGTCTGGATCTCGATTACGTCGGACTTGCATTCCTTGCCCTTTTTATCGACCACGCGCCAGTCGCCCGACGACTTCACAAAGCCGTAGTAATCAACATCGTCCTCGTCCCTTGCACGCACGCGATAGGAAGAGATGGGGTCTTCGTCTCCAACCGTAAGCCTTCGGGTCTTATCGGTCTGCAGCGACACGAGAATCTTGGAGATGGGCTTAATGGGCTGCGGCGTGCCCAACTGCGTATCGACCGTCACCGACTCAAACGACAGATTGGAACCCGTAATGGACATGGGATAGGTCGCGGCCATGTCATTGAGCACGTTGCACGTGCACGGGGCGCCGCCGTTGCGCGAGGGCATCTCGCGATCGGCCAGGACCGAATTCCAATCGATGGCGCGCACCATGTGGTTGTTGGTGCGATACGACCAGCTCGTCACGTTTCCGGCGGTGGTATCGTACCCGTCGTCGCCACGATGGGCAATTGAGCGCAGGAACAGGTTCTGCACGGCATCGGTCGACTGATCGCCAAAGGTGGTGTAGAACGAGCGCTGGTCATAACCGGCGGTATGGAACTCCTGCACGGCGGCGTTGTCGTCGTAGCACTCGCCGTTCATGTTAAAGATGATCACGTCGAACGTCACGCCCACCGGCTGGTCATAGTCCTCAGACAGCGTCGTGGTAGAACTCGTTTGCTTGCTATTGACCTGCGTGTGCGCCGGGATCGTCATATTGACGGTGACCGACTGATTGTCCGTTGTGGTGATCGACTGTTCCTCGGTCTTGCTCGCCTCCCACAACTGGGACATCGTGGTTTCGGCCGAAAACGACGTCTCGATCTCCTCGCTCGCTGTTGCGGGCACGCCCAGCGACTCCTTGAGGCTCACCGATGCGCCCCACGAGCCACCTTTGGAATACGATGCGGATTCAGAAGTGCTCGTGCCGACCGTCTCCTCGGTACCGCGGGCGAGCGTGATGCTCTGCGAGGCGTCCTCATAGCCGACGTTAAGAGCCGAGGTAACGAGCTCCTGCTCAGTCTTAGAATCGACAAAGGAATAGCCCGGCGCGTCCTCGGGCGCACAGTTAAGCTTGTTCACGCTGTTGAGCTGCTGACCTCTAAAGTTATAGAACGCGATGCCAAAGCCATTGAAATCGTACTGGTAGGTGCCGCCGAGCTTGTCCACACACGCGATGGTGGCATAAATGACGTCCTGCTCAGTCGTGTCTTTCGACAGTCCGTCGAGCGGCACGTATTTACGGAAATCGGAGCCCTCCAGCTTGTGACCGATACAGCCGGCGATATCGTCGGTCAAGCGCTCGTAGACCGCATTGAGGCTTTTTGCAGATGTCAGACCACTCTGCTTCGATTTGTCGGCACCATCGGAATGCTCACCGTTGCCGCCCGAAAGCGCATCATACAGATAGATGTAGTGACCCTTACCGAAGTCCTTCTCAAAGCCCTTGCCGGCGTGGTCCCAGCACAAAAAGTCACCGGAGTCGTCGCCTCCGCCATAGCCAAGGATGTTATAGGCTAGCGACGCCCAGTTGGGCAGGACCTTTCTGACGGCGGCCGTATAGAACGAGACGTTGTCGTACATCGAGGTACGGCCCTCGAGCTTGCGGTCATCGATATCTACAAACGTGCAGTCGCGATCGTTGACCGTAATGGTGAGCGGGTTGACCACATCGCCATAGAGCTCGTCGCGCGAATCATCCTGAAGGGCAAAACCGGCTGTCGGCATCCCGCAAAGCGCCGTGACCGCAACGACCACCCAGCACAGGGCCATCCGTGCTCCCCGACGCGCTCGTTGCAAATACCTGGTGAGGTTTTTCATCGCAGTACTCCCGTCAGTTGCCAATGTATTGAACCAACGTAAAACGCCGCCGCGTCCACAGGGGCGCGACGGCGCGAAGGGGGGCGTAAAAGGCGCAAATGGAACGCGACTCAGTTAAGCGGAACGCTTGGCATCGAGCTTGGCCTGAGCGGCCGCCAGGCGCGCGAGGGGCACGCGATAAGGCGAGCAGGACACGTAGTCCACATCGGCCACGTTAAACAGGCCCTTGATGGACTTGGGGTCGCCGCCGTGCTCACCGCACACGCCAAAGTGCATGCCGGGGTTGGTAGCGCGACCCTTCTCGACGGCCATGCGCACGAGCTCCAGTACCGCCGTGTCGATGGTCTCGAAGGGATTGTCCTTCAAAATCTTCTTATGCATGTACAGCGGGATGAATTTGGCCTCGGCGTCGTCACGCGAGAAACCGAAAGTCGTCTGCGTGAGGTCGTTGGTGCCAAAGCAGAAGAAGTCGGCGTGATGGGCGATCTCGTCAGCGACCATGCAGGCGCGCGGCAGCTCGAGCATCGTGCCCACGGGAATGTTGAGCTCGACGCCCTCCTCGGCGGAAACCTCGGCGATCACGCTCTCGATGACCTCGCGGGTCTGGACATGCTCGGCCGTGATGGAAACGAGCGGAACCATGATCTCGGGGCGCGGGTCGACGCCTTCCTTGATAAGGCGGGCGGCAGCCGTTGCCACGGCACGGACCTGCATGAGCGGCAGGTCACCGAAGACGACTGACAGGCGCACGCCGCGCAGGCCGAGCATCGGGTTGGACTCGACCATGCCGTCGATACGGCGCAGGCGGGCACGCAGGGCGGCAAGCTCTTCCTCGCTGGCACCGGCGGCTTCCTTCTTGGTGATGGCGACCTCGAGCTCGCGAGGATTATCCAGGAACTCATGAAGCGGCGGATCGAGCAGGCGAACGACCACCTCGCGACCAGACATGGTCTTGAACATGGACAGGAAGTCCTCAGTCTGGACCTTGAGCAGATCGGCCAGGGCCTGCTGCTTCACGGCCTCGTCGTCGGACAGGATGAAGCTCTGGATAATGTTCTTGCGATCGCCCAGGAACATATGCTCGGTGCGGCACAGACCGATGGACTCGGCGCCAAACTCAAGCGCGAGCGCGGCATCCTCGGGGTTGTCGGCGTTGACGCGCACGTGGTTGGCGTGACCACAGGTCACGTCCAGGCGGATCTCGTCGGCCCAGGACAGGATGGTGTCCAGGTCGCCGGTGAGCTCGGCGGAGACCAAATCGACAGCGCCATCGACGACGATACCCTGGGTGCCGTCGATGGAGATGACATCGCCCTCGTGCAGCACGCGATCGCTGCCTTCGATGCGCACGACCTTCTCAGCCGCGTCGATGTGGAAGCGCTCGACGCCGCAGACGCAAGGCGTGCCCATACCGCGAGCGATAACGGCGGCATGGCTCGTCTTGCCACCGTGGCTGGTCAGGATGCCCTCGGCGGCGACCATGCCCTTCAGGTCATCGGGGTTGGTCTCCCAGCGAACCAGAATGACCTTGTGGCCCTCGTTGGCGCGCGCGACGGCGTCATCGCTCGAGAACACGACCTCGCCCACGGCGGCACCGGGACTGGCGTTAAGGCCGCGTGCGAGCGCCTCGTACTTCTTGGAGGAGTCGAACTGCGGGTGCAGGAGCTGGTCGAGCTGCGCGGGGTCGATGCGGCTCACGGCCTCCTCACGGGTGATCAGGCCTTCCTCGACCATCTCGATAGCGATGCGCAGAGCGGCGGTTGCGGTACGCTTGCCCACGCGGGTCTGGAGCATCCAAAGCTTACCTTGCTCGATAGTGAACTCGATATCGCACATGTCGCGGTAGTGATCCTCGAGCGTCAGGAAGACACGCTCAAGCTCCTCACCTGCAGACTCCAGGCCCGGGGTGGTCTTGAGGTCGGCGATGGGCTCGGTGTTACGGATGCCGGCGACGACGTCCTCGCCCTGGGCGTTGACCAGAAAGTCACCGTAGAACTCCTTGGTGCCGTCGGCCGGGTTGCGCGTAAAGGCGACGCCGGTCGCCGAGGTCTCGCCCTTGTTGCCAAATGCCATGGCCTGAACGTTGACGGCGGTGCCAAGGTCATCGGAAATACCGTGTTGCTTGCGGTAGATACAGGCGCGCTCGTTCATCCAGCTACCAAAGACGGCCTGGATGGCGAGGCGCAGCTGGAGCTCCGGGTCGTGCGGGAAGACGGGCTTGCCGTCGGCGACTTCGAGCTCGGGATACAGGGCGGCCTCGACGTTGTCGGAGAAAATGCCTTTGAAAGTCTCGACGAGCTCCTGCAGGTCCTCGGCCGAAAGCTCGGAGTCGACGCGAACGCCGGCGACCAGGCGGGCCTGGGTCAGGGCATTCTCGAACAAGTCGGCATCGACTCCCATGACGACGTTGGAGAACATCTGGATAAAGCGACGGTAGCTATCCCAGGCAAAGCGCGGGTTTTGCGTCTGGGCGATAAGGCCCTGAACGGAATCGTCGTTGAGGCCCAAGTTGAGGACCGTGTCCATCATGCCGGGCATGGAGAACGGAGCGCCCGAGCGAACCGACACGAGCAGCGGGTCGGAGGCGTCGCCGAGCTTCTTGCCGCAGCGGGCCTCGAGGTCGGCCTCGGCGGCAACGATCTCATCGAGTGCGCCTTCGGGCCAGACGTTGCTGGCGCCGGAGTACTCGACACAGGTCTGGCAGGTAATGGTAAAGCCACCGGGAACCGGCAGGCCGATGCGGCTCATCTCGGCAAGGTTTGCGCCCTTGCCGCCAAGCACAAAGTTCATGGACTTGTCGCCCTCAGTGACACAGGTGCCCTGGGCGTCGGTTCCAAAACGGTAAACCCTCTTGCAATCGCTCACGATACTTCCCCTTTCATGCGCTCTCGCGCACGACCGTGGTGACGAATCGACCCGCCGGATGCGGGCCGTGAGGGAACTATACGGCGGACGTTGAGCGGGCTTGCGTAGAGGGCGAGGGGTTTGGTAAACGTGATAAATGCGGCGGTAAACGGTAGGTAAAGGTGGTTACCTTATGAAGATACCACTGCAAGAAAATTGCAGGTCAAATGCAAGTTCTTTGCTAAATCGCTTTACCAATATCGTGCATTATTTTTAGATAGTATTTTAAGG
>DBFZVF010000078.1:0-3922 GCA_048519165.1 Collinsella sp.
CTTTCCTCTCCTGCGAGCTTGGATTTCGGAAGTGCGGGGAAAAACTCGGAACCTCCGAGCACACCGCCCTTTTCGACTCTTGTGACCTGCGGTTTTGTTGCCTAAAAAGCCGGTCTGGTCGGCGGCATTCGATTTTTCCCCGCACTTCCGACAACTGCTGCCCGGTGGCACCAATAACGGGCTACAGAAAGCTAAGATAATGAACAGGTGTAGCCGTTCGCGGCAAAAAACCATCCGTTTATAGAACCCACCCCCAGCGCGCGTTATCCTTACGGTTGAATAAATACACATCTATGGAATTACGTAAGAGAGGACCGTTCCATGAGCTACAAGACCGTTTGTGTTGCCGGCGGCGGCGTGTTGGGAAGCCAGATTGCCTTTCAGGCTGCCTACTGCGGCTTTGATGTGACGATCTGGCTGCGCAGCGAGGGCAGCATCGGCCGCACCCAGCCCAAGATCGATCATGTGCGCGAGGAGTACATCGCGGCAATCGAGGGTATGGCGGATGGCACAGGCGAGTGGTGCGCCGGTATCGCCGATAGCGGCCAGCCCTTCGACAAGGAGGCGGCACTCGCCGCCGTCGAGCGTGCCTACTCCACGCTCAAGCTGGAGCTCGATCTTGCCAAGGCCGTAGCCGACGCCGACCTGGTCATCGAGTCTATGGCCGAGGACACCCAGGCAAAGATCGACTTCTACAAGAAGCTCGCCCCGGTCCTCCCGCAAAAGACCGTCATCGTGACGAACTCCTCCACGCTGCTACCGAGCACCTTTGCCAAGTACACCGGCCGCCCCGAGAAGTACCTGTCGCTGCACTTTGCCAATTCCATCTGGAAGAACAACATGACCGAGGTCATGGCCCAGGACCAAACCGACAAGCGCCATTTCGATGAGCTCGTCGACTTTGCTAACGATATCCGTATGCTTGCCCTGCCCGTCAACAAGGAAAAGAACGGCTACCTGCTCAATTCCATGCTGGTGCCGTGGCTGCTTTCGGGCCTTGACCTGTATGTCTCGGGCGTGAGTGACCCCAAGAGCATCGACCTCGCATGGACGCGCGGCACCGGCGCCCCCAAGGGCCCGTTCCGCGTGTTCGACACGGTGGGCATCCAGACGGCCTACAACATCGTCATGCAGTATCAAAAGGTTCCGGGTCTGGTGAGCCCACTGCTCAAAAAGATGATGATGCCCTACAACTTTAAGGCCATGGCCTCCGTCCTCAAGCAGATGCTCGATGATGGCAAGCTGGGCGAAAGCTCGGGCGAGGGCTTCTTCAAGTACTAAAAAATGATCCCTCGGGGACGGAGGAAAACGGATCATCGCATTCCTGCGTCCCCTGTGCATCTTGCGGCTAACAGCTCCGGCTGCCTCGAGCCTAAGCTAGCCTTAAGAGGCGTTTGTTAAGCTTCGAGTCATAATTGGACAGAGCTTGGCAAGTGCCCTGGAATATGAAGGAAGCGGCAGCGATGGAATTCTTCGATGGTGACGACATGGGATCGAGTAGCGAAGACGGCTGCGACGAAACTGCCCCGTTTGTCAAAGTCGACCCCTTTGGCGCCGATACCCTGAGCTGCTATGTGCGCTTTGCAACATCCCGCGCCGGCATCACTCCACGTCAAACTCCACGCGATCGAGTTCGGGTACGTTGAGGTCGATGAGCTTGCGGGCGACGTGGCGGTCGTGCGCCCCGAGCGCCTCACTTGTCGTCACGTGGGCGACAACCTCGCGCTCGACGATGCCCTCTTCCTCGCCCTCGGCAGCCGAGGTCTCGACGGCGACGGTGTAATCCTTAAAGCCCGGCAGCACCGCGGCAAGTTCGCGCGTAGTTTCGGTGACGCCATAGCCGTCCTGCACGCCGGCCTGCGCCGAGCCAATAGACCCCGCGGTCATAACGATGCAGGGGATGGCAAAGATGGCCGTTCCCACGATGATGCGGCGGCGCACTTTGCGTGACAGCTCGTCGACCTCGGCGTCTTCCTCGGCGGTCACAATGCCGTCGCCGTTGAGGTCGCGCTTGAGCGGCACGCGCAAAAGAAGCAGCACGGCTTCGGCAGCCAGTGCGATAAAGATCACGTTGATGCCAAACTCGTAAAGCGCTGAGAGAAATAGCGACCCGCTTGCGATGGCGATGCCGTAGCCCGCCGCGCACAGGGGTGGCATGAGCGCGGTCGCCACGGCCACGCCGGCGATGAGCGTGGCGGGTTCCTGATCGCGCGAGTTGCCCAGCCCGCCCGCAAAGCCGCCCGCGAGCGCGACGGCAAGGTCCCACACAGTCGGTGTCGAATTGTCGATGATGGCCGCCGTGGTGGTGCCAAGGGGCGAGAGCTTAAAGTACAGCGTGGACGTGACCAGGCAAAAGACCATCTGCAGTGCGAGGCTGGCAATGGCCTCGACGGTGATCTCGCGGTCGAGCGTTGCAATACCGTATGCCATGGCAAGGACCGAGCCCATAAGCGGGCAGATGAGCATGGCGCCCACGATGGCAATGTCCGAATCGATATCGAGGCCGATGCTTGCGATGAGCATGGCGATGATGAGGATACACAGGTGAGAGCCAGTCAGACGCGCCCCGTTTACAAAACGCTTGCGGATCACGTGGTAGGGCGCGCGACCCTCGCGAATGTTGAATGCGCGCTTGAGGAAGCGGCTTGCGTTCTCCATGGCCTCACTATGGACAGGGCGGATGCCGTGGCGCCGGTGATGGCGTTCACGTAGTCGCTTGATCTGTTGTTTGTCGAGTTCCATGTCCACCTCGTTCCAGCGCGGTCCGCGCAACGCGCCCGTTGTCCTAACTCTACACCGTGGCGGGCGGGGTGTCTGTTGGATGCGGAATCCGATAGGGCGGATGACGCGGGAGCAAATGCAAATCACAGGCTCAATTCCATCCCGCGAGAATATGATGCACCAGCTCCTTCAAATGTGACGAAACTGTGAAGCACGAGAGCGTGAATTTCAAAAAATCCGCCGGTGACCAATGTTGCGCAACAGAATTCAAAAATCAGCTCCTACATTTTGAAGCGTATGGATACATCCGTGTCAAAGGGAGAAAGCCATGGCAAACTACAGTCCACAACACTTTGAGCCTCGGGCTAAGGCCGTCAACGTCAAGGGCGTTGCCAACCGCGCCGTCGCAACCGTTTTGACGGCGGGCCTCATCGCTCAGCCGCTCATGTCGCCGCTGGCGGCAATCGCCGCACCGTCAACCGATAACGGCGATTCTGTTCAGGGGGGGGGTAGTTCTGTAGAGAATACCGTTGCCGCCGGTAACCAAGCGGTCGTAAAGACGGCTGCCCAGCTGGCCGAGGAGTCGGCAAAGCAGCTCAAGGACGCTCAGGCCGCCTACGATGCCGCCCAGAAGAAGGCCGACGCGGCGGGCCAGTCTCAAAAGCAGGCACAGCAGCAAAAGAATCAGGCCTCGCAGGCTGTGAGCGACAACGAAATCGAGCAGAACGCAGCAGAAGTCGCCGCGCTCCAGGAGAAGATTGACGAGCTCAAAGCCGCCGTCGAAAAGACCGAGCTGCAGCAGAAGAAGCTGGGCGACCTGAACGATCAGCTCGAACAGGCCAACAAGAGTGTCGAGGATAAGACCCAGGCGCTCAAGGACGCCAAGGCAAAGCAGGATGAGGCCAAGAAGGCCCTCGATGATGCCCAGGCCAAGCTCGAGGCCATGGGTATGGACGAGTACGAGGCCGCCAAGAAGGCTGTCGAGGACGCACAGGCAAAGCTCGATGACGCCAATAAGGCCGTTGCTACTGCACAGGCCAATCTGGACCAGGCCAAGGCTGACGAGGCCAGCGCCCAGCAGGAAAAGCAGAATACCGAGGCAGCTTTGACGACTGCCCAGGCCAAGAAGCAGGAGACTGCCGCTGCTCTCGCAGCCGCAACCACCGCGCGCGATAACGCCCAGCAGAAGTTCAACCAGGCG
>DBFZVF010000079.1:0-2686 GCA_048519165.1 Collinsella sp.
GGTGAATGTTGGTAATAAGTGTTGCCGCCGCCTGAATGAATCCGCGAAATCGGGCCAAAACATGCGACGCAGTGTTTTCTCTTTTATCCAATTCCGATACACTCCAAGCACAGCCTAATCGCTTTGGCCAGCACGGCATCCGCCTCGCCACGCATAACACCAAAGCACACCATGGCAATTCCGACGATCAACAAAGCGACCTGTACCACGGGTTTTACCGCTTTGAACAACCCAACCACTCCTTTCGTTACGCGACCATTGGACCATATCGACTATAAAATCCGTGTTAAGCGCGATTTGAAATGTGCAAGGAGACTGTTATGCGTATTTTGATCGTCGAGGACGAGCGGGCGCTGTGTGACGCAATCGCGCGCAGCTTGCGAAACTTGGCATACAGCGTCGACTGCTGTCACGACGGACAGGAGGCGCTCGACCTACTGGACGTTGAGACCTTCGACCTCGTGGTACTCGACCTCAACCTTCCCCATATCGACGGCATGACCGTGCTCAGGGAACTTAGGAAAACTGACTGCGAGACTAAGGTACTGATTCTGTCCGCACGCGGCGAAGTATCCGATAAAGTCGCCGGACTCGATGCCGGCGCCAACGATTACCTCACCAAGCCGTTTCATCTGGACGAGCTTGCGGCAAGGATTCGCAGCCTTACCCTCAGACGCTTTACACAAAGCGACATAGTTTTAACCTGCGGAAAGCTCCGTTTTGACACCAAGGCGCGCATCGCTTCCGTGGACAGCGAGGCTTTATCTTTTACGCGCAAGGAAACGGGAATCTTAGAATATCTGATGCTTAATCAGGGGCGTCCGGTTAGTCAAGAGGAGCTTATCGAACACGTTTGGGATAGCAGCGTGAACAGCTTTAGCAACGCAACCCGCGTTCACATCTCGTCACTCCGCAAAAAGCTACGCAGCGCTTTGGGATACGACCCGATTCGCAATCGGATTGGAGAGGGCTACGTTATGGAGGATAGCGAATGAAAAGGCTTTCGCTGCAATGGCGCATAACGATTATGACGGCGCTGCTCACGTGCGCAGCGTGCGTGTTGACGAACTGCCTGGTCGGCTATACGGGCATGCGCTACATGGATGCCATCGGCAGTGACATCTCGGCCTTTACCGCTACCGGCGCGGATTCGCCCCAGGCGTTTGACCCAACACAAGCAGCCCTCGATGACGAGGTCACGGTCGTCGTAAACGACGCACAAGAGTCTTTTGGCACGACAACCTGGTACATCACGGCTGGAGTCACACTCCTTGGCGGCGCGCTGGCATACTTTGTGAGCGGCCGTGCACTCAAACCGCTGCGGGCTTTTGCGGCCCAGGTTGAGCGCGTGCAGCCTGACAACCTAAGCGAAATTAAGCTCAGCGAAGATGTGCCCACCGAGCTACAACGATGCAGCGCCTCTTTCAACGACATGATTGCCCGTCTTTGCGAAGGGTTCTCTGCACAGCGTCAGTTTACCGGCAACGCCGCACACGAGCTGCGCACCCCGCTCTCCCTTATGCAAGCACAGATTGAACTATTCATCTCTGAGCACTCCGGTTTGCAACCCGAAACAGCCGAGCTGCTCGGCCTGCTACAAGAACAAACTGAGCGCATGTCTCGAATGACCAAGGTATTGCTCGAGATGAGCGAGCTCCGCAGCGTTCCTTGCGAGGACGATGTTGAACTCGGTCCCTTGTCCGAAGAGGTCCTCACCGACCTTGCGCCACTTGCCGAGAATAAGGGCATAGCCCTCAATTGTGCTGGAGACGCTTTAGTAATCGGGAGCGACACGCTCCTCTATCGGCTGGTGTTTAATCTGGTCGAAAACGCCATCCGTTACAGCCGCTCCGGCTCGACTGTCAACGTCTCCATCTGCGACAGCGACAGCCACGTGTTCCTGCGAGTCGAGGACCAGGGACCGGGAATACCCAAGCAGTACCGAGAAAGCATCTTCCAGCCGTTCTTTCGTCTAGACAAATCCCGCAGCAGGGCATACGGCGGCACAGGACTCGGACTAGCACTCGTTTGGGAGATTGCAGCGCTTCACGGTGGCACGGTAGAGGTCGAAGCAAGTTCCGAGAACGGGACCACTATGCTCGTAAGCCTTCCAAAACGATCCGCAGCGTTAACCGAACAGTAAAACGAAAGGGGTCCCGAGCAACAGGAGTACAATTGCTGCTATTGTTGCCAGCTGTTGGGAGATGGAAGATGGACTGCGATGGCTACCCATGCGTTCCCATGCCGTTGATGTGCACTGCCTTTGTGCCGGGGCAGATTGACGCTGCGGTTGCAGGCATTTCCGGCCCCGATTCACGCACCATCGCCACGGCAGAAGCGCTGTACTTTCGCGGACAGGCCGCCCTCGCAGCCAAGACGGCGCGCCCCTATCTTGACGCCACCGACCCCGCACTGCGCTATTCCGCATGCTTTATCTGCGGATATGCCAGTCTGTCGCTCAACCGTATCGCCGACGCCCGCCGGTGCCTTGCGGGCATTCTCGATGCGCCCACCGACGAAGAATCGCTCGCCGTCCACGCCATGCATATCCTGTTCGCCTCGGCCGCAAGCGTCCTGCTACACTTGCCTTCCCCGTATTCTGCCGAAGAGTTTTATCCGCTTGCGGCGCATCTACCCGAAGGCCTGCGCCTGTTCGCCAGCTACGTGATGGCGCACGCCTTGTATC
>DBFZVF010000080.1:0-10250 GCA_048519165.1 Collinsella sp.
GGACTGTCCGAGCAGGAAAGTTCATATATGGCGGCAGGCGCCCGCCCCGCCCCCGAGGAGCATCTCTCATGCAAAAACTGTCGTGGGGTAAAGTCCGAGGTCAGTGGCGTTTTATACCGAGAAATTCAAAAAAGTGGAAAATTCATTACATATTTGCGTTGACTTTAGGTAACTAAAGTTTCATACTCCTTTTCAACCACTGGGGGATGTGAACACGCACGGATCGTTCACATCATGATTGAAGAGGATTTCTTAGACATGTTCACGCATCAGCTAAACATTATCAGCGTAGTAATTATCTGATGCGGGTTAGCACATACAGCTAGCCCGTACGATAACGGGCGGCTGATGAAGATGAGGGCCGTCGAGCGCAACCGACGGCCCTCATTTTTTATGTCTGGGAAGTTCTTTTTAGAGGAGGAAATGTAATGAACGGAGTTTTGCTCATGGTTGTGGCCGCGGCGGTGCTCGCCTGCGGCTATCTGGGCTATGGCCGATGGCTGGCCAACAAGTGGGGCGTTGACAAAGAGGCCCTCACGCCGGCCAAGCGCATGAAAGACGGCAACAGCTTCTCGCCCGTCTCCGCCTTCACCGCGTTCTCGCACCAGTTCAGCTCGATCTGCGGTGCCGGCCCTGTTACGGGTACGATCGTCGCTATGGCCTTCGGCTGGCTTCCCGTCGTGCTCTGGGTCCTCGTCGGCGGCATCTTCTTTGGCGCCGTCCACGACTTTGGCGCCCTGTACGCCTCGATGAAGAACAACGGCAAGTCCCTGGCCCAGCTCATCGAGAAGTACATCGGCAAGACCGGCCGTCGCCTGTTCCTGCTGTTCTGCTGGCTGTTCTGCATCATCGTCATCGCCGCTTTCACCGACATGGTCTGCAAGACGTTCATGTTCACCCCGGCCGTTGACGCTTCTGGTGCTGCTACCGGTGCCATCGACTTCACCAAGTCCTATGCCGCTGGCTGCGCTGGCACCATCTCCATCCTGTTCACCTTCGTCGCCATGGCCTTTGGTTGGGCCCAGAAGAAGTTCAACCTCACCGGCGCTGCCGAGTTCGTCACCGGCGTGGTACTCATGGTCCTCATGTTCGCCGTCGGCATGCAGTTCCCGGTCTACCTGGACAAGTTCCAGTGGTTCGCCGTCGTCATGGTCTACCTGGTCTTTGCCGGTGCCATGCCCATCCAGATGCTCAAGACCCCTCGCGACTACCTCACTTCCATCATGATGATCGTCATGATCGTCTGCGCTGTCCTCGGTATCGTCGTCCTGGGCGCTAACGGCCAGGCCACCATCACCGCTCCGGTCTTCACCGGCTTTAGCAATGCCTCGGGCATGATGTTCCCGGTCCTGTTTGTCTCCGTTGCCTGCGGTGCTCTCTCCGGTTTCCACAGCCTCGTTTCTTCTGGTACCTCCTCCAAGCAGGTCGAGAAGGAGCAGGACGCCGTCAAGGTCGGTTACGGCGCCATGATCGTCGAGTCCTTCGTCGGCATCCTTGCCATCATCGTCGCCGGCATCATGTTCTCCGACATGAACACCGCCGGTACCGGCGCCCTTAACGCCGGCGTCGCTTCCACCCCGTTCCAGATCTTCGCAGCTGGCATCTCCCGCGGTATGCAGGCCTTCGGCGTTGACGGCACGCTCGCAACCGTCTTCATGACCATGAACGTTTCCGCTCTGGCCCTGACCTCGCTCGATGCCGTCGCCCGCATCGCTCGCACCTCGTTCTCCGAGTTCTTTGCCCAGACCAACGACGCCCTGGCCATCGAGTCCAAGGCCGGCTACATGAAGGTCCTCGGTAACCCCTGGTTCGCCACGGTCGTTACCCTGCTTCCTGGCCTCGCCCTCGCCTTTGGCGGCTATGCCAACATCTGGCCGCTCTTTGGTGCTTCTAACCAGCTGCTCGGCGGTATGACCATGATCACCCTCGCCGTGTTCTGCAAGTGCACCGGCCGCAAGGGTTGGATGCTCTACGTGCCCGTTGTCTTCCTGCTCTGTTGCACCTTCACCTCGCTGGTCCAGAGCGCCATGGGCTGCATGACCGCCGTCCAGGCCTACGGCTTCTTCGGCACCATCCCGGCTACCGCCACCACGGCTGCCGTTTCCGTCGCCGCCACCAAGGGTCTGCAGCTCGTCTTCGCCGTCCTGCTGATGGTCCTGGGCCTCATCGTTGCCGTCAACTGCCTCAAGGAGTTCTTCGGCAAGGAGGCCGGTTCCATGCCCGACGAGGAGCCCGAGTGGTCCGAGATGGGCAAGGCCGAGTATGGCCGCACTGCTGCCGCCGAGGCTCCCGCCGACGCCGAGGCTGCCAAGGCCTAGTCAACTTGATGAGCTAACCGTTCCATCCATATGACTCGGAAAGACCGGGTCCGCAACGACGCGGGCTCGGTCTTTTTTCTTGCGGGAACGGGTGATGCAAAGGCGTCCTCGCAGATGTTTTGCGTGGATAGGCTCGCGCGATGTACCATATAGACGTATATGTGTACATATGAAAGGGGCCCCGTGGCCAAGACGGTATATTCCGATAACCAAAATAATGTCGATGCCCTGGCTGAGCGTCTAAGCAGCCAGACGTCGCTTTCTGCCGAGCGCGCCAAGCTGGTTGCCTACGACCTGCTCTGCCGCAAGGCGCTTAAAATCAAGTCGAGCGCGCTGGCACAGATTTTCCGCTCCGTCGATAAGGAATGCGACACCAAGGCGATGCGCGACGAACTCATCGCGGCAAAAATCGTTACCAAGATCGAGGGCAGCGGCATTAACGGACGTCCGGCGTTCTATACCATTCATGCCGAGATAAGTGATGCCCAGGAGCAGCTTGCCGAGGTTGCCGAAGAGGCCGTCGAGGACGTTGTCGAGGTGCCCGCTTCGGTGGAAACGGCCCCGCGCGAGCATATCGATACCGACGAGCTGCTCGATGAGAGCGTCGTTCGCGCCTTTACGGCTAAGGCCGGTCGCGGCGGTTTTGGCGGGGGCGGCAAGCGCGATGCTCAGCGCCGTGCCCAGCAGGAGCGCTTCCGTCGCGCCGTTGCTCAAAGGGATGAGCTCGATACCGAGGCTGTCGAGACCAAGGTTGCTGCCGAGTCGCAGAAGCCCGCGCAGGAGCAAAAGCCCGTGGAGGCCCAAGAGCCCAAGCGTCGTCGCGGTGCTCACTTTAAGGCTGCGCAGCAGGATGTCGCGCATGAGGTTGAAGAGCCTCCCGAGGTTGCAGACGATGTTGAGGAGTCTGCCAAGAGGGCTCCGGGTTCGTGTCGTCCCGGCCGCGGTTTTGCGGGACGCGCGTATCCCGTAAAGCGTCAGGAGAAGGGCGAGCCGGCTTCGACCGCTCAGGCCGATAAGGCCGAACAAACCGAGAAAACCGTTGAGCCGGTGGCTTGCGAGCAGCAACCTTCCGAGTCACAGCCTGCGGCCGACGCCGAGGTCAAAGCTCAGCAGTCCGCTGATAAGCAGGCAGGGGAGAGCGCTTCGAGCAAGCCTCGCCGTCGTCGTCACCGTGGCGGTCGTGGCTCGAATGCCGAGGCCGCGGCCGAGAAGGCGGCGACGCAAAGCAAGGATGCGAAGGTTGAGGCCCCGGTGGAGCAACCCAAGCGCCAGCCGGCGAAGGGGGACAAGCCCGAACGTTCGCAAAAGAGCTCGTCCGCGCCAAAGCAAGAGCGCAAAGCTCAGGCAGATTCCAAGCGCAAATCCCAGGCGCAGCCCAAACCGACTGCAAACGATGCGGCCGCCCAGCAGCCTGAGCCGCCCGCTCATGGCGAGGTTTCGGCGTTTGCTCTGGCCCGTGTCCTGGGCAGGCAGCTGCTCAAGGTCGTTCCCACGCCTACGGCGCTCTCCAAGATTAAGGAGCAGCAGACTCAAATCGTTAAGGTCGAGGGCAAGGACGGCAATAAGGCTCCGCAGCGCACTCAGCACAACGAGATGTCCAACCGCAAGATTGCCGAGGAGATTGCGATCATCCAGGCTTGGATAGAGCAGAATCGCGGCGCCGACACGCCGGTCGCTTCGCGTCGCCAGCGCGCCTACCAGATTTTTAACGATGAGAAGGCCTTTGACGGCAAGCATGGCGAGCGTCTGATTCGGCGTATGACCGAAAAGGGCATTAGCATGCAGGCAATCAAGGTTGCTCCCAACCGTCCTGTGCACTTTACGGGCTTCTTTACGCTGGGCGCCGACAAGCCGTTCATTATGGTCGAGAACCTGGACACCTATGACGAGATCGTCAAGCTCCTGCGCGGCCGCAAGCACGCTAAGCTTTTTGGCACCAAGGTGGGTGGCGTGATCTTTGGCGGTGGCTGCAAGGCGAGCGTTTCGCACGCACTGGATGATTATCTGGCCGAGATCGGCTATCGCTTTAACTATGTCTACTACGTGGGCGATATCGACCGAGAGGGTGCGCGCATTGTCGAGCAGACCCGTAATGCCAATGTTGTTGAGATTCGCCTGCATGCCGGTATGTATCGCGCCATGCTCGCCGAGCACAAGCGCCGCGTGAAGTCCGGCGGTGAGTGCGAGCCCGCGGCTGCCAACCAGGGTGTACCGCAGAACCTGGCGGCGACGATCAAGGATCTGCCCATGGTCACGCGCGTACAGTTCCGCAACGTGCTGCGTGAGGGCGGACGCATTCCGCAGGAGATTCTGATGACCGCCGACTATCGGGATGGCGACTCGGGAAGCTTCGACCGCATGCTGAACAATTAGTTCCGCCGTTCTACCGAACGGCGGTCTTCTTGACGCTGCGAGGGGCCCTGGCACGGCAATCTGACGTTCAACTTCGGCGGCGCGACCAGAAGGTCAGCGCCGCCTTGTTTCACGTCACCTTGCCATACCAGGACCCCTCTCGCTGTCACGTCCAAAACATCGAGGTCACGTGGCCTCCTGTTCGTGCGGAACTCGCGATAAACCTAAGCCGGTGTCCCCGCTCTCCCGGGGCCTGTGGTTACTTGGTTGTTGCATGTGGCTCGCTTTTCGGAACAGGGCTGATAATTCTAGATGCAAGGCGCTCTTGGTCGTTATGGGCCTGGGGCGTCTGTCTTATATAGGTAGATTCCTTGCGGGTTCGAATCCCTCCGCTTGGCGGCGTTGGCTCGATTTTCTTAACGCGAGGAGCTCTCGGTCGATGTGGGACGGAGGGATTCCGCGTCCGCCTGCCGGCGGCCGCGCCCCGCTGCGTCGCTTCGCTCCTTGCGTGCTGCGCTGGAAAACGCTTCGCGTTTCCTCAGCTCCGCACCCTGGCGGGTTCGAATCCCTCCGCTTGCCCACAAGAAAGCGCCCTGGGCCGTTATGGGCTCAGGGCGCTCAGTTTTAATGGCTGGGACGGAGGGATTCGAACCCCCAACAGCCGGCACCAAAAACCGGAGTTCTACCGTTGAACTACGTCCCAATGTGTGGTGTTGCCCAAAAGCAACTCGTTTAGTTTACCTAATCTGCGAGGGCATCGCAAACGCCGTCGAGCAGGCGTACGGCGAGTGTCTGCGCATCACTTGCGGTGAAGGTTCCGTTGTAGCGCGTCATGCCCGTGAGCTCAATGCGGATGCGCGCGGGCTTTTGCTGTGCGGCGACATTGGCAGTGCGGATGCGCTGCGCCAGGTTGTGACACTCGGCAAGGGGGATCGTGGCGCGCGGCGCTGCATCTGCGGGCAGCTCATCGCTTGCAATTTCGAGCACCAGGTCCACGTCGGTCGGAACCTCGGAATCGCAAAGCATCATGCCGCTGCTATCAGTCGTCGCCGTGGCGATGTTCCACATGCGCGATGCAACGCTACGCGCGATGGGGTCCTCACCGATGACGGCAATCTGGAAGCGCTCGAGAACGTTGGCGGCGCGGGCAAAGCCGATGCGCGACTCGGCCTCGGTAACCGAGGGCTTGCCCTCCCACACGTGATGCAGGCGGTTGATATAGGCGTAGGTATCCTGGAACGCCATGCCATCGGCAAACAGGCCGACATTTTCTTGGAACTGCTGCAGAGCGGCCTCGGTGTGCGGGCCAAAATAGCCGTCGTCCTCACCGCAGGCAAAGCCCAAAACGTTGAGCGCGCGCTGCAGGGCCTGAACGTCGGCGCCATGGAAATTGGGCATACGCAGATAAAGCGTGCGGTCGCCCAGCTTGTACGAGGCGTCTACCAGGGCGCTCCAGCAGGGGATATCGACGGCGCAGCCAGCAGCAAGGCCGCTATCGAGCCTAAAGGTGCCAACAGCCTGCTCGGTGGTGGTGCCAAAGCGCTTGTCGGCGACCTCGGTGTCATCGATTGTATAGCCGAGCTGCAGAAGACGGGACTGGACGTCCTCGACGGCTGCTCCCTGCATGCCCGTTGTAATAGGTTCCATGAACGAACCCCTTTCGGCGTACCATTCGTACTATTTGAGCGTGTGTCGGATAGACAACGCAAAGGGATGCATAAACATGCACTCAACAGTGTAGCAAGTTGTACCCAAATACGCTGCTGACAGGTTTTATAACCCCGCTAGTTAAGGCGCTCCACAAAGAAATCTGCCATGGAGAGGAACAGCTCGCGCGCATGCGGGTCGAGCTCAACGTTTTCGATGGCCGCTTTGGCTTTAGCGGTCAGGTCGAGCGCGTAAGTGTGGGCGTAATCGATGGAGCCGGTCTGCTGGAAGATCTCCACGGCGCGTGCAAGTTGCACGGGGTCCTCGGTGCCCGAGGAAAGGATTGCCTCGACCTCGTCGTGATAACGCTCGTCTGACAGGGCGTGCACGGCGACGAGGGTGCGCTTGCCCTCTGTGATATCGGTGCGGAAATCCTTGTTGGCGGCCTCTTTGGTGCCGATCAAGTTGAGCAGATCATCTTGGATCTGGAAGGCAAGGCCCGTGTGCAGGCCAAAGGCGCGCAGTGCCTCAATTTGCTCCTCGCTGCCACCGCCGATAATGGCTCCGGCGGCAAGTGGCGTGGCTCCGCTGTAGTACGCGGTCTTGTGCGTCGCCATGTCCAGATAATCGTCGACCGAGATATCAAAGCGCCCATCGCGGACCCAGCCCAAGTCGAGCGCCTGGCCCTCGATGGTGCGAACGATCATCTCGGTGAGCTCGTGGAGCACGCGAAGTTTCACGTCTGTCTCGAGCGTGGGGTCGTCGAGAACCGTCTTGGTGACCATGGTGAGCGCTAGGTCGCCGCAGTTGATGGCAAGCCCCGTGCCCTCGGTAAGGTGCATACAGGGCTTGCCGCGGCGCAGTTGGCCGTTGTCGGCGATGTCGTCATGGATCAGCGCTCCCGATTGAAAGTGCTCGATAGCTGCTGCCGCGCTGCGGGCGCTCTCAAAGCTGCCGCCTACCGCGGTGGAGGCGAGCATGCAGATGAGCGGGCGGTGGCGCTTGCCGGCATTGGCCGTAAATGCCGAGAGCGGGGTATACAGGTAGCGCTCGATATCGGCGGAGGTCGCCTGTCCGTCAAAGAACGTGGCCAGATAGTCGTTGATCTGGTCAAAGTGCTGGGCTAAAAAGCTGGTAAACGGACTGGACACGGGTTCTCGCATTCTTTCTTAGGTTGCATCGTTGCGGTGTGCAGATACCATATTGCCACATTGGAGTTGCCGGCGCGTCTGTTTTGGCGATTTGGGGAAACGGGACGCGTGCGCGTGCCGGCTGCTTATATAAGCCTAAAGTGCTCGAGCGCCTTGACGACGCCATCTTTGTCGACCGAGTCGGTGATGTAGTCGGCGCGCTTTTTGAGATAGTCCGGCGCATTGCCCATGGCGATACCGACATCGACGGCGTTCATCAGCGAGACGTCATTGCTGGCGTCGCCGATGCCGTATACGGTTCCGTGGTGGGGATCGAGGGCGTCGAGTACAGACTGGATGCCCCCACGCTTCGTGCATTCGCGGGGTGAGATTTCGGTTACCTCGAGTTCGAGCTCGTTAAAGCACAGCAGCGGCTCAAGTGCCTTATCTTGAGCGATGTGGTTAGCGAGCGATGTAGACATCAAGATCTTGTAAGCACTGTAATGTTGCAGCTGCGTGACTGCGTCGCCCAGGGTGCGCGCGTATCCGGGAGCATCGGGGGCATCGGCACTCATGCGCACGACGCCGTTGAGGCCCTCAAAGCGGATGACCTCGCCCGATTGCTCAAGGTAGGGGGCAAGACGCTGCAGCATGCTGGGCGTCATCGACAGATCGCGAATTGCGTGTCCGTTGATCTCGGCGTAACCGCCCGCAAGACAGACGATGCCGGTCCAGGGCAGCTCTAGAAGTTTGGGGTGGATGCAGCTGAGGGTGCGTCCTGTGCAGATAAAGGCCATGTTGCCATTTGCAACGAAATCGCGGATGGCCTGCGAGACCGCCTCGTTGGGATAGGGGGACAGGTCACGCTCGCTCTCGGGAAGCTCTTGTGCCGCTCGAGGGTCTTGCCAGGCGAGCGTTCCGTCGATATCGAAGAAACAGATATCGCTGCGATTATGGGCTGCGCTGGCGGCAGGGGAGGCCGAGGTGGTGGGCACAAATTCCGGCTCGAGGCCCATGATCTGGTCAAAATGCTCTTTAACGCGGGGAACGGAGATGCCGATGATCACCTGGGCGGTCTTGCCCGTAATGATGAGGCCCTTGGCGCCCACCGCGACAAACGACGCGTTATCTGCAACGATGGAAGGGTCTGCGACCTCGACGCGCAGGCGCGTGGCACAGTTGGTTGCGCCCACAATATTGCCAACACCACCTAAAAGCTGAATTACCCGCTCAGCGAGGATGTGATCTTGATCGGATCGACTATTGACCTCGTCATTGGGAGATTGCTCTTTGGCAAAGCCACTTTCCGTTAAACGATCGATTGCCGCGCGATTGGCGACATGATCCTCGCGGCCCGGCGTCTTAAGGTCATAGATCAAGATGAGTGCTCGAAAACTAACAAAAAAGATGAGGCTAAAGGCAAGGCCGATACCGAGCGCCAAAAGGTAGGAGCCGGCATGCGTGCGCATGAGCGGAATAAAGTTGAAGGCTGCCATCTCCATGAGGCCGCCCGAGAAGATGCCGACGATGCCAAAGAGATTCATGGTTGTGGCAAGGCAAGACGATAAGACGGCGTAGAGAAAAAAGAGCCCGGGGTGGGTGAACATAAAGAGAAACTCGAGTGGCTCGGTAACGCCGCAAACCACCGAGGCGATGATGGCGGGAACAAGGATGGCCCTGAGGCCGGCGCGGCGCTCTGGTTTTGCGGTGGAGTAGAACGCGGCTGCGATGGCGGGAAGGCCAAAGAGCTTGACCCAGCCGGTGGCGGTAAAACCGGCCCACGGCGCAAGTTCATTAAGGGGGCGCGTGCTATGGGAGAGGATGGGGAGCAAGCTGCTCCACGTGGCGTAGATGCCGTCGTTAATGACCAGGTTGTCGTAGTAGATCGGCATGTAGAGCAGGTGGTGCAGCCCCATGGGCTCGAGCGCTCGCTCCAAAAGCACAAAGATGCCCACGCCAAAGGGGCCGACGCCCGCAAGTGCGTGGCGCAGTGTTTCGGTCACAGCGTATACGGAGGGCACGATGGCGGCCGAGATAGCGGCAAGGGCAAACACGGCAAAAAAGCTGATGAGGTAGACCAGCGAGGAACCCGAGAAGGTACCGAGCCAATCGGGAACCTTGGCATCGTAGAAGCGGTCATGGATGGCGACGACGGTTGCCGACACCGCCAGCGGGCCGATAATGCCGGTGTCGAGTGTCTTGATGCCGTCGATGATGGTGATGCCGCTAGCGGAGGTCAAAGACGATGGGTACTTAAGTCCAAGGTTGTCTCCGCTCAGCTTGATGATTTCGCTCAAAAAGAAGCAATAGGCAAAATAGGCCACGAGCGCCTCGAGGCAACAACGTGCCGGTTGCTTTTGGGCAAGGCCGATGGGCAGCGCTACGGCAAAAAGGAGCGGAAGTCGTTTAAAGACCGTCCACGAACCACGCTGGATGATAGTCCAAAAAACGTACCAAGGGGTTCCGTATACGGCGAGGTCGCCGACGATATCCGCAGACGTTGCGAGGGCGGAGACGCCGACCATAAGGCCCGATATGGAAAACAACATGGCGGGCGCGAACATTGCCCCGCCAAAGCGTTGGATTTTTTGCAGCATGTTCTGCCTCCCGAATATCGAGGCGCGTTGCGCGTGGTGAAACGTTTAAACAATGGATTCATTGTAGAGGACCAGACGATTGTCGTACCGGCAGTTTTGAGCGAAACCGGTTTGGGCGCGACAGAAACCGTCAACGGTTAAATCCTGTCGCTTTGCCGATAATCGGTTTAAACAACTTCAAGAAATGCTATCGTGCCTAGCCATAC
>DBFZVF010000081.1:0-6858 GCA_048519165.1 Collinsella sp.
GTCAAAGAAGCCCATGGCTGCCTCCCATCAACAGGTAGCGTGTGTCACTTTTGATGATGGGGGAGTGCGCGATCTTTCACGATACCCAGACGGCTCAACGAGTCTCCACAACTGGGACATATGGCCCATTTTTGGCTAGTCGCTGGGGACACTCTTCGGCCACTCATTGGGGACGTACGCTGCTGGGGCAGTTGGGGCGACGAGCCGATGATGTCGTGATGTGGGATGGACTGGCACTTGCTACCGACGATTTTGGTGGGGATTTTGCACCCGCATGTTCCGATTCCGCGCCCGTGGAGGCAGCGGAGTTCACGCCCGATGAGTGCCTCGATGCCTTCGTTGCCGCCTTTGGGCTTACAGAGCGCGAGCGCGATATTCTTGAGGTCTTGGTCGTTTCGGACCAGAGCGTTCAGGACATCGCCGCAACGCTCTTCCTTTCGCGCTCAACGCTCTACTGTCACATTTCCTCGATCAACAAAAAGACCGGCACCACCTCACGTGTGGCCCTTATCAACTTCTTCTGGTCCTGGACGCCCAAGGACTAGCTAATCCTCCAATAAGTTGCGGTGGAATAGTCCCTAAATCAAAGCCATGGGGCTTTAAACAGGAACTATTCCACCGCAACTGCTGAGGGGACAGACTGCGGCAGCGGCAGAGGCGTTGGCAGCTGTGGTAGTGGCAACGGCAGCTGGCAGGGTGTTTTCCGTCTGCTCGCTACAGTAGCTCGCCGTGGCGTGCAATGTAGCGGCGCTTTGCCAGCTGGGTGAGCGCGATATAGGCGGTAACGATGCCGATGAGCAGCGCGAAAAAGCTCGCGGGTAGCGTCGTGAGGCCGAGTGCATCGGCGATGGGGCTTGCCGGCAGCCAGGTGACAAGCGCCAGGCCTAGCACGGTGAGAGCGCACAGTGCCGGCGCGGCGTGGTCACGTGGGCTCGGCAGGCGCGGGGAGCGCAGCATGTGGATCACGAGCGTCTGCGACCACATGGACTCGATAAACCAGCCACTCTGGAAGAGCGCGGCAAAGGTCGCCATGCTCGCGACATTGCTCGTAGCGGCGAGCTCGGCCCAACTTGCGCCCACGGCGGCGGGGCACACCACAAAGAAGAGCGCGGCGAAGGTCACGATGTCAAACAGCGAGCTCACGGGGCCCAGCTCGAGCATAAAGCCCTTGATGGACGCGGCGTCCCAGGAGCGCGGACGGGCAGTCCAGGCGTCATCGACGGTGTCCCACGGTAGCGTGATGCACACGATCTCGTAGACGAGCGACAGCAGCACCAGCTGCAGGGCACTCATGGGCAAAAACGGCAAGAACAGGCTTGCGACGGTCACGGACAGCACGTTGCCAAAGTTGGAGCTCACTGTGGTCTTGAGGTACTTGAGCAGGTTGCCGTAGGTGCGGCGGCCTTCGATGATGCCGCGTTCGAGCACGCCCAGGTCCTTCTGAAGCAAGATGATATCGGCGGATTCCTTGGCAATGTCGACGGCCGAATCGACCGAGATGCCGCAATCGCTCGCACGCATGGCGGCGGCGTCGTTGATGCCGTCGCCCATAAAGCCCACGGTGTGGTCGAGCATCTCGCGCATGACGCGCACCAGGCGTGCCTTCTGCACTGGCGAGAGCTTGGCGAAGAGGTGGGTTTTCTCGGCGCGCTCGGCAAGCTCGGCGTCATCGAGTGCATCGATCTCGGAGCCGAGCAAGACGTTGCTCGCATCGATACCAATCTGCTCGCAGACGGTGGCGGCGACGCGGTCGTTGTCGCCGGTCAGGACCTTGACCGCCACGCCCTTGGCTTCGAGCGTGGCGACGGCTCCCGCGGCACTTGCTTTGGGCGGATCGAGGAAGGCCAAAAAGCCCATCAGTACCATGTCGCATTCGTCGGCGATGCCAAACTCGCCCACGCAGCGCGGATCGGTCTTCTGTGCCACGGCAATCACGCGCAGGCCCTCGGCGTTAAGATCGGCGACCTGCTTGCGAATCTGGGCGAGCTTGTCTTCGGCGAGCGGCCGGGCGATGCCATCGACCTCGACAAAGGAGCAGATCTCGAGCATTTCCTCGGCAGCTCCCTTGGTAACCATCTGGGTTTTGCCTTGGGCGTCGGAGACAACTACGCTCAGGCGACGGCGCGAGAAATCGAAGGGAACCTCGTCGACCTTGGTGTAGCGGTCGCGCAGGCTCTGGCCCAGCATGGAATCGGGTGCGACGGTCGAGGGTGTCACATCGGCACGGTCGATTACGGCCAGGTCGATAAGATTTTTGAGGCCGGTCTGGAAGAAGCTGTTCAAAAACGCATGGCGCAGCACGCGCGCGTCCTCGTTGCCATCGGTGTTGAGGTAGCGCTCGAGCACGATGCGGTCTTCGGTGAGGGTGCCGGTCTTGTCGCAGCACAGGACGTCCATGGCGCCCAGGTTTTGAATCGCCGGCAGCTCCTTGACGATAACCTGGCGACGGGCGAGGTCCTTGGCGCCCTGCGACAGGCTCGTGGTCACGATGACGGGGAGCATCTGCGGCGTGATGCCCACGGCCACGCTCGTGGCGAACAGCAGCGCGTCGATGACGTTGCCCTTGGTGGCGGCGTTGATGGCAAAGACGGCCGGCGCCATAACGAGCATGAGGCGTACGAGCAACATGGAGACGCTCGAGACGCCGCGGTCAAACGCGCTCTTTTCGCCGCACCCGTTGAGTATCTTGGCGATGCCGCCCAGGTAGGTGTCCGAGCCGGTGGCAACGACAAGCGCCATGGCGGTGCCGTTTTGCACGGAGGTGCCGGTAAAGACGATGTTCTTGCAGGCAGAGAGTGGCGGCGCGGAGCCGTCGGCACCCTCGACGACGGTGACGGCAGCGGTCTTCTCGACTGCCTCGCTCTCGCCGGTGAGTGCGGACTCGATGACAAACAGGTCGCGCGCGGTGATGACGCGGGCATCTGCTGGCACCATATCGCCGGCAGAGAGGCGGATCACATCGCCGGGGACGAGCTCGTCGAAGAGGATCTCGATGCGCTCGTCGTCGCGCAGGGCGGTGCAAGTGTTGGAGACCAGGTCCTTGAGGGCCTCTGCCGCATTGCCGCTGCGGGCTTCCTGGATAAACTTCATGCCGCCCGATACCAGCAGCATGATGCTGATGACGATGACCGTGGAGGGGTCGCGCTGCGGCTCGGGCACGGCGAGCACGTCGATGTAGAGTGAGACCAGCGCGAGCGCGGCGAGGATGCCGGCGAAGGGATCGATGAACGCGTCGGCGATGCGGCGGGCGAGCGTCTTGGTCGGCGCTTCGATGGTGTTGGGGCCGGCGGCATCCAGGCGCTCGGTTGCCTGCTCGGCGGTGAGGCCGTTTGCCGTGGCGTCAAGCAGTACGAGAGCGTCCTCGGCGCTATGGGTGGCGGCGAATATGGTGTTCTTGGACAGGCCGGTGCGAGCGGCAGGGCGCGCCGTGCGGCGGCGCTTGGAGATGGCTTCGAGAACCGTGGCGGTTTTGAGCATCAGCATAGGGTCCTCCTTGTTGAAGGGAGTTAGCGTACGTGTCGTATTGAGTTGCAAAAAACCTAGATGTCGCTCACGTCAAGCTCACGAACTACCACAAAGGGGACAGGCACCTTTGTGGGGGGGTTGACGATCTGCCGGTGGCGTTTATGCGTGTGCGGAGTCCTCGCGGCGTGCCGAGGGCGACATGCAGGTTTTTCGACTAGGACTGCCTTCCATGGCACACCTCCTAAAGGCTGAGCGCAGCGCGCTTTGGGTATCTCGTACCCCTTTTTAATCCGCCCGTATTCTTGATGAGGGGGTTTGACATGTCAACCCCATTGTTCGGAAAACCATTCCCTCTGACAAAGCCTTTACAGAATGCCGTGGCCCCAAAGCGCGCCCGCATCGACGCTTCGCCTGCGCTAAACTGGAAGGCACGTACGCGATTACGAGAGGAGCCCGCATGGAGGCTTACAAGCAAGAGTTCATCAAGTTTATGGTTGAGTCCGACGTCCTTAAGTTCGGCAGCTTTACGCTCAAGAGCGGCCGTCAGTCTCCGTTCTTTATGAATGCCGGCGCTTACGTGACGGGCTATCAGCTCAAGAAGCTGGGCGAGTATTACGCCCAGGCCATCCACGATAACTTTGGCGACGATTTTGACGTGCTGTTTGGGCCGGCCTACAAGGGCATTCCGCTGGCCGTCGTGACCGCAATTGCCTACCACGAGCTGTACGGCAAGGAGGTCAAGTACTGCTGCGACCGCAAGGAGGCCAAGGACCACGGCGCCGACAAGGGCAACCTGCTGGGCTATGAGCCCCAGGACGGCGATCGCGTGGTCATGGTCGAGGACGTCACCACCAGCGGCAAGTCCATCGACGAGACCTATCCCAAGGTTAAGGCTGCTGCCGACGTCGAAATCAAGGGCCTGATCGTGTCCCTCAACCGCATGGAGGTCGGCAAGGGCGGCGTGACCACCGCGCAGAAGGAGATCGAGGCCAAGTACGGTTTCCCCGTCGCGAGCATCGTTTCCATGACCGAGGTCGTCGAGACCCTCTACAACCACGAGATCGATGGCAAGGTCGTCATCGATGACGAGCTCAAGGCCGCCATCGACGCCTACTACGAGCAGTACGGAGCACGCTAGTTACGGCGTTTTACCAAACGCCGTAACCGGCCGACGCTGCGCGCCGCCCAGGACGACAATTTGTCATTCAAAAGGCGAGGCATGACCAGAAGGTCTATGCCTCGCCTTTTTCATGCCAACTTGTTCGTCCTGGACGGCGCTCGCTGTCCGTCCTCTACCTGCGTCGTTGTCTCGCTTCGGATGGGTGGTCATTGGGGACGTTCTTAAATGACTAGTCAGAAATGAGCGTGGATAATCTCCCGTTTTTGGCCCCCGTGTGGACTCAAAGTGGGAGATTATCCACGCTCGTTTTAATATGGCTGGGCTACGGTGCCTATCTAATCGGCTCAGCGTCTTCCCTGAGAATCGAAAGATACTCTTCATACCCGTACTGTCGGTATCTCTGTCTTGACTCGTCGAGTGGACGGAGGATACCCAATTCTTCAAATGATTTGACGAGCGAGCTCGCGGTGCTCCTACCGATATCGAGTCGGGCAGCGATAAATGCGGTGTCGAGGATGGGATGCTCTTCAAGAAGGCTCAGCAGCCTTTGTCCGTTTGCGGCAGTCCTTCCGAGATTTTCGGTAATAGCTGCCGTCGAACGGTTGTGGAGATCAACAAGACTCTTTAAAGACCCTACCGAGTCCTTCGCACTCTCAAGAAGACTGGCGCAGAAAAACTCTATCCATTCCTCGTAAGTTCCTCGTTCCCTTACGGATGTGAGTTGTCGGTAGTACTCGCTTCGATTTTTCTTGAACTGGAACGATGGATAGAACAAGCAAGAATGAAGAACGCCATCATTGATGAGCATAAGTGTAATGAGAAGCCTGCCCAGGCGACCGTTTCCGTCTAGGAATGGATGGGCAGTTTCAAATTGGTAATGGACGAGCGCCGCCCGCACGATCGGATCCATTTCGACTTGGGGCTCATTGATAAATCGTTCGAGGTCCTGGAGCGTGTTGTTCAAATCTTCAATGTTTGGAGGGACGAACGATGCAGTTGCAATGGTGCAGCCTGAAGGGCCAATCCAGTTTTGTGAGGAGCGCAGCTCGCCTGGATTCTTCTCCGTTCCGCGCACTCCGTCCAGCAGGACCGCATGAACCTGCCTGAGAAGCCTCGTACACAAGGGCATCTTTTTGAGCAGTTCTACGCCGCGGTCGACAGCACGGACATAATTCACGACATCTGCGACATCTTTATGATGGAGTTGGGTTTGCGATGGACTAAGTAGGTCGTCAAACGTGCACTGGGTTCCCTCAATTTGCGAAGAAAGGAGTGCTTCTTTGCGCACATACATTGTCAGATACATGTCGGCGTTGGGAACAAAGTAGAGCATGCCTTCAAGCTCTCCAAGCTTTCGTGAGCATGTGGAAAGCGTGCGATAGGTTTCCTCAGTGAGGTTTAGCTGCCTCAATGATTGCAAGGGCGTTGGCAAAAACGAATAGTAAGCCAATTTCCCCGATAGATTATTGCGGAGCGTTCCCTGGCCGTTCTCCTCGATTTGCATCGCGCCCTCCATATCTTTAGTGCCGGAAACTCGCTATTAGGCTAATCATATCAATTCTAATAACGAGTTTATGGCGAAAATAGTTATTAGAGTCGATTTGAATAATCTAATGACGAGAAGTCGTTATTGCTTTGGTGCAAGGTGGTCGAGTGGTCCCTCGGGCGCAGAGGAAAACGGAGCATTCAACACGAGCGTGGATAATCTCCCGGTTTTGGCCTGTGTGCGGGCTCAAAGTGGGAGATTATCCACGCTCGTTAGATATGCGTCCGAAAATCCACGCTCGTCGCTACTTGAGCCCGGGCAGACGGGTGTAGGGAAACGAGCGCTCCAGGAATTCGGAGCGGCGGGCGTAGTCTTTGGCGAGGTAGCTGCTGTAGAGCGAATCGAGCACGTATTGCACGGCGATGTGGCTGGCGAACTGCGTGATGCGATGCGTCATACTCTCGTGGTCACTCACCGTGAGGTAGGCGGCAAAGCCAGGGTGAATGCGAGCGCAATAAGGCGTGCCGATGACGATGACCGGGACATGCCGGCTGCTGAGAATCGGCAAGATGTCCTTGAGGTTGGGGGCAAGGCCGCCGTAGGAGATGACGATTGCCGCATGGTCGGGACCCGAGGCGAGCGCCGTACGCACCTGGGCCTCAGCGCCGTCGTGGCACGTTGCGCTTTTGCCGGCGGAGAGCAGGCGGTCGCGGAACATTCCTGCTGGATAGAGGTTGTGCGAGCCCGTGTAGATGTCGACCTGTCGGGCGTTCGCGATGAGCTTGGC
>DBFZVF010000082.1:0-6619 GCA_048519165.1 Collinsella sp.
TTTCGTAAACCGTTTTCGGCGTGCGTTGGCACGCTGGTGCAACGACGCACCCTCCCGTCTTGGCACCTGCGTGCCAACGCCATATCAAAGGTGTACGCACGAGTAAAAGGAGCTGCGCGACCATGGGTAAAACGGTTCTTACCTTCGGCGAGATCATGATGAGGCTCTCGCCCAAAGACCACCTGCGCATTGAGCAGGCGACCGAGTTTGATGTCCGCTACGGCGGCGCCGAGGCAAACACCGCGCTTTCCCTGGCCTACCAGGGCGACAAGGCCGCTTACGTCTCCGTTGTCCCGGCCAACCGTCTGGGCGAGTGCGCCCTGCGTTCGCTGAAGGCCTACGGCGTCGACACCACGCGCGTCGTGCGTCAGGGCGACCGCCTTGGCTCCTATGTGTTTGAGGTCGGTGCCTCGCAGCGCGGCAACGGCTGCGTCTACGACCGCAAGTTCTCTGCCATCAACATGGCCAAGCGCGATGTTTTTGACTGGGACGAGATCCTCAAGGGCATCGATGTCTTCTACTTCTCCGGCGTGACCCCCGCCGTCTCCGACGAGATGGCCGCCGCCTGCAAGGAGGCGCTCGCCGTCTGCCGCGCCAAGGGCATCACCACCGTGTGCGACGTGAACTATCGCGGCAAGATGTGGTCGCCCGAGAAGTCGCAGGCCACCATGAAGGAACTCCTGCCGCTCGTCGACATCTGCATCGCCAACGACGAGGATGCGCCTGCCGGCCTTGGCATGACCTGCGTCTCCGGCTCCCTTGCCCACGGCATCGAGGAGCGTGACACCTACGTCGAGATGGCCCGTCAGATCTGCGCCGAGTACGGTTGCAAGAAGGTCGCCTCGGTCGTCCGCAACATCTCCTGCGTCGAGCGCTCCATCTGGATGGGCATGCTCTTTGACGCCGAGAGCGGCGAGCACTGGTTCTCCCCTGCTCACGACGTGCACGTGCTCGAGGGCGTTGCCGCCGGCGACGCTTTCAACGCCGGCCTCGTCCATGCCCTCATCAACGACTTTGACCCGCAGGATGCCGTCAACTACGCGATTGCGGCCTCGATCCTCAAGCTCACCATCAAGGGCGATTCCAACTTGGTGACCGCAGACGAGATCGCAGCCGTGGCATCCGCCGCCGACGGTGGCACCCGCGTCGCGCGCTAGTCCGTCTCCATTCCGCGGGCCGCGGCTTTCCAATCCCATACCTCTGCGGCCCGCTCCCCGATTCCTCCGGCCGGGCAAAACCACCAGTCCCATTCCGGTTTTGCCTGGCATTCCCTACATGACTGGTCGAGCAGCCGGTTTTGGAATTGCTTGAACCCCAAGCAGTGCCTCCGATAACCAATCCAAAATCGGCTCCTGACCAGCACATTTGGCAATTACGCGCACCCGCGCGCCTCACATCGAAAGGAACATCATGTTCGATCAGTTCTACACCACGCTTGAGTCCCTGGGCATCGTGCCGGTCGTCGTGCTCGATGAGGTCGAGGACGCCGCACCGCTCGCCCACGCCCTTATGGCAGCCGGCATGAAGTCCGCCGAGGTCACCTTCCGCACCGCCTGCGCCGCCGAGTGCATCGCCGTCATGGCCGAGGCCGAGCCCGAGATGTGCGTTGGTGCCGGCACCGTCCTGACCGTCGAGCAGGTTGAGCAGGCCCGCGCCGCCGGTGCCGAGTTCATCGTCTCCCCGGGTTACAACGAGGACGTCGTGAAGCACTGCATCGACATCGACCTGCCCGTCCTTCCCGGCACCGTGACCCCCTCCGAGGTTACCGCCGCCGAGAACCTGGGCCTCAAGGTCACCAAGTTCTTCCCCGCGTCCCAGTATGGCGGTCTGAACACCATCAAGGCCCTTGCCGCTCCGTTTGTCGGTCACCGCTTTATGCCTACCGGCGGTGTGAGCACCGACAACGTCGAGGAGTACCTGAGCTCCTCTGCCATCATCGCCTGCGGTGGCACCTGGATGGTTAAGCCGGCCCTGTTTGCCGACGGCGACTTCTCCAAGGTCGAGCAGATTGCCCGCGATGCCATGGACGTCGTCAAAAAGGTCCGCGGCTAGGTTTAGCTCTCTATCGTGAAAGGGGGCGTGCCCTAGACCTCGCCCCCTTTCTTTTAAAACGGCTCGGAAGCGCGCCGTTTCCGTCACGAGCAAGAACCAAAACCGTCTTGTATGCTGATAGAACGTGACGGAAGCGACACGCCCCCGAGCCGCTTTGCCTACTCGGCTGGCAGTCGCACTCAACTAAGACACTTCGACAAAAGCCGAACCATCAAAACAGCTGCGGCACCGTCTGGAGGAATGGACCCTTGCTTCCGGTCTTTTCCCCCAAGCGGCGCCGCAGCGTTTTCGTGCCCCGATGTGCCCCGGCACTTGCGGTGGAATACGGACTGCTTACACCATCAGAGCCGCAAAACAATCCCTATTTCACCGCAACTAATGAAGGGAACGAGTTAGATGGCCGAGTCTTTGGACAGCTCAAAGTAGTCGGGATGCAAGGCAATAACCGGACCCTGCTCCTCGGGCATTAGATGCAAATGCGTCTCTGCCAGATAGCTCGCCGTGTCGGTATCGCCCTTCTTAATGGCCTCGAGAATCCGGCGATGCTGCCCACGGATCGGCTCCCAGTCCAGATCCTGCGACACCATACGCAACCAGTTGTATCGCTCAAAGTGCGTATTGACGCTCTTCATCCAATCCCACAACATGTGACGGCCGGCAATCGCAAAACACGTCTCATGGAACAGGTTGTCCAGGTCGAAAAAGCGACGCGTTTCGCCATGGTCGAGCGACTCGGACTCGGCAAGAATCTGCTCAAGCCGCTGCTTTTGCTCGGGCGTAGCAGCCGAACAACATTTAATGAGTACGCTTCTTTCGAGCTTTTCGCGCAAGAAACAGGCATTCTCGGCGTGTTCCATGCTGATCTTAGAAACGTAGGTGCCGCTTTTGGGACGTGTTTCGACCAGCTCCTGCTCGCGCAGGCGCACAAAGGATTCGCGAATGGGCGTACGCCCGATTCCTGTCTCTTTTTCCAGACCAATCGCCGAAAGGCGCGTGCCGGGCTTGAGCTCGGCATAGATGATCTTGGAGCGCAATGCGTTGTATGCCTGATCTTGCAGGCTCTGATAATGCTGGTGTTGTTCCATAAAGCCCTCGGATGAAGCCCACGGTTTGTCGAATATCACCACGTAATACTATCGCATCCCCCATCTCCTCATTTACGGCGAAATAGGGGCCGCTGGCGACACCCGCGCCGTCAAACTATCCCCAATTCGGCGCAACTTCCAACCAGTCATTTAGGGACGAGGCTTTTAGCTAAGGTTGAACAAAAAAGCTCCGAGCTCGTGCAAGCTCGGAGCTTTTCGTGCCGCGCATCTATGAGAGGAGATATTTGATGCGCATGGGCGCTACTCCATGTAGCCACCCTGAATGGCGGAAACTGCATGCTCGGTAAAGAACTTGAGCGTGCCGGAGGTATAGCGATTGGCCTTGGGCTTCCAAACGGCTCGGCGCTCGGCCAGGACGGCGTCGACCTCAGCCGGCTCCATCTCCTTGCCAGCGATGCCCACGATGGACAGCGAGCGCTCGGGGATGTTGATCTGGATCAGATCACCTTCCTCGATCAGGGCAATCGGGCCGCCCACGGCAGCCTCGGGCGAAACGTGACCGATAGCCGGGCCCTTGGAGGCGCCGGAGAAGCGGCCATCGGTGATCAGGGCAATGCTCGCACCCAGCTCGGGATCGCTGGCGATAGCCTCAGTGGTGTAGAACATCTCGGGCATTCCGGAACCCTTGGGACCCTCATAGCGAATGATAACGGCATCGCCGGGCTTGACCTCATGCGTCAGGACGGCGTGGATAGCGTCCTCCTCACAATCGAACGGGCGAGCCTTAAGCGTAGCCTGGAACATCTCGCGCGGAACGACGGTGTGCTTGACGACCGCGCCCTCGGGAGCAAGATTGCCGTGGAGGATGGCGATGGAACCGTCGGTGCCGAAGGCCTGGTCAAACGGACGGATGATGTCCTCGCGCTTGAGATTCCACTTCTCAAGGTAACGACCGCACTTCTCGTAGTAACCGTTGTTCTTGAGATCCTCGAGGTTCTCGCCGAGAGTCTTGCCGGTGACAGTCATAACGTCGAGGTGAAGCATCGACTTGATCTCCTCCATGATGCGCGGCACGCCACCTGCATAGTAGAAGAACTGCGCCGGCCACTCGCCTGCGGGACGGACGTTGAGCAGGTAGTGGGCGCCACGGTGCAGGCGATCGAAGTCGTCGGCGGACATCTCGATGCCAAACTCGCGGGCAATCGCGGGGATATGCAGCAGCGAGTTGGTGGAGCCCGAAATGGCACCGTGGACCATAATGAGGTTCTCGAAGGACTCCTTGGTCACGATGTCGCGCGGGCACAGGTTGTGCTCGGAGAGCCACACGGACTGACGGCCGGCCTCGCGCGCAAACTCACGCAGGTCGGAGCTGGTGGCGGGCAGCAGGGCCGTGCCGGGGAGCATAAGGCCCAGGGCCTCGGCGGTAACCTGCATGGTCGACGCGGTGCCCATAAACGAGCAGGCGCCGCAGCTGGGGCATGCGTTGTGTTTGGCAAACTCAAGCTCCTCGCGGGAGATCTCGCCGCGCTCGTAGCGGGCAGAAATCGCGCCGAGCTGCTCCAGGGTCAGCAGGTCGGGACCGGCATCCATGACACCGCCGGTGACGACGATGGAAGGGATGTTGATGCGACCCATGGCCATGAGGTTCGCAGGCAGGCCCTTATCGCAGCTGGCGACAAAGACGCCGGCGTCGAACGGGGTGGTCTTGGCATGGATCTCGATCATGTTGGCGATCATGTCGCGACTGGGCAGCGAGTAGTTAATGCCGTCGTGGCCCTGGGCCTCGCCGTCGCAGATATCGGTGCAGAAGTAACGGGCACCGTGACCGCCAGCCTCGGCAACGCCGGCACGGACCTCCTCGACCAGCTCGAACAGGCCGGCAGAACCCGGGTGCGAATCGCCAAAGGTCGACTCGATAATGACCTGCGGCTTGTCCAGATCCTCGATAGACCAGCCAGAGCCCAGGCGCAGCGGGTCCATCTCGGGGCTGATGGTGCGAAACTTGCCGGAACGCGGCTGCAGCTTGGCAACCAGGTCGGCTGCCTCCTGCTGAATCTGTGCCTTGGTCTTCTCGTCCATGATGTTCTCCTCTTTTGGTTTAAACGGTTGTACCAATCGTTGGTTAATGGAACAGGTGTAAATGGGTACCGAGCGATGCACTCGGCGAAAGATGTTTAGCTACGCGAACTAGGCGAAGAACGAAATCACCAGGGCGCAGGCAAGACCCGAAAGGCCGATGAGCGTCTCCATAACGGTCCAGGACTTGAGGGTGGTCTTCTCGTCAATCTCCAGGAACGAGGAGCACATCCAAAAACCGGCATCGTTGACGTGCGAGAGGGCCGTGGCACCGCCGCAGATGGCAAGACAGATAGCGGCACGCATGAGCACCGAAGCACCAGCGACCGCAGGCATGGCGGCCATAATGCCCGATGCCATGGTCATAGCGACGATGGAGCTGCCGACAGAGGCACGCACCATGACGGCAATCAAAAAGGCAACGACCACCAAAGGCAGCGGTGAGGCCTCGAGCATAGGGCCGATAACCTGGCCCAAGCCGCAGTCCTGCAGCATCCAGCGAATGACGCCGCCACAGGCGATAACCAGCAAGATCATGCCGACGGGCTTAAGAGAGCGGTCGAGCAGGGCCTTGAGCTCGGCGCCGGAGTAGCCGCGGCGCGCGCCCAGCAGATACATCGCGACGAGCGTGGCAAGCGTCAAAGCGACGAACGGCTTGCCCAGGAAGGCGAGAATCGAGGCGAGCTCGGCGGGCATGGGGATATAAGAAGACAGCGTGCCCAGCAAAATCAGACAAAGCGGCGTGAGCACGATGGCAAGCACCATACCAAAGGAGGGAAGCTCCTTTTCGTCGCTCGCGCCCTCGGCAGAGGTAAAGTGCTCCGGAACATCGGTAAAGATGCGACCGCCGACGTTGCGGCCCCAGATGACGCCAGCGATTGCCATGGCGATGAAGGCGGTGGGGATACCGACAAGAATCATGGTGCCCAGGTCGACACCGAGCGTGCCGGCGACCAGAACCGAACCGGCCGATGGCGGCACAAACGCATAGCCAGCGGCAAGTCCCGCGAGCAGCGCGATGCCGTAGTAGAGCGTCGACTTTTTGGTCTGGGATGCCACGCTAAACGCAAGCGGAATCAAAACGACTACGCCCGCCTCAAAGAACACCGTAGTGCCGATGACCAGACCGGTAATGCCCAGTGCCCAGCTGGAGTGACCCTGCCCAAAGGTATCGATGAAGGTCTGGGCAATCTTCTTGGCGCCGCCGCTCTCCTCAAGAATCTGGCCAAACATCGAACCCAGGCCAATGAGCAGGGCGATGTTTTGCAGCGTGGTGCCCACGCCCTTGGTGACAGTGTCCGCCACCAGGTCGAGCGGCATACCGGCGCCGATGCCAGTCGCGAGCGCCGAGACCATCATCGACAGCACGGGATGCAGCTTGAACTTGATGATGAGCGCAAGCAGCAGCGCGATGCCCACGATGGCGGCGATGACCAGCCTGGTGG
>DBFZVF010000083.1:0-5948 GCA_048519165.1 Collinsella sp.
GGCCAAGGTCGACCACACGCTCCTCGGTAATAAGCGAAGCGGCATCCGCATCGCGTGAGTCGCCATCAGAAATCGCCAAGACGTGCAGCTTGCCGTCGCGCGAGATTAGATAGGCATGGCTGTCGTCAGCCGAAAGCACACAGGTGGAGTTGACAACAGCACCAACCGAAACCTTTCCGAGCACATCGCCCGAAGACTTGCTGAGCATCTCGACGGTACCGGCACTGGTGGGAACCAAGACAAAGTCATCGCCCACCGTCGCGCCCGTCCAGTAATAACCCTCGTCGGCATTGACATGCTGCCAAGAAACAGCGCCGGTCAGGATGTTAATACGCGTCAGATGACCGTTATTGTACGTACCCTTTCCATAGTCGACATCAACGGTGCCGACATAGAGGTAATTGCCATCAATTGTCAGCTGAGAATTCGACTGAGCAGTCTCGCTCACGGAGTCGGTGACCCAAACCGTTGTGAGCGCGTCAGCCGTCAGAGCCTGGACCGCACCGCCGTCAAGCGGAACAATAACCAAACCGTTCGCATAAATCGGGCGCGAGGTGTAACCGACCGCAGTCTTAAGATTCGACTCGGCAAGGACCTTGCCCGACTTGGCGTCAATCTTTAGCAAACGCTTGTTGACGGCAAGATACACGTTGCCGTTCACGACAATAGGTTCACTCGCGTTGGGATACGCCGAACCAGAATACGCCTTCCAGTCGAACGTCCAAGAGCTCGCTAGCGCACCCGTAGGCGTCGAAACGTTCTCGACCGCCGCATTGGACTTGCCGTCCCAATCGGACTTCCAATCGGTCGGACGCGGGGCGCTCGGATTGACTACGACCTCGTCGGGATTAGGCACCGTATCGCCGGCAGCATAAGCCCAGACGATCTTGTCACGCGACTTGAGCACGTAGTCACTATCGAGCTGAGAACCGGGAACACCGTTAACAAAGTACGACCAAGCGCCGGCCAACTTAGTGCCGTCAAGCGGAGAGACAAGGCTGTGAACGCCCCAGAAGCCCAGCTGATCGTACATCTCGGACTTGATGCCCAAGGCATCAAAGTAGGCGGCAGTGGCGTCCTTGATCGTCGTGCCCCCAACAAACACCTGCTTCGAAGGATCGGTCCAGCGCTGTGCCTTATCGTCCTTCTTGCCGATGATCTCCATCGAGACAGAAACCTGACCGGGCATGGTGCCATCGGAACCATAGACCCAGGCAATCTCATCGCCGGCCTTGAGCGTGTAGTTGCCGGCGCCGACATTGGCCATCTTGCCGTTGACAAAGAACTGCCAGTATTTCCAGGTACTCTCGTTAACCTGCTCGGTCGAAAGCGTCACGTTCTTTTCGAACGGCGAGGTCAACGAATTGAGGAACCAACCGTACGAGCCCGTGCCAGTGTCGGCGCCAATACCGACCTGCTTAAAGACCTGCTCGGAAAGATCGGCGGCAGTTGCGCCCTCTTCCACCAGCGAGGTCGTAGGTTGCGCCCACGTCTGCTGAGCACCTGAAGCGTCCTGACCGACAACGGTACAGCTTACCGAAAGCTGGTCGGTGGGCGCAGCGTCACCGTACTTCGAGTAACACCAGACGACAGAGTCGCCCGCCTCGAGCTTGTAGTTGCCAGCGCCCACCGACGCAGCGACGCCGTTGATGAATAGTTGCCAATAGGCACCCGTAGCATGGTCGTATGCAAGGGTGCGATCGGCATCGAAAGGCGACGTAATGGAATTGAGCACCCAACCCCAAGAGCCGTTGGGGTCGTAGTCGGCCTTGAGGCCAGCCTGCTTAAAGAGCTCCTCGGAAAGATCGGCGGCAGTCGAGCCGTTCTTGAGCGTGTACTGCGAAGCGGCAGCCCACGTCTGCTGCTTGCCCTTGGCGTCGACGCCAATAACCGAGCACGTCGCTGTGACCTCGGGGCTGTTTTGACCACTCGTGCCCACGACCGTCAACGTTGCCGAGACATCCTGGTTGGCAAGCTTGGCATACGTGGCATTGTCGGGATAGCGCTCAGCATAGCGAGCGTACTTCTCACTCGTCAGGCGCGAGGAAACGACAACCTTCGTGTTGTACTGCGGCTGCGTGACCTTGAGATTCTCTGCGGAGACAATAGAGCTGTTGCTCGACTTAAACAGACGCCAATCCTGCCCGGACATCGCGTCATAGCCAGGCAGATCCTCCGGAACAATACCAAGGGACGTCGAATCGGTCGTCGTCTTGTTGTAGCTCCAGGCAAGGTTGCCGTCGGCATCGAGATACGCCTTCTGGAACGCGTGCATGTCCGCCGAAACGGCATTGGCGTCCTGGCCATTCAGAATGGCGGCAGCATAGCCGGCCTTCGCCTTTTCCATAAGAGAAAGCTCGGCATCGAGCTCGCCCTGGTCCTGCGGAGAAATCGCAAAGTCGAGGGTCTTGCTTGCCGTGACCTCGGCGTTGGACTTATCGGTCACCGTAAGGGTGATCTTGGTCTTCGCTGCCTCTTTGCCAGGCAGTGGCTGATAGACCGTGCCCTTGTAGCCGTTGAACGTGATGTCATCGGTGCTGGCGGAGTACTCGACCTTGTAGTACTTGCCGTCGATATTGAGCGTGCTCGTGCGCGGCATCTGCAGGTCGGCGGTCAAGCCGTCCTTGTTGGCGACCGCGTCGGTGCCGGAGTACTTGATGTTGTCGTAAGTAAACGCCGCATCGACCTTCTCCTGCAGCGCCTTCTTGTCGGCGGCGACCTTCTCGGGATCACCCTTGACGGTCACGGTGAAGTCGTGCGCGCCCTTAACGTCAGACGGGCCACCGCTCACAAACGAAACGGTCGCGGTCAGCGTTACGGTGCGATCGCTCGAAAAGCGCGTCACCTTGCCGGTGTAGTCGTCCCAGCCATAACCGGACGGCCAAATGACATCGCCGTCGGAGCTCTTCCATTCAACCTCGAACTTGCTCTTGGAGCCTGCGCGGTACGGAAGCGTGAGATTCGACGTGACGGACTCGGCCGAATCGCCCGAAGCGTAGCCTATGGCAATTTGCTCGGCAGCATCGTCGAGCATCTGCTGAACGCGGGCTTCGTCCCAAGCAACCTGCACTGTCTTGCTGGGCTGATAGTATTCGGTTTCGTCGCCACGCGACAGCTCAAACACGACCTCGGCGCTACGCAGACCGTCGATGTTGTAACCGGTGTAGTCGTTGGGGTCAATGAAGAAGAAGGTCACATCGCCGTTGGTCTTATCCTGAGCGTCGGAGATACCGACCGTGGCTTTGTCATCCTCTGCATTAAAGGCAACGCCGCCCTCGGAGACCTTGACGTCAATATCGGTAAATCCCAGATCGGCAAGCTGCGCCTTCAGCGCGTCATTGACGTTGCCGCCCTTAGCGCTGTAATCAACGGCGATCTGTTTATTGGCATCGTTGAGCTTTTGGACTGCGGCCTCAAGAGAGCCTGCGGCGATCACGGGATTGGCAGAGACAAGCTCGACCGTCGAGCTGCCGCTCGTGGCGACAGCCTTCAGATACTTGCCCGCGGCAGAAGCCGAAACCGTTGCCGTGGCGCCCGACATGTCGGGCAGAAGTGTCCAGTCGGCCGCAGAGGCCTTCGCGTCGTCAGCCGCGTACCAGACAACAGTCGCTTGATCGGTGACGTCGATACCGTTGGTGGTCGAGCCGTCAGCGCGCTTAGCCTGCGCCGTCGCCTTCACGCTATCGCCCGAGACGAGATGGATCGAATCGCTATTGATCTGCGGCGTAGTGGTCACGCGCAGCAGGTTATACTCCCCCGCCGCGGTAACGCTATCGGAAGAAACCCACTCAACCGTGTTATCGAGAGCGCTCGCCGTAACTTTAATGCGCTTGCCAACAAGCGCGTCCGAAATGGTCAGGCTGCCATCGGTCGTATCGATGCCGTCGGTGAGCTCGGTCCAATCGGCATCGCCCTCGCCCTTGGCGTACCACGCCATGGTCAACTCGGCATCGTCGGGCACGTCCTTCGTCGAGCCCGACCAGCTGCCCGGAACCTGCACGCTCGGCGTGATCTTTGAGCCCACACTCAGCGTAACGTTCTTATCGGCAAGTTCGATGCCCGCCAGCTTGTACTGACCCTTGAGCGTCACGGGGCCGAGCGGGGCAACGGACTGCGTACCGTACGAGCTCTTCTTCTGCGTGCTGAAAACGGTATTTTCGCTCGTCACATTCACGCGCAGGTACTTGCCGGCATAGACGGCGTCAACGGTATAGGTAGCCTTGGTAGCACCGGGGATATCGGTGTAAGCGGAGTCGTAGCTCGAGCTGGTATTTGCATACTGCCACTGATAGGTCACATTGTCGGTACGTTCGATATAACTGTAGTTCGAGCCGTCCTTTTTGCGTACCTTGGTCTTGAGCGTATCGCCCACGTGCACGCCATTGGTGGCGGGAGAGCCCTCAAACTGTACGTCGTAAAGCTCAACTTGGCCAGCGACGGACACAGGACCCGCCGCATAGTACGGCTTCTGCTCGCCATAGCCGCCATTGGCCTTAGCCACGACGTAGTAGCCCTTAAGGGCGGCGGTCGCCGTCAAGGTGCTGCCGGTCTCGCCCTCGATAGGCGTGTTGCACGAGCTCGCGTATCTCGAGGTGCCCTTATACCACTGCCACGTGACATGCGAATCGGTGGTAACGTCGGTGGAACCCACCTTGGCGGTCGCCGTAATCGTGGAGCCAACCTCGACTTTGCCCGAAGTCGGGCTCATAGTCACGCTCGTGACATTAATTGAACCGGCGGCAGCAACGAGAGCACCCGTCGAGTTGGTCAAGCTCGAAGAGCCGATCTTCGAAGACACCTTGCACTTGAGGTACTTGCCGCCCAAAGCGTCGGTAAGCTCGAGGGTCTCACCCGTGGCGCCCGCAATGTCGGTATACGTGCCACTCTTGGTGTCAGAGCACTGCCACTGATAGTTGAGCTTGCTCGCGTCGACGAATGCGCCGTACGCGCCGCCCTTCTCCTTGGCGCGGGCCTTAGCGGTATCCCCCACCGCAAAGACACTCGTGTTGTCCTTGGTGTTGATGATGGACACGGCCGAAATCTCGACCGCACCGGCCTGTTTGACCTTGCTGGAAGTGGTCTTGCTCACCGTGTTGACGCCGGCAGTGGCCTCGACCTTAATGTACTTGCCCTCGAGGTCATCGGTTACCGTGAGGGAAGCGCCCGTCGCGCCCTCGATCTTGGTGAAGCCCGAGGACTGCGAGGTGGATGCGGACCACGTGTAGGTAACCTTGGCGTCGGAGCCCGCGGGGCTCGACCAATCCTTGTACGGAGTCGCCGTAAGGGTATCGCCTATGCTCGGCGTGTCGCTACTGAGCTTGACGCTGCTAAGCTCCATCTGCCCGGCGCCCAACACGGGACCGGGGATGAAGTTGGCATTGATGCCCGAGCCATCAGAGACGGACGGACCGTAGTAGTCCTTACCGTCCGCGGTCACCTTGCAGATGAAGTATTTGCCTTCCATCGCGGCGGTGACGGTGAGCGACTGCTCGTGGCCTACGACCTCGGTGTAGTCGGCGACATTGCTGCTGGCCCTGGTCGTGCCGGCGAGCCAGGTGTAAGTCCAGGTGCCAGGATTGGAGACGGAATAAGCCGAACTGTAGTAGTCGTCCTCATCCTTATCGTACATATTGGCCCAGAGCGTATCACCCGCATTGAGCGCGCCGGACTTCGTGGAATACGAGTAGTTCTCATCCTTGGTGTCCTGGATGCAGACCCTGGCCACGCTGGAAAGCGTCGTGGCAGAAGCGGCAGCGGCCTTCGGCTCGCCCTGCTCCGAAGCGACAGCAGGCATCGCGGTGGAACTGCCGGAATCAGCCGCATCACCTGCGGCGTCATCGCCCTTCGCGGCGCCCGAAGTCGTACCCTGACCGGCAGCAGCGTCACTGGTACCCGTGCCGTCCTCCACGGCAGCATCGTTCGCACCGGTATCGGCGGCAGCAGTGCCC
>DBFZVF010000084.1:0-5288 GCA_048519165.1 Collinsella sp.
CAGATAAAACCGACCAAAATAAACCTGTCCCTTTTTGGTCGGTTTCGGGGTGACAAGGGCTTGCACTTTAGCGTGCGACAGCGGATAATGCCGAACACTCGACAATACGCTTATTGCTCTTTCTATAGATTGAGGAGGCCCCTATGGCCATGGAATTCAAACGCAGGCTGCCGATCCCCATGGAGATCCGCGAGGAAATGCCGCTTTCTGCCGAGCTTACCGCCAAAAAGCAGGCATTTGACGCCGAGGTCGCCAAAGTCTTTACCGGCGAGGACGCACGCAAGGTGCTCATCATCGGCCCGTGCTCTGCCGACCGCGAGGATTCGGTGCTTGAGTACATGAACCGACTGGCCAAGACCGCCGAGGAGGTCAAGGACAAGCTCATCATCATTCCGCGCGTCTACACCAATAAGCCGCGCACCAAGGGCACCGGCTACAAGGGTCTTCTGCACAACCCCAACCCCGAGGCTCCCGACGACCTGCTCGAGGGCGTCAAGGCCATCCGCCACATGCACCTGCGCGTCATCGAGGAGACCGGCTTCTTTACCGCCGATGAGATGCTCTACCCGTCCAACTACCAATACCTCGTTGACCTGCTGAGCTATGTTGCCGTGGGCGCACGCTCGGTCGAGAACCAAGAGCATCGCCTGGTGTCGAGCGGCATTTCGGTACCCGTCGGCATGAAGAATCCCACTGCCGGCTCTACCACCGTTATGCTCAACTCCATTTACGCCGCCCAGGCGCACCAGAGCTTCATCTTCCGCAACTGGGAGGTCGAGTGCGACGGCAATCCGCTCGCACACGCCGTTATGCGTGGCTACATCGGTCTCGATGGGCGCACCTACCCCAACTACCACTACGAACACCTGGAACGCTTGGCCGAACGCTATACCGAGCATGCCGGCTATGCCAATCCGGCAGCGGTCATCGACTGCAACCATGACAACTCGGGCAAGCGTCCGCTGGAGCAGTATCGCATTTGCAAGGAGGTGCTCGACAGCTGCCGCCGCAACGAATCCATCTCCAAGCTGGTCAAGGGCTTTATGATCGAGTCCTACCTGGAGGACGGCAACCAGCCGGTCGACGGCGGCGTCTTTGGCAAGTCGATCACCGACCCGTGCCTGGGCTGGGAAAAGACCGACTACCTCATCCACGAGATCGCGGAACGTATTTAGCTACGCGGTTTTACCAAACCGCGTAACGGCTCGACGCTGCAAACCCGCCAGAACGGCAATCTGCCTTTCAACTTCGGCGGCATGATCAAAAGATCAATGCCGCCTCGTTTCAAGGCACCTTGCTCGCTCTGGCGGGTTTTCGCTGACGTTTTTCGACCTGCATTGTTGCCAGGGTTGGCACCAATGACTAATGCGATAGCTAGCTACGTCGGTCCGATTGATCGGCTGGGTTTCCGAGGTGCCCCAGGTCGCCGCGAGAGAGGAGCGAAGCGTACTTTGGTACGCGAGCGACGGTTTGAGCGGCGAGATGGGGTGCCTCGGGAAGCCGGACGATTAAGCGGACGGTTCCTGCTGCGTAATGCAGTGGATATTTCCACCACCGAAGACGACCTGCTCGGACTGAACGCCGACGCACTTGTAGACGCCCTCGCCCCAGACCTCGTCGTAGATCTTCTGGAGCGTGTCAACGGCAAGCTGATCGTTCTCGTCGCCGTACTGCGGGACGATAACGCCGTGGTTGGTGACCAGGTAGTTCATGTAGGAGGCGATCAGCGGCTCGTCGGCAACGCGCGGCTCGGCGTTCTCGTCGGCGTCGATGGTGTCGCAGGAAGCCTGGTCCATGAACAGCGGGTTCACAGGCATGCAGAGCTTGTAGACCTTCATCTTGCGGCCCTTGGCGTCAACGGCGTTGGAAAGGGTCTCGTAGACAGCATGGCACTGCTCGTAGAACGGATACTCGGGATCGTCAGTCCAGATGCAGGCCATGACGCCCGGAGCGATGAACGTGGCGACGTCATCGATGTGACCGTTGGTCTCCTCGGGGTCGATGCCCTCCTTGACCCAGATGACCTTCTCGACACCCAGATAATCCTTGAGGTGTTCGTCCATATAGGCGCGAAGTTCCTCGCTCCAGGGCTCGAACTTCCTCTTGAACTTGGGCCAGATGGACTCGGGATCCTCTTCCTCCTCCAGAACCGCAGAGCAGGTGCGGCCCGGGGAAAGCAGGCACTGGTCGGTCACGACCACGGTACCTTCGCCGTCGACGGTGATGGAACCGCCCTCGAGGATCATGTCATCGGGACGATAACGACGACAGCCGGAAAGCTCAGCCATCTTAAGGGCGATCTGCTCGTCCTTGTCCCACGGGAAGTACAGGCCGTCGACAAGACCGCCATAAGCGTTGAAGTGCCAGTGGTTGGCGCGCTTATCGCCCTTGCCGTTGATAACAAAAGTGGCAGCGGTGTCGCGGAACCAAGCGTCGTCGGTGGTCATCTCGATAACGGTAACGTTCTCGTCTTCCTCAAAGACGGCCTTGCAGTTGGCGTAGTCGGCCTGATTGACGCATATGGTAACCGGAGTGAACTCGGCAATAGCGCGAGCGATGGCGGCATACTGCTTCTGAGCCGGCTTGGCGCCATGGGCCCAGGTATCGGTGCGATGGGGCCAGCCCATCCACACGCGATCCTGCGGAGCGAACTCAGCAGGCATAAAGTAGCCGTCGGCCTTAGGGGTGGACTCGGACTCGGTGATCGTACGCATAAGATTTCCTCCAAATCGAACGATAGCTTGCTGCAGGCGGGTTACCCGCAGCCTAAAACCAAGAGGTGGCGGACGCCCGTTCCCCGGCAAAGGTCGGGGCGCCCGGCGCCGGTTTTCACGGAGTCGCACCGGCAAGCGACGACGTAACCTGGCGCGCGGAGACAAAACGCACGAAGGATACGGAAGAGAGATTGGGGCGGGCGGTGGTTACCAGAGCTATCGCTCACACCCACCCCGGGGGAATGGTTAGCAAACCTGTCGCTTGGACACGCCTCCGAAGAGGCTAGAGTGCCCGGAGTCGGGAGCGACAAGCCCGACGAAGCGCGCGTTGGTACACGAGGAGGGTTGGAGCCCCAGAACCGGGTGCTCTAGTTCTCCTCGGCCTCGGCGGCCTCCTCAGCGAGACGCTGGGCTGCGAGCTCAGGGGTCAGACCCTTGTACTCGGTCTCGCGGCCCTTAGCGCTGACGACGCGGACGACCTCGCCGATGAGCACGAGCACGATGAAGATAACGATCATCGGGACCTTGTCGCCAATTTCAGCAGCGGAGAACGGGATCAGCGTGGCAACGATGGCAAAAACCAGCTCGATGCAGGGAATAGCCAGCATGACCTTCATCATGGCGCCCTTAAACGGGAACGTAAAGATACGCTCACGGTTGGGGTCGTTCTTACGAAGGTTGAGGAATGCCGGGAACATCGGGATGTAGGTCAGCAGCAGGAAGACAACGGAGGTACCGAAGAGCATCCAGAAGACGCCGTTGGAGATGGCGTCGATGGGGACGAGCTGCAGGCACAGCACCAGGGAGGCAACGACGGCGTTGACCAGGTTGGCGCCGTTGGGCATGTCGTCATCCGAGATCATGGAGGCGAAGACCTTGGGCATGTTGCCGTGCTCGGCGGCATAGCGGGCGACGGAGTTGACGCCGAAGGACCAGGCGGCCATGTTGGCGAACAGGGTGATCAGGAAGGCGATGCAGATGACCTTGAAGAGCATGGAGTCGCCCACCATGGTCTGGACTGCGACGATCATGCCGTAGTCGGGGTCGATGGAGTCGGCCGGCACGGCGGCGCCGATGCCGAAGCCAGCGAACAGGTAGATGACGGCAATAGCCACACCACCGACAATGATAGCCTTGGGAATATCGCGAGCGGGATCGGCCATGTCGTCGGTCATGGTGCAGATGACCTCGAAGCCCATGAAGTTAAAGATGATGATGGACAGGTAGCCGAGAGCGTTGGTGTTGGTGAGCTCGGGCAGGAAGGTGGCGGCGGACATGTCGTTCGCAAAACCGTTCTCCATGGCAAACCAGATGCCCATAGCGCCGACGACAACGGCTACGGCGACCTTGATCAGGGCGCCACCGTTGAGGACCCACTCGGAGTCGGCCGCCTTGGAGCGACCCATGAGATACACGATCCACACGAAGGCGAGCTCGATGCCCATCTTGGCGATCAGGTTGAACTCGACGCCGAAGACCATGCCCAGGATGTCGGGGAACATGGTGGCCAGCGAGGCGATCCACAGCGGGTAGTTAATCCAGTAGTAGTACGAGATGCGTGCGCCCCACTTGTCGCCCAGGCCATCGCGCACCCAGTCGTAAATGCCGCCCTCGCCGTCATAGGTGGTGCCGAGCTCGGCGACGACCATGCCGTAAGGGATCAGGAAGGTCAGGATCAGGAAGATCCACCAGAAGAACTGCTGGTTGCCGATGGCGGCAGCAGGTGCGGCGGCCTCGCAAACGAAGACGACGCAGATGATGGTCGAAATGACCGTCAAGAAGGAAAGCTTTTTCTTTCCGTCGCTCATGATGAGCTCCTTCGCTCAGTCTTGGACAGATCCGAGACCCCAAGGACTAAGGCAATTGCTTGGGCCTCGGTGAGCGGGCGACAGGAGACGAGCATCCGCCGTCCGCAAACGTGCGTTTAGCAGCCTTGAGGCTTAGAGCTGCTCGAGAGCCTCGAGAGCGGCGTGGAGCTCGGCCTTGGCGGAGTACTCGACGCCCTCGTCGTTGAGCGGGGTGCGCTTGCCCAGAGCGGCAAGGAGAGCACGGATGGAGTGCTTGCGGTTCTCGGCCTCGACCCAGCACAGGGAGCGCTCGGGATCGTCCATGACCTCGTCGACGACCTCCTCGTTGCGGGTGGCCGGCAGACAGTGCATGAACTTGGAGTTGGGGCCGGCGAAGTTCATCATGTCCATGGTGACCTGATACTTGGGATAGAACACGTCCATGTAGTTCTCGCCCGAGACCTCCTCGTCGTACAGGCCATACCACACGTCGGTGTAGATGAAGTCGGCGCCCTTGATGCACTCGATGTCGTCGGAGATGACGATGGAGCCACCGGAGACCTTGCAGTTCTCCTCGGCGATGGCCATCATCTGCTTGCCGAACTCGGCGCGCTCCTCGACGGTGCCGACGTGCAGGCCGCCGTCGGGGATCTGGTGGCCCTTAGGTCCAAACTGGACAAACTTCATGCCGACCTTGGAGGCGATGAACATGAGGGAGACGCAGACCTGGGTGGCGTCGCCGATGAAGGCCAGGGTGCAGTCCTCGATCTTCTTGCCCTCGGGGAGG
>DBFZVF010000085.1:0-14806 GCA_048519165.1 Collinsella sp.
ATTCAGTCCCTATTTCACCGCAACTCATTTGGTGCAAAGTAACCTGTCCCCCTTGTACCAATTAGCTGGTGTGGCGCCAGCGAGGGTCGGTGAGCGTACGCGCCACACCCAGTCCAACGGGCAGAAACGCTACGATGAGCACTGCGCGCACAAACCAGCCGAGCATATTGACCGTGTCGAAGGTGCACATGTAATACATCGAGCGATACAGATACAAGCCCGGCACCATAATGACAATCGAAGGCACCGTGAGGGCGATGCGCGGGTAGGTGAGCTTGACTTCAGCCAAGCTTGCGAGCAGCCCCGATACCAGCGCGCCGATAAACGCTGCTGCCTCGGGAGGCATTCCCGTGCTGAGGCCCAGGAAGGGAATCATCGTCGGCGCATCGACAAGGGTCAGACGCAGGGTATTGGACACGGCGCCGATCAACCCAGCTGCCGCGGCCATCTTTACCGGGCTGTTGAACATCACCGAGAAGCCGAATACGCCAACGAAGCTCATCACCACGCGCAGGAGCGTAAGGGCAAGCGGCGAAAGGCCCAGTGGGGCAAAGTCGTCCGGCGCCAGGCCAACACACTCGGCAACCATCCAACCTACGAGGGTCGCCATCACAATAATCGATACGGCATATGAAAGGCGCTCGATACCGCTTCGCATGTCGAGCTTAGCGATGTCGAGGCCTGCCGTAATGAGTGGAAAGCCGGGAATCACAAAGAGCATGGCGCCGATATAGCCTTCTTGGTGCGACATTGCCCCCGGTATGACCTGGCCAAGGCCGAGCAATGCCAGCAGATACGAAACGCAAGCGAGCGCAACGCCGGTCGTCAGCGCGCTGAACTGACCAAGGCCTTGCTTGAGAATATGGGAGCGGGCAAAGTTGCCGACACCCGCGCCCACGAACGCGCAGGCCATCTCGATAGGGCCGCCGCCGAGCAAAAAAACGAAGGCGCCACAGGCGCAGGCCGCCGCAAGGCCCTGTTGCCAAGGCGCGTAATCAGGTTTTGAACTCTCAACGGTCTTGAGCATCTCGTGATACTCGTGCACCGTGAAGCGACGACCATAGGTCTCGATTTCCTTGAGGAAACTCTCCATCATCCAAATGCGATGGGTATTGACGCCCGTTGTGGGCAAGCTGACGACCTCATTAAAGCAGTGACCATCTTCGATGCAGGTGCACTCAAACGACAGAAGACTTAAGTCAACGTGGATGGTGACACCGAGTACGGCGGCAACACGATTCATGGTATCGCGCACGCGCCAGGCACCCGTTCCGCTTGCCAGCATAAGCATGCCGGTGCGGCAGATGATGGATGATTTATCGGTGAGCGGCGCATCGACGGCAAGCTCATCGCCTGCCGTCACGATCTGGTGCCAGTCAGTTTTCATATGGAGCGCGCCGGCACGAACGCCGTGGTGCATGGGGGCTCTCGAAAGCAGCGAGTTAAGGCGCGAAGGCTGTGAGGGCTCCGCCGATTCGCCCTCGTCCTCGTCGGGCTCTTCATCGACCAGATCAAAGGAATCAAGCGGCGCTGGCTCGCGACGGTCGATCAGCTCCTCGTCCTCATCATCAAAGTAGTTGAACTGATCGAGCATGTCCTCTTCGATTGCGCGCTCGCTCGCGTCGTCCATCCCGGTGCTCCCTTCCTATCGACTAACCCCCATCCTAGACAGCGACGGCTAAAGGAAACATAAAAGAGACGGCTGTCATGCGAACCATGCGCGCAATAGCCGTGGGTAGTCGTTTAAGAACGTCCACAATGACTATTGACAGCCAAGGCAACGCCGATGCCTTGGCAACGACAGCGAAAGCCCGCCAGAGCGAGCAAGGTGCCTTGAAACAAGGCGGCATTGACCTTTTGGTCATGCCGCCGAAGTTGAAAGGCAGATTGCCGCTCTGGCGGGCTTGCAGCGTCAACTGGTTACGGCGTTTGGCAAAACGCCGTAACCCCCTAGTACATCTTTGCGCCGGCGGGGATGGAGGCGTCGAGCTGGATCAGGTTGAGGCGCTCCTCGCCCTCCTCCTCGTGGACAGCGCTGATCAGCATGCCGCAGCTGGGAATACCCATCATCTTGCGCGGAGGCAGGTTGGTGATGGCGAGCAAGGTCTTGCCGACCAGGTCCTCGGGCTCGTAATAAGCGTGAATACCGGAGAGGATGGTGCGGTCGGTACCGTTACCGTCGTCGAGCGTAAAGTTCAGCAGCTTCTTGGACTTCTTGACGGCCTCGCATGCCTTGACCTTCACAGCGCGGAAATCGCTCTTGGAGAAGGTATCGAAGTCGACGAACTCCTCGAACAGCGGCTCAACGGCGATCTTGGAGTAATCGAGCGTGGGCTTAAGCGACTCAACGAACGGGCTCGCGGCGTTGCCGGCCTCGGCAGCCTTGGCGGCAGCGGCACCGGACTGGAAACCCTTCTCGGGCTTCATGTGCGGGAACAGCAGCACGTCGCGGATGGAAGCCTGGTTGGTGAGCAGCATGACCACGCGGTCGATGCCGATGCCAATGCCGCCCGCGGGAGGCATACCGTACTCGAGGGCGCGCACGTAGTCCTCGTCATACTCCATGGCCTCATCGTCGCCGCCGGCCTTCTCGGCCATCTGGGCGGCAAAGCGCTCGGCCTGGTCGACCGGGTCGTTGAGCTCAGAGAATGCGTTGGCGTACTCGTGGCCGGCGATGACCAGCTCAAAGCGGTGGGTCAAACGCGGGTCGTCCTCAAAACGCTTGGCAAGCGGGCTGACCTCGATGGGGTAATCGCACACGAACGTGGGGTTGACGATGGTGTCCTCGCCCAGCTCATCGTAAATCTCGGCGATAATCTTGCCGGCGGTCCACTCGGGCTTAATCTCCAGGCCCTTCTCGCGCGCGGCGGCAGCAAGCTCCTCGACCGGCGTGTCAATGGTGACCTGCTTGCCGAGCACGTCGGAGACGATGTCGGTCATGGGACGGCTGGCCCACTCACCAGAAAGGTCGATGGTCTGGCCCTGGTACTCGATGACCTCGGGGTTGCCGATGGCTTTGTTAGCCGCCTTAATGACACCCTGGGCGAGCGCCTTCATGCCCTCGAGGTCGGAGAAGGCACGGTAGGCCTCCATCGTGGTGAACTCGGGGTTGTGGGTAAGGTCCATGCCCTCGTTACGGAAGATGCGGCCGATCTCGAACACGCGCTCAAAACCACCGACGATGCAGCGCTTGAGGTGCAGCTCGGTGGCAATACGCAGGTAGCACTCCTGATCGAGCGCATTGAAGTGCGTGATGAACGGCTTAGCAGTAGCGCCGCCCTGGATGGTCTGCAAGATGGGGGTCTCGACCTCCATGTAGCCGTCGGACTCCATAAAGCGACGGAAGGTGGAGAGAATCTGCGAACGCTTACGGAAGGTCTCGCGAACGTCGTCGTTGGCGATCAGGTCGACATAGCGCTGGCGATAGCGGGTCTCCTTGTCGGAAAGACCGTGGAACTTCTCGGGCAGCGGACGAACGGCCTTGGCAAGCAGGGTCGCGCTCTTAGGGGCAACGGAAAGCTGGCCGCGCTGGGTGCGCACGACCACGCCGGTCACGCCCAGGATGTCGCCCAGGTCGAGAGCCTCGAGCGTATTCCAGGCAGCCTCGTCCATGTCGTTGATGCGGCAGAACAGCTGAATCTCGGCAGTCGCATCGCGCACGACGATGAACATGATCTTGCCCTGACCGCGCTTGGCGACCACACGGCCGGCGATCTTCACGACGTCCTCGGTGTCCTCGCCATCGGCAAGCTCGGCGTACTTAGCCTCGATATCGGCGACGTAGTCCTCAAGCTCAGAGTGCTCGGGATAGGGGTTCTGGCCCGCCTCGAACAGGGCGGCGCGCTTGGCCAGGCGGGTGGCGCGCTCGTCGTTGAGCGTCGATGCCTGTTCGGCGGCGTTCTGGTTCTCTGCCATAAGTTAGCTCCTCAAACTAAAACGCTCCCCAGGATTCGGTCCCAGGGAGCGAAAACATACCTTTACGCGGGACCGTGGTCTAGCGTGCGATCTTGGCGATGGTGTAGACGCGAGTCTTGCCGGAAGGCGTAACGACCTCGACGGAGTCGCCCTCGCCGTGACCGATGATGGCGTGACCGACCGGAGACTCGTTGGAAATCTTGTGCTCGAGCGAGTTGGTCTCGGTGGTACCGACGAGCGTGACTTCCATGACCTCACCGTTGGGATCAATCAGAGAAACGGTGGAACCGATGGAGACGGTCAGATCGCCCGTGGTGGCAGCAACCTGAGCGTTGGCGAGGATGGCCTGGATCTCGGCAATACGAGCGGCGTTCTGGGCCTGCTTGTCCTTAGCGGCATCGTACTCGGAGTTCTCCGAAAGGTCGCCGAACGCGCGGGCTTCCTTGATGTCCTCGACGATCTCCTTGGCGTAATCGCCCTCACGCCAAGCGAGCTCCTCGACGAGCTTCTGGCGGCCCTCAGCGGTCAGTACGATCTGGCTTGCGTCCATACGGATATCTCCCCAACTCTGATCAAACAATCAACTGTCAACAAAACGAAAAAGACCGGCTAGCCTGCGGGCAAGCCGGTCAGGTGCTCACCCCAAAGGGATGGGACTACTCTGCGTCCGCGTCGCTGTCCTCTGCCTGCTTCTTCTTGGCAGCAGCGAGCTTAGCCTCGAGCTCAGCGATCTCCTTGTCCTCCTCGGACTGCTCGACCACGACCTCCTCGGCCTGCTTGGTCTCGGCCTTATCGTCGCCCTCCATACCCTCGCGGATATTCTTGACGGTAGAGCCGAGGGACTTGCCGAGCTTCGGCAGGTTCTTGGGCCCGAAGATAATCAGGACAACGACGAGAATAATGATGAGCTCAGGAGCCCTCAGTCCAAACATGTAGACCTCCACAATACAGCGAGACAAGCTCGAATGAGTATACCGCGGCTATCGCGGTATCACAACAATAGCTAAAAAAAGGGACCGCAAGAAGCGGTCCCTCCTCATGCTCTGGTCGGGTTGACTGGATTTGAACCAGCGACCCCTGCGTCCCGAACGCAGTGCTCTACCAAACTGAGCCACAACCCGTTAGCTCGACTATAGTAACAAAGATTTCCGTCGTGTGCTAGAGAAATTTTTATTTCTTTGGCACTTCGACGCGAACCGTGTTGGGAATGAGCTCCGTCGCGCAGGACCACCAGCCGTTTTGCTGGGCAGCGTCGGCAAGCCTTTCGGCCATGTCGGCGGTGTCGCAAATGGCAAACGAGCAGGCACCCGATCCGCACACATCTACAGCAACGGTGCCGTCCTGTTTACGCAGCCAATCGAGAACCGTTTGAATCTGCGGCTCCATCTGTGCGGAAATGACACCCAAGTTGTTATGGATGAGCGCATATGCCGTCTCTGCATCACCAGCACGCAAGGCAGAAGCCATCGCGCCGGGCTTGTCCGCAGGCACCGGGGCCTCGTCAAAACGTCGATAAGCCTCAATTGTCGAAACGCTCGCCTCGCGCGGCTTAACCAGCACGACGGGCGTCGCGGGCAGCGCTGGGTACTCAGTTGCCAGCACGTCTCCCCCACCTACGTAGAACGCAGGGCTCGCGTGCAAAAAGAACGGGACGTCAGCACCAATGCCGCGCGCGATGTCGTCGAGTGCTGGGTCGGTGCGATCAATGCCCCAGAGCTCCGCCAAGGCGACAATGACCGCGGCCGCATCCGTCGAGGGGCCGCCCAAGCCGGCGCACAATGGAATACGCTTCTCAATCGTCACGCAGATGTTTGCCTCGCGACCATAATGCTCGGCCATAGCAACCGCAGCCCGATACGCCGTATTCTTTTGCATGGGAAAATCTGATGCCGGAACCGTCTGAACGGCCAGCGCCTGCGCCGGCGTGACCGTCACGGTATCGGAAAGACCGACGGCTGCCATCAGGGAATCGACCCTGTGGTAGCCGCGGTCATCGCGCTCGGTATGAACCCCCAGGTAGAGGTTAATCTTTGCCGGCGCGGAAAGAGTCAGGGACCGATCGGTCACCGTTAATGCTCCTCGAGCTGATTGCCGAGCGGGGTAAAGATGTGCTCGCCGCTCTCGGGGTCGAACAGCTCGACCTGACCGGTGAGGACATCGATATACTGGTAGGACTGACGCGACTTACGGCCACGGCGCTCGTCGACCTCGACAATGAAGACGGCGGGGTGGACGCTCTTGATGGTGCCCATGCGCTCGACAACACGGGTGCGGCCCATGTTGGCCTTAACCTTGACGCGATCGCCCACCATATCGGTCAGCTTCTCGTGGATGTCGTCGACGTGATTGACTTCCATCTCTTCCATGAACAGGGCCTCCAGAAGGTGCAATTCAAAAAGGGGATAATACCCCTAAGATAGACAAAACTCTAATACTATAGCACCCTGTTGTGGCCATACGCAAGTAGCTAAAAAAGCCCGGTCTCGAATACGTACCAGACGACAATCTCGCATGACCAGTTGTTACGCGGTTTGGTAAAACCGCGTAACCTAAAGGTTATCGGTGTCCAAGACGATGGTGAATGGGCCGTCGTTGACCAAGTCGACTTTCATATCGGCGCCAAAAATGCCGTGCGCCACGTGTTCGACATCTTGGCGAACGAGCGTCAGGAAGTACTCGTAGAGCTCGTTGGCAACATCGGGCGCGCCGGCATCCGTAAACGATGGGCGGCGACCGTGGCGGCAGTCAGCGAACAGCGTGAACTGCGACACCACGAGCACCTCACCGTCGACATCGGCAAGCGCCAAGTTGGTCTTGCCGTTCTCGTCCTCGTTGATGCGCAGCCCGCGGAGCTTGCCCCACAGCTTATCGGCCTCGGCACGCGTATCGCCATGGCCCACACCCAGCAGCACCAGGTAGCCGCGTCCAATGCGGCCCACGCACTCGCCGTCGACCGTCACGCCGGCGTTGAGTACGCGCTGCACCACCGCACGCACGGCCTACTCCTCGCCCGTCAGTTTGGCGGATAGGTGCTCGAGCGCATGGAATCGATGGCTGATGGCGTTCTTCTCGTCCGCCGTCAGCTCGGCCATGGTCTTGCCCGGCGTGTCGACCGGCAGGAACAGCGGGTCGTAGCCAAAGCCGTGATCGCCGCGGCCCTCGTGCGCGATAACGCCCTCGCAGGCGCCCTCACCATAGGTGACCAGACCATCCGTGTCGATGAGCGCGACGACACTCATAAAACGCGCGGTGCGATCCTCGTCTGCCACGCCTTCCAAGTTAACGAGCAGCTTGGCGTTGTTGGCGGCATCGTCGCCATGCACGCCCGCATAGCGCGCGCTATACACGCCCGGCTCGCCGTCCAGGGCATCAACGACCAAGCCCGAATCGTCGGCAATGGCCATAAGGCCCGTCTCCTCAACCGCGGCTTGGGCCTTGATGATGGCGTTCTCCAAAAACGTCGTGCCGTTTTCCTCGGGATCCTCAAAATCACCCAGCTGGCCGAGCGCCACAAAGCGCACCTCGGGCATGACCTTGCCCAAAATGGCCTCGATCTCGGTGAGCTTATGGGCGTTGCCCGTTGCCACGACGATGGTCGCCGCCGGGTCGAGGGTGTCGATGTCAATCTTCTCAAGTGCCATAACTGGCCTCCTTGTCTCTATAGCAAGCCGCGTGAGGGGCGTTTGGGCACTTGACCCCTCCCCTCTCAGGCGATCGGACCTTTCAACGCAGCATTTCAGCAGATAAAACCTACCAAAATAAACCTGTCCCTTTTGGCAGGTTAGGCGATGGCTTGGCGCTGAAGCTCGATGAGCTCGGCGATACCCTTGTCGCCCAGGTCGAGCAGGGCGTTGAGGCGCTTGCGGTCAAAGGGCGCCTGCTCGCCGGTGCCCTGGAGCTCGATCATCTCGCCGGTGTCGGTGGCGACGAGGTTCATGTCGACCTCGGCGTGACTGTCCTCGGAATAATCGAGGTCAAGCAGCGTATTGCCGTCGACAACGCCCATGGAGATGGCAGCCACCTGGCCGATAAGCGGGATGCGCTCGATCTTGCCCGCCTCGACCCACATGGCGAGGGCGTCGTGCAGCGCCACCCAGGCGCCGGTGATGCTCGCTGTACGCGTGCCGCCATCGGCCTGAATCACATCGCAGTCGACGGTGACGGTGTACTCGCCGAGCGCCTTCATGTTGACAACGGTACGCAGGCTGCGGCCAATGAGGCGCTCGATCTCCATGGAGCGACCCTTGCGGTTGGCGTGCTCGCGCTTGCAGCGCTTGCCGGTCGACGCCGGCAGCATGGCGTATTCCGCGGTCACCCAGCCGGCCTTAGCTCCCTTTCGCCAGCCCGGCACGCCCTCCTCGATAGTGGCGGCGCACAGCACGCGCGTGTCACCGAACTCGGCCAAACACGAGCCGTGGGCGTGCTTCATGACGCCACGGGTGAGCTTAACGGGGCGCAACTCGTTGGCGGCGCGATCGTTGGCGCGGTTGACCTGCATGTACTCCATAGAAATTTCCTTTCGGCAAAAGATGTGGCGAAGGCTTTGGCGGCTGCCTTACATCTATTTCAGCTCATCGATATCGATATGTTCGATGCTCTTGAGCGGCTGACCAAAGATAAAGCTGCCCGCCACCGCAAACTCGGCAATGTTATCGGCCGTCGTGGCAAAACGATGCTGCGGCTCGGCGGCGTCGCCCGCCAGCTGCTCGCGGCGCGTGAGGATATCGGTCAGCTCGCGCGTGGTCTCCTCGGCGGAACTCACGACGCGCACCCCAGGCCCCAGCGCATGGCGGATAGGTCCCACCAACAGCGGGAAATGCGTACAGCCGAGCACCACGGTATCGATACCGTGGTCGCGCAGCGGCTCAACCGTGGCACCCACCAGCGCACGCACGGCAGGCGTATCGAAGATGTCCTCATTCTCAAGCCACTGTTCCTGCAGATGTGCACCCGAGGCGAGCTCGTGTTCGACAACCTCGACAAAGCTCGAGGCAGGACAGCCGTATACATCGACGCCGGCATCCAGGTCCTGAATGGCGCGCGTGTAGGCGCCCGAGCGAATAGTGAGGTTGGTGGCGAGCACGCCCACGCGACGCGTACGCGTGCTGTTGATTGCCGCACGGGCACCCGGCGCGATCACACCGATCACGGGAACGTCGAGCACCTGCTGGGCCAGACGCAAGGCCGCAGCGGTCGCCGTGTTGCAGGCGATGACCATAATCTTGACGTCGTGCTTCGAAAGCCAACGACCCGCCTGCAACGCAAACGAGCGCACCTCATCCTCGGTACGGGTGCCGTAGGGGCAGCGCTTGGTGTCGCCAAAGTAGTAGACGGACTCGTGCGGCAACGCCGTCGCAATCGCGCGCGCAACCGTCAGACCGCCCAACCCAGAATCGAACACGCCAATCGGGCGCGTGTCACCTGCCGAATTCTCGATATCGGACATTACCTCACCAGTCTCTCTCGAAAAGACATGTCCAAGTGCGGCGACGCCGCGCTACGAACGCGCCGCGACCAGCAGCTCTGCCGTCGCCGCCCAACCATCGACAATTTTGCCGCGCGTAACGAAAGCGTTCTCGCAAGCAGCCAGGAACTCGGGCGCGCCGGCGCTCGTCAGGCCATTCTCGACCAGGCAGAACGTGCCCACGTGATCGGCCATGTAGAAGTCGGACTCGGAATCGCCGAGCGCGAGCGTCTCCTCGCGCTCGATCCCCAGGTGCTCGCAGAAGCGCGCGATGGCAACGCCCTTGTTGAGACCCGCGGGGTTGATGTTGAATGCGCGACCGTCCTCGACGCGATCGAGCTCGAGCGTCGTCGGCTTGGACAGGTGAGTCAGATGGCCGTTGCAAGCCCAGATCAGACCGCAGCCGGCCTCGTCCAGGATGGCCTGAACCTCATCGTCGGGCACATCGCCGCGCATGCCGACGGTGACCTCACGGTATTTGTAGCCGGTCGACATGTCGTTGTGATACTCGATCTTGTGCGGCCAGCGGGCGAGGATCTTCTCGCACACGCCGGTCTGCTCGATCACCTGGTGCGGCGTGAGGCCGCAAGAGGAGTCGTAGGGCATGTCGCCGGTCAGATACTCCCAATCGTTGGCTTTGAGGTCGTACATGACCAGGCCGCCCATCTCGCCGATGTAGGAGTTGAGACCGAGCACGCGCGCGTCCTCGTGGATCATGGTACGGTTGCGGCCCGAGGTGGGAACCACCTGAATACCAGCGCGAGCGAGCGCCACGACAGCCTCGACGAGTTTGGTCGAGGGGTTGCCGTCGTTGTCGCGCAGCACGCACGAGCCGGGCGCGAGCATCGTGGCATCCAGGTCGGTAAAGACGTACTTGACCTTGGCCAAGCGCTCGCGCATCTCGCCCGAAAGCTCGGCAACGGTCGGCAGGGTGTTGTGGGACATGGTTACTCCGTTTACGTAGAAGGGTTTGGACTTGGACGGCATGTTTTGATTGAGGGAACACGCTTATGGCGACAGCGTACTCAGGGCGCCGCCGCCATCATGGTTCATTAGTCAAACTGGGTAACATCGATCAGGCGATTGGCCAGCGAAAGGTCGCTCTCGATGGGCACGAATTCGTCGCCCACGTGCATGAGCTCCTCGTCACCCTTTGCCAGCAGCAAGACAATGGTGGGAGCATCGGGGTTGACGTACTCCTCGCGCGCCGCCTTGAACGCCGCATGCACAGCGGCTTCGCGATCGAGGATGATCTTGTTCGGCGTATCGTCGGGAACATGTTCGGCAAGCTCGCGACAGACCTTCATCGGGTCCTCGTGAGCCGGGTCCTCATTGGCAAAGATCATCAGGTCGGAATACGGTGCGGCCTCGCGCGGAAGCTGCTCGCGGCGCTCCTGCGCCTTGCCGCCGGCAGCGCCAAACACTGCGATGACCGGGCTGGCGGGAAACGCGCGCTTGACCGACGAGAAAAGCGAGCGGAACGAAAGCTGGTTGTGCGCGTAGTCGACAACGCAAATCACGCGGCCGTCCTTCGACTCCACGACCTCCATACGGCCTGGCACACGCAGTTTGGAGAGGCCCTTCTTGATGGCCTCGATACCGATGCCGATCTCGCGCGCGGCGGCGATAGCGACCAGCGCGTTCTCCACGTTAAAGTCTCCCGCGATACCCAGCAGGATCTTCTCCCCCGCCTCGGACTCGTCGGCACACAGGCCATGCAAGTTGAACTCGATGCTAAAGCCGACCATGCGTACGTCGCTCGCCCACAGGCTCGCCTCGGGATGCTCGACGCCAACGGTCACCAAGCGCTCGGCCGTCGACGCTGCCTCTAGCACACGGTCAACCTCTTCGGTGCCTAGATTCACCACGGCGGTCTTTGCCTGGTCAAAGATCCTGAGTTTGCTCTCAAAATAATCCTCAAATGTGGGGTGTTCGATCGGCGAGATGTGGTCGCGGCCGATGTTGAGGAAGCACGCCACGTCAAACGGCAGATTCTCGACGCGTTGGTACTTGAGCGCCTGGCTCGAGACCTCCATGACCATGGACTGGCGACCGGACGTGCGGCAGTTGGCGATATGGCGCCAAACCTCGGGGGCCTCGGGCGTGGTGTTGGTGCTCTCGTAGCACTCGATACCATCGTCGGTACTCACCGAGCCGATCATGCCGCAGGACTCGCCCGCCGCTTTGATAATCGACTGGAGCATAAAAGCGGCCGTGGTCTTTCCCTTGGTGCCGGTGATGCCCACGATCTTGACGTCGTGGTCGGGACGGTCGTAGACCTCCGGCGGCAACAGGGCCATGGCCGTGCGAACACTATCAACAACCAGCATCGCAGCACCGCTCTCCTTCGCCAGCGGCTCCAGAGACTCGACCAGCGACTCCTCGCACACAAATGCGACGGCGCCCGCATCGAGCGCCATGCTCAAAAACGCGGGCTTAAAGGCAGCACCTTTACAGAAGAACACGTCACCTGCCGAGACCGCGCGCGAATCAAACGAGCAACCGGTCACGGCACGCTCGTCAACCTGCTCTGATGCGCGCAGCTCGCCGCACACATCGAGCAGCTTGGCAAGCGTATCGACCGTGGTCACGGTCGCGGAATCCGAATGGTGCATCTTTCACCTTTCTCAGCCATTTGGCAGGGACGGTTTTCATAGTAACTGAAACGTGCTCGCGCAAAAACGGCTCCCGGAGGAGCCGTTACGCGCAGGCATTCGTAGGCCGAGACTAGGCAGCCTGAACAGAAGGCTGGCCCTCGTCGATAAAGAAGCGCTTGTACCACACTAGGAACACGAGCGGCGTATAGATCTTGCGCTGGAAATCGCCCTTGCCCGCAAAGTGCAGATCGAGCAGGTGCATGAGCTCGTCGGTATTGAAGAACTCACTTGCCCACGGCGCGGTGAAGTACTCCTTGACATAGTCGTACCACTTTTGCTCGCGCAGCCAGTAGACAATCGGCACCGGGAAGCCCACCTTGGGACGGGTGGCCCACTCATCGGGCAGCGACTTGTTGGCAGCGTGGCGGAGTACCTGTTTGTTGCCGTTCTCGTTGATGCGGTAGCGGTCGGGAATGTGCTCGGCGAACTCCATGACTTTGCGGTCCAGGAAGGGCACGCGCAGCTCCAGCGAGTGTGCCATGCACATCTTGTCGGCCTTGAGCAGAATGTCGCCCGGGAGCCACATGTTCATGTCCAGGTACTGCTTCTTGACCAGTTCGGGCTGGCCCTTCACGCGTGCGTAGATGGGTGCAGCGAGCTCGAAGGCGCCGTCGCCGGTGTTGTACTCGGGCTTGAGCACGCCGTCGACCTCGCGCTCCGGCCATACCAGAGCCTGTCCCAGGAACGACTTCTCGGGGATCTCGGCACCCTTGACCAGGAAGTTATGTCCCTTGAAGTACGGCATATGCAGCGCCAGGTTACCGAGCGCGCGACGGACGGGCAGCGGCACCATCTTTTTGTACTTGCGCACCGGGACCGTATCCTCGTAGTAGGCGTAGCCGCCAAAGAGTTCGTCGGCGCCTTCGCCCGAAAGCACGACGGTAACGTCCTTGCGGGCCATCTCGGCCAAGAACCACAGCGGCACGGAAGACAGGTTGGACTGCGGCTCGTCCATGTGATACTGGATGTCCTCGAGCGCACCGAAGAACTCGTCGGCGGTAATCATCTTGCGAACGTTTTCGACGCCGAGCTTATCGGAAAGCTCCTTGGCGTAGTTGGTCTCGTTGAAGTTCTTGTAGTCAAAGCCCACCGAGAAGGTCTTGTCGGGCATGAGGCAAGCGGCGATGTAGCTGGAGTCGACGCCACCGGAGAGGAACGACGCGACCTTGACGTCGGCGATGCGATGGGCCTCGACGCTCTCGTGCACGACCTCGTCCAGCTCATCGACATACTCTTCGAACGGCTTCTCGACGGCAGAGTAATCGCAATCCCAGTAGCGCTCGATGTTCATCTTGCCGGTCGGGATATCGACGGTAAAGTAGTGCGCCGGCGGCAGCTTGTAGACACCCTCGAAGAAGGTCTCCTCAGTCGCCGAATACTGCAGCGTCATGTACGGACGCAGAGCCTTTTTGTTGACCGCCTTGTGGAAGTGCGGGTAGTCCAGGAAGCTCTTGATCTCGGAACCAAAGAGCACGCCCGGAGCGCCGTCACCCGCATCGGCCATGGGATAGTAGTAAAGCGGCTTGATGCCAAAGATGTCGCGGGCGCCAAAAAGCTTATTCTTCTTTTTGTCCCAGATGACGAAGGCGTACATACCGCGCAAACGATCGAGTACGGCCTCGCCCCACTCCTCGTAGCCGTGCAGGAGGCTCTCGGTGTCGGCGCCGCAGTGGAACTTGTAGCCCTTGGCCTCGAGCTCGGAACGGAGTTCTTGGAAGTTGTAGATCTCGCCGTTGAAGACAATGACGACGCTGCCGTCCTCGTTGGCCATGGGTTGAGCGCCGGCCTCGGTCAGGTCGAGGATCGACAGGCGGCGGAAGCCCAGGGCAACGCGGCCGTCGATAAACTGACCGCCCATGTCGGGACCGCGATGGACGATGCGGTCCATCATCTTGGTGAGCACCTCGGATTGGTTATCCGTCCCACCGACAAAACCGACAAAACCGCACATATACTATCCCCTCTGCTGTTGCTGGGCATCAAATCGAATCAGTAGCTTTTGAGTATACCCGAGGGCGTAAAGAGGGGCGGAATGTTCAGGCAATCTCAACTGAATCAGCTCCGCTGTGACACGCGCGAGTTACCTTTAATGGATATGAGGTGAATGAGGCGATTGTTTTGCTATACTCTCTCCGCACGGGCGATTGGCGCAACGGTTAGCGCAGGTGCTTTACACGCACAAGGCTGGGGGTTCGAATCCCTCATCGCCCACCATTGAATTGGAAACGGTCCTCGAAAGGGGACCGTTTTTGTTTGGGCCCATTTCATGGGATTCGAACCCGCAAGGGTGCGGAGCTGAGGAAACGCGAAGCGTTTTCCAGCGCAGCACGCGAGGAGCGAAGCGACGAAGCGGATGCGGGCGGCGGAGCCGCACGCGGACATCCCTCATCGCCCACCACTGATTTGATAGGCTCCCAGCAATGGGAGCCTTTCTTTTTTGGGCCCAGCGCATGGGATTCGAACCCGCCAGCACGTCTGTCACAAAGGCCGTGGCCAAATAATGGCAAAAATGAGTACTGCTACTTTGCTTGCAACATATAAACAGATAGTGTTTGCTTAGGTTACGCAACATATGTCCATTATAAGGACTAACAGTCAGATCAAAATCGTGTATTCATCGCCATTTCGACGGTCGCGCGCGCAGACGTGGTGTAAGAGTGTCCTGAGGTCCGTCGCTGCAAGTCCCGATGTTACTCCTTCTTGAGACCGCGCTTCTCGACTATCTCGTCCACTATCTCCCTGGCGCGCCGCCCGAGCGCGCGGCGCCTCC
>DBFZVF010000086.1:0-12772 GCA_048519165.1 Collinsella sp.
CGGCGGATTTGCTTGTGCTCGTTAACAATCTCCTGATTGTCGAGCCTCTGCGTGGCGGCGCGCAGCCAGCGGAAGCGCTCCAGATCGGCATTGGTCGCCTCGAGCCACGACCACACGGTGCTGCGGCACGCGATGCTAAAGATCATGCGGTGCATGAGGTTGTCGCTTAAAAAGAATCCGATGCGATCCTCTTCGGCCATGGCCTTTTCCTGCAGCGCGATGGCTCGGTCGAGCTGCTCGATGCCTGCCGAGGTGGCACGGGCGCAGCACTCCACAATCACCTGTTTTTCCAAGTGTTCGCGAATGTAGCAGGCGCTCTCGGCAAAGGTGAGGTTGATGGGCGAGACATAGGTGCCGCTTTGGGGCACGGTGCGCACCAGGCTCTCTTGCGCCAGACGCACCAGCGCCTCGCGCACAGGGGTGCGTCCCATATCCAGGTCATCGCAAAGCTGCTTGACGCCTAGCTTTTCGCCCGGCTTGTAGTCCAGGTAGACGATTTTGCGCCGAATGGTGTGGTAGGACTGGTCCTGTAGGCTCGTTTCCTGCTCGCCGATGTGCATCGATTCTTCCATTGCGCCTCGCAACTGTTCTATCAAACTCATATGTCAGTTGTTTATTATGCCGCGAACCAGCTCTCCGCGGTGGGTAATTCGGCTGTTGCCCGAGAACTATTGCGGCATCTTAGTCTGTATTTGCGCAAGGCTGCGCTCAATGTTGCCGTATCATAAGCCGTCGCAAACGTGAAATAGAAAGAAGGAATCCCATATGCAACTGGCAAATATCGTACGCGAGCGCTGGAAAGGCGTCTTGTTCTGCCTGATCATCGCCATTCCCGCGACGTTGCTCGGCAAACAAATTGAGGTGGTCGGCGGGCCGGCGTTTGCCATCCTCTTTGGCATGGTCCTGGCGCTCGTCTTTCCCAAGAATCGTCGCGAACAGCTCGCCGCCGGCGTCACCTATACGTCCAAAAAAGTCTTGCAGTACGCGGTTATCCTGTTTGGCTTTGGCATGAACCTCTCCCAGATTCTGTCCAAGGGCGCCCAGTCGCTGCCGATTATCGTGGCGACAATCTCGACCTCGCTTGTCATCGCCTTTGTGCTCTGCCGCGTTATGAACGTGCCGGGCAAGATCGCGACGCTTGTGGGTGTGGGTTCGTCGATTTGCGGCGGTTCTGCTATCGCCGCGACCGCACCCGTCATCGATGCTGACGATCGCGAGATTGCCCAGGCCATTTCGGTCATCTTCCTGTTTAACGTTATCGCGGCGCTCGTGTTTCCAACGCTCGGCGGCATGCTCGGGCTGACCAACGAGGGCTTTGGCCTGTTTGCTGGTACCGCCATCAACGACACCTCGTCCGTAACGGCTGCGGCGAGCGCTTGGGACAGCATGCATCCCGGCGCCAATGTGCTCGAGAGCGCCACGGTGGTCAAGCTCACCAGGACGCTGGCCATCATTCCCATCACGCTGGCGCTTGCTTGCTGGCAGATGCATCTGGCGCGCAAGGCCGGCGGCGACGCCAAAAGCACGTTCTCCCTTAAACGCGCGTTTCCCATGTTTGTGCTGTTCTTTGTGCTGGCGAGCGTGATCACTACGGTGCTTCAGCTTCCCGCGTCCTTTACGGCGCCCATCAAGGAGCTGTCGAAGTTCTTTATTGTGATGGCCATGGCGGCTATTGGTTTTAATACCGATATCGTCGAGCTGGTCAAAAAGGGCGGCAAGCCCATCGCATTGGGCTTTTGCTGCTGGATTGGCATCGCGTGCATGAGTTTGGGAATGCAGCACGTGCTGGGAATCTGGTAGAGAAGTAGCTTATTTGTGTGCTGGTTGCTGGTGAGCGCAAGCCTGCGGTGGAGCGATAGGAGCTCTTGCGGGTATGGCTTGTCCGCAGGTTTATAAGTCCCGAAGAGCTCTTATCGCCCCGCCAGGATGGCGATGCGGGGCAACATCTATACTCGCAGGACGGCGCTTTCTGCCCTATAGTGTTTGGTGGTCAATATCGTTCAATTTTGAAACACTCGGTCGTGCGACCGTCGGCGGTTGCACGACGCTGCGGACAGGGGCAAATCATGGATAGCGATGCCAAGCTGAACATCTTGACCGATGCCCTAGCTGCTGCCGGGGCCTCGGCATTGGCTATCGATGCGCGTGCGGCCGTCGCGATCTCGACCATGAATGACGCGGCGCTTGAGCGGGATGTGGCGGCTTTTGTCGCTGAGCGTCTCGACCGTATAGGAGACGGCGCGCGTCTGGTTATGGGGCGTGCGGGTACGCGCCTGAGCCTGACCGTTCGCCCCACCGACAAAGAGGGCGGGGGGCTTTGGGTCGTCGTGGTCCGCGAGGTGCGCGGCGCCGCGGCGCATGCGGGCATCGAGTGGCTCAACGCCGACGAGGTTGAGGCCCGCTACGAATCGAGCGCGTACGGCATCGTTGAGGGTGCCGCTGCGGTAGCTGCACCGGTTGCCGAGAGCTACGCACGCGGGGTGCCCCTTATGCTCGAGGGTGAACTGGGCGCGGGGCAGGATCAGATTGCAAGACGCCTGTACCTGGATGGACCCTATGCCGATCAGCCCTTTGTGTCCGTTGCGCTCGATGAGCTTACGGATCGCGGCTGGCGCCATCTGCTCAAAAGTTCCGAATCGCCGCTATTCCAAACGGGGCTGACACTTTGTATGGGCGGCTGGCATGCTGTTGGCCCCCAACGTCTGCGCGAGCTCGTGTCCGCAATGATCGACACGGCGCTCGCAACTCGTTGCCATGTGGTGTTGACGGCAAACGATATGCCGGGCGGCGGCGAAAGCGATCAGGCTGCTTTTGTAACCGAGCGTCTGGCCTGTGCCGTGAGTGTGGCGCCGGCGATTGCCGAGCAGGGCGGCGCGTCGGAAAAGGTTGCGCGCTATCTGGGGTATCTGGCAGATATGTTTAAGACGGGTGCCCCCATGTTGTCCGCCGCCGCGGCAGAGACGCTCGATGCGTACCGTTGGCCCCGCAATTACCTGCAGCTGCGTGAAGTCTCTGAACGACTCTATATATTAGTGGGGGCTGGAACGGTGGAGCGTGCCGTGGCGAAAGAGGTGCTTGCCCAGGAGGACGTTATCAAGACCGCGACCTTTGGCGCCCCGGCGCTCGAAAGCGATTTGTACATCTTGCGTCCCCTGGCCGATACCGAGCGCGATGTCGCACGGTTGGTCCTGCAGTACCTTCACGGCAACAGGACACGTGCGGCAGAGGTGCTCGGTATAAGCCGCACGACTTTATGGCGCCTGCTGAAGGACAACGACCGCTGAGCGAGGCGCCGTGACCGCGTGCGGCGCGTGTGATACAGTCCAAAGAAGCATTGTTTCGATTGTGTTACGGCGTGCGGGGGAGTATGGCGGAGACTTCAAAAACGAACCGAACAAAGCGAAGTGCGGCGCCGGTCGGCCGGCGTACGACTTCGCGGACGTGGGGCAAAAGCGCCTCGGGGTTCGACGGCTCGTTCAAGCGCACAAAATATGGCTATCCTTCGGCAAGCGCTCGCTTGGCCATGCAGGCCGAGTCCTCGTTGTGGGGACGAAGGCGCGTGGTGGGCTCAAAGCTCAAGCACGATGGAACGCTTGGCTACATTAGCCGCGGTGCTGCCCGCCGTAGCGGCCTCAATCCTGCAGGCTGGCATCGTTACGTGCCGATCGTGGTCGTTGCCGCGATAATCGTCATCGCGCTCGCGGCGCTCGGATATGCCGGCGACGGCGCGAGTCTGGGCGCGATGTTCAAATCGCCTGAACTTGCGCATGCTGGCACGGAGCTTGTTGAAGGCGCACAAGACCAGACGGGTGTGGCGCCCCAGCGCGGTATGGTCGCAGCTGCTGCCACCATTGCCGATGCTCAAAAGGACGAAGGCGGGCAAAGCGACGACGCCGATGCGAGTCAGACGAGCGAAACGGCAACAACTCCATCGGCAAGATAAGTTGCGAGTGGGGCAGCAAATATGGGACGGGGCCTTTTAGCTGCCCAAGACAGTGGCTCACTCGATGTCAGGCACCAACAGCGAGCGGGCCGCATTTGCGCCAAGGTGACGTGAAATGAGAGGGCGCTGACCTTTTGGTCGCGCCCTCGAAATTGAACGTCAGATTGGCGTTAATGCGGCTCGCGCAGCGTCAACGGTTCCGCCGTTCGTTAGAACGGCGGAACATACACCACGTTGTCGCGGCGCGGCTTTGCTTCGGGAAGCGTGCCCTCGGCATAGCCCAGAATGCAGTTGCCCACACCGCGCAGGCTTCCGTCGGCGGGCAGACCCCACTTGGTCAGCAGTTCCAGTCCCTCGGGTGAGTCAAAGACCTCGTGCGCGCGGTGGATCCAACACGAATCGACGCCCAGCGCATAGGCTGCGTTGAGCAGGTTGCCCATGGCGAGCGAGCCGTCTTCCAGGTGCGTGGGCACGCTGCGGTCGACCAGCGCCACCACAACGGTCTTGGCGCCGTAGAAGGGATCTCCCTCTCTGCCCATAACTTGGGCGTTGAGCTGCGAGAGGCGCTCGACGGTTGCGGGGTCGGTGACGGCGACGAACGTGACCGGCTGGCGTCCCATGCCGCTCGGCGCGTACTGGCCGGCTTCGATAATGCGTGCGAGCTTCTCGGCCTCGACAGGGCGATCGCTGTATTTGCGGCAGCTGCGGCGGTGGATGAGTGCTTCGATGGTCTCCATGGGTCCTCCTGACGTTGGCTTCGATGCCTCGTTCTTACCCGCCGAACCAAAACCGTAATCGCGTAGTCGGCCCCAAACAACGCAAGCTACCAAGTGGAAAAGTTGGTTTGCATAAAACTTCAGCCAGAATGTGACAAACCGGTGGGATGGTTAAACGTTTTATCCCGTCTACCCTGCGGTTTTTTACCACTTGCCTAAATGATGCGCGCATAAGCTCTGATAAAGGTTTTACTAAAGGAGCACCAACGTTTATCAACGCGCCATGGTGGCGCCGGGCCAGGAGGTAACATCATGTTCCAGGCTGGAGATGTCGTCGAGACTGACTTCGAAGGATTTCTGAAGCTGCTGCGTTCCAAGACGCGCGCTTTCGTGTCGATCAACGATCACGAGTACTACATCACGCACACCGATGGCTATTGGCGTGTTCAGGATTGCGAGACCCTCAACGATAAGGGCCACTTTACTGATTGCTCCGAGCTGGTCAACACGGTCTGCGAGGTCGTCGAGCTACCTTGGATCTGCGGCAAGAGCCTGCACGACAGCTTTGCGGGCGCAACGGTCTACGAGGCCGTCGCTGCCTAACGGGCAAATACATCGCTATTCTCGCGTGACCGCCGGCGCCGCCCCCGCGCCGGCGGTCTTTTTTGTCGATATGCTTATGTAGAGCCGACCATATATATCGAGCTTATTGACGATAGTCAAAACTCGGACTAAACTAGAAATACAAATTGGTCAAAACTCGGACAATCGAATGGTGGGATAGATGAATAGTGCGGTTACGCTGGTCGATTTCGACCGGATGCTCAACGGACTCGACCATATCTATTCGGAGTTCTCGCGCACCTGCGGTCTTTCGGACTGCGCCTATTGGATGCTCGTCGACACCAGCACGGCGGGCGATAGTATCGCCGTGAGCCGTCTGACAGGCGAATGGTTCTATAGCAAGCAGACCATTAACTCGGCGATCAAGACGCTTAGGGCGCGAGGGCTTGCGACGTTGGAGTTTGCCGAGGGCAGTCGTAAGAATAAGGTCGTTTGTTTGACCGATGAGGGCCGGCGGTTCGCCGAGCACTATGCGTTGCCGGCGGTTAAAGCCGAGCAGCGTGCTTTTGGCGCGCTCGAGTCTTGGGAACAGCGTGAGATTATGCGCCTGGTCGGCAAGTTCTCCCATGTTCTTAACGAAGAGTGCGAGGCGTTTAAACAGCAGATGGCCGCCGAGAGCCAAGTGGAAAAACAAGAAGAGGGGGAAACGTGCGACTCTTGATGAGGTTTATGAGGCCGTACCGCGGTCTGATTGCGGTGACGCTGTTTGCGGTGCTGATAGATAACGTCGGTACGCTGTTGGTTCCCACGATGCTGGCGAACATGGTCAACACCGGTATTACCACGGGCGATGTCGACTATATTTTACGTAACGGCCTGTACATGCTTATCGCGACCGGCATGGCCAGCGGCGGCACGGTGCTGGGCTGCTATCTTTCGGCGCGCCTGGCCGCCAACGTGGCCTGCGATATCCGCAATGCTGTGTACGACAAGTCGCTCGAGCTGTCCGCCAGCGACTTTGAGCGCTTTGGCACGGGTTCGATGATCACACGCTCGCTCAACGACATCAACGTGATTCAGCAAGCTGTCCTTCAGACGATTCAGCTGGTGTTGCCGGTGCCATTCTTGGCCGTGGCAGGCATCATTTTTGCTTGGTTCATCGATTCCGCCATGGGCACGCTGCTGGGCGTGGTGGTTGCGATCGTGCTGGTGGCGGCGGTCTTTACGGTGGCTAACGCCGCGCCGATTTTTATGCGCCTGCAGAGCTTTATCGACCGCATGAACGTGGTGCTGCGCGAGAACATCGTGGGCGTGCGCGTCATCCGCGCATTTAACAAGGAGCGCCACGAGGAGCAGCGCCTGGACGAGGTGTTTAGCGATTACGCGGCCAACGCCATCAAGGTCAACCACCTGTTTGTGGGCCTCGACAGCTCCAGCTTCTTTTTGATGAACATCGCCGAGGTGGCGGTGCTGTGGGTGGGCGGCAACCGCGTGGGCGTCCACGCCATGCAAATCGGCAGCATTTCGGCCGTGTTGGAATACGGGATCCTGATCCTGTTCTTTGTGATGATGGCGCAGATGGTGATTCTGACGCTTCCGCGCGCCGCGGCGTGCCTCAACCGTGCGCAGCAGGTGCTCGAAATCGAGCCGAGCATCGTGGACGGCAAGGCTACGCTGGGCGACGGGGCGCCTGAGTCCGCAGACGGAGCCGACGCGGTCGCCGTGTTCGATCATATGTCGTTTCGTTTTGACGACGCCGACGAGGACACGCTGTGCAATCTGAGCTTTACCTGTCGCCGCGGTCAGACGACCGCGATCGTCGGCTCGACGGGCTCGGGCAAATCGACGGTGGCCAAGCTCCTGCTGCGCTTCCACGATGCCACCAAGGGCGCCATTCGCCTGGACGGCGTTGATCTGCACGACCTTTCGCAAGACGAGATTCGCGGGCGCATTGCCTATGTGCCGCAAAAGGCATGGCTGTTCTCGGGCACCGTAGCAAGCAATCTGCGCTTTGGCAACGAAGACGCGACTGAGGCCGACATGCTTCATGCGCTCCGGGTTGCCCAGAGCACCTTTGTGCTCGATCAGCCGCAGGGGCTCGATACCCCGGTGGCGCAGGGCGGCACGAACTTTTCGGGCGGCCAGCGCCAGCGTCTGGCCATCGCCCGTGCGCTCATGAAGCATGCCGATCTATATATCTTCGATGACAGTTTCTCGGCCCTGGACTTTAAGACCGATGCCGCCCTGCGCCATGCGTTGCAAGACGAGACGCGTGACGCTGCGGTGCTCATCATCGCGCAGCGTATCTCGACCATTCTGCATGCCGACCAGATCGTGGTGCTCAGGGATGGCGAGGTCGTGGGCCTAGGCACGCACGACGAGCTCATGGAAACCTGCGAGGTGTACCGTGCTATCGCGGAATCGCAGATGAAGGGAGGTGAGTAGCATGACCGAGGAGCTCAAGAAGCAGGGCATCGCCGATGGCGCCGCGGATGCAGAGACAGTTGAGGAGACGGGCGCCACGCCCGACCTGGACGAAGCCGCCAAGGCGGCGGAGCGCGAGGCTCGTCGCCAGGCACTCTATGAGGAAAATGAGCGCGCCGAGGACGAGCGCGCCCGCGCCGAGGCGGAGCGCATGCGCGACGTTGACGACGAGGATGAGGACGAGACACCCCGCGACACCTGGGCGACGGTGCGCCGCCTGTGGAGCGAGGCTGCCGGCGACCACTGGCGCTTCTATATCGTGTTCGCGAGCATTGTGTTCTATGCCATCTTTAACACCGCCGCGCCGGCATACAGCGCCCGCGTGATCGATGAGCTGTGGGGCCACATTCAGGTGGCGTTTGCCAACGACACCACCTTCAACATCACCTGGGAGAACTGCGGCAGGACCATCTTCATCTACTTTATGATCTGGACGGCCGCTGCCTCGTTCTACGCACTCCAGAGCTTTTTGATGTCGAGCGTGGCCGAACGCCTCAACCTGCTCCTACGCAACCGCATCGCACAAAAGCTCAACCGTCTGCCGCTTGCCTTCTTTGACGCGCATCGTCCCGGTGAGGTCGTCAGCCGTGCGACCAACGACTTGGACAAGATGTCCGAGAGCATGCAGCGCGGCTTGCTGCAGCTTCTGGTGTCGATCGGTACCGTGGTGGGCGCTGTGAGCGTGATGTTCGTGTTTAGCGTGCCGCTCACGCTCGTCTTTTTGTTCTTTACGGCGTTGTCGCTGTTGGTGACCAAGGTGGTCTCGCGCCGCACGCATGACGTAACCGGTGAGCGCCAGGAGTGGGTGTCAAGGATTACGAGCGCGGTTGAGGAAGGCTACTCGGGCCGTCTGGTGATTCGCGCGTTTAACCGCGAGCGCCAAAGTTCTGCCGAGGTACACCAGGCCTCGGGCGAGCTGGCACGCGTGAGTGCCAAGGCCGACTTCATGATTAACGCCGTCGGCCCCGCGGTGCGCTTTATCGGCCGCCTGGCACAGATCGTGATTGCGATTGTGGGCTGCAGTATGCTGGTTGCCGGCCACATGACCGTCGGCGTGTTCCAGGCGTTCTTCCAGTTTATCTACGAGGCATCTGAGCCCATGACGCAGCTGTCGTTTACCTTCAACTCGCTGCAGAGCGCGCTGGCGAGTGCGGAGCGCGTGTTCGACCTGCTCGATGAACCCGAGATGGAGGCGGATCCGCAGCCGGGCGAGGCCGCCAGGCTGCCGGGTCGCGTTGAGGGCCGTGTCGCTTTTGAGCATGTACGCTTTGGCTACGCGCCCGACAAGCCGCTCATGCGCGACGTGTCGTTTACCGCCGAGCCGGGCCAGAAGATCGCCGTGGTGGGAACCACGGGCGCGGGCAAAACCACGCTCATCAACCTGCTCATGCGCTTCTACGAGATTGACGGCGGGCGCATTACGCTCGACGGCGTGGACACGAGCCGCATGGATCGTGGCGAGCTGCGCCAGCAGTTTGGCATGGTGTTGCAGGATGCCTGGCTGTTCGACGGAACGATTGCCGAGAATATCGCCTATGGCTGCCCCGAGGCGACGCGCGAGGAGATCGTGGCGGCCGCACGCGCCGCGCAGGTCGACTTCTTTGTGCGCACCATGCCGCAGGGCTATGACACGCGCGTGGCCAACGATGCCGAGAGCATTAGCCAGGGTCAGCGCCAGCTGCTGACCATTGCGCGCGTGCTGCTCAACAACCCGGCGATTCTCATCCTGGACGAGGCGACCTCAAGCGTGGACACGCGCACCGAGCTTGCCATCGGCCGTGCCATGGACGCTCTCATGCATGGGCGCACGAGCTTTGTGATCGCGCATCGCCTGTCGACGATTGTGGATGCCGACCTGATTCTGGTCATGGACCACGGCAACATTATCGAGCAGGGCACGCATAAGGAGCTGCTCGCGGCCGAGGGCGCTTACGCCGACCTCTATCTGAGTCAGTTCGCATAATGTGACAAAGGGACAGCCCCTTTGCCACATCACAAATAAGGCGCGCTGGGGGTGAATCCTCTGGCGCGCCTTTGCGTTGGCGTCAATGTTGTCGGTGGCCGTCCGGCTCTAGCGCTCGTCCACGAGCTTGGCGATGAGGGCTTTGAGCTCGGCCACCTCTCGCTCGAGTTCCTTGACGCGGCGGGCGTTCTCGGTGATGCCCTGGCGGTTGAGCGCGGACTGCTCGGCGGCATCGTCGGGCATATACTCGCGGTGCTGCTTGGCGTCAAAGCTCTCCTCGAACACGCGGCAGTCGTTGCGCTTGATGATGCGTCCCGGCACGCCCACGACGGTGCAGTTGTCGGGCACGTCCTTGACGACAACCGAGTTGCCGCCGATCTTGACGTTGTTGCCGATGCGAATGTTGCCGAGCACCTTGGCGCCCGTGCCCACGGTGACGTTGTTGCCCAGGGTGGGGTGGCGCTTGCCGGTCTCGTTACCGGTGCCGCCGAGCGTGACGCCCTGGTAAAGCACGCAGTTGTCGCCCACGATGGTGGTTTCGCCGATGACGACCCCCATGGCGTGGTCGATAAAGAAATGCTTGCCGATCTGTGCGGCGGGATGAATCTCGACGCCGGTGATGTGGCGGGTGATTTGCGAGAGCACACGGGCGAGCGAGCGATGACCGTGCTCCCAGAGCCAGTGCTCGGGCACGTGGTTCCACTTGGCGTGCAGGCCAGGATAGGAAAGGAAGATGACCAGACCGCTTTGCGCGGCGGGGTCCTGCGCCTGGACGGTCTTGATGTCCTCGCGAATGGTATTGATAAAGCTCACCGGCCGCCCTCCCTTAGTGCCATGGCAATGCGATTCAGTAAAGTATAGCGATTCGCTAGGGATTAGGAAGAATAATCTTGGCGGCTTTGCACGACAGGTGTCAGTTATGCAAACTTGCTGGTAATGGAGTCATGCTTTTGTGGGGTTGCACACGAGGGGGCGCCGCAACCGTATACTGGTCAACTTGGACGTATCCGCGCCCACAACTGAGAGGTTTTACTTCATGGGTTTCATTAATTTTATCGCTGAGCTGCTTAAGGATCCGCGCACCGCGATCGCCAGCTGGATCGCCGCCGGCCCGCTTATGGCCTACGGCTGCGTGTTCCTGATCATCTTTATCGAGACGGGTGTGGTGTTCTTCCCGTTCCTTCCCGGCGATTCGCTGCTGTTTGCCTCGGGCTTCTTTGCCCACAACGGCGGCTTTAACATCGTGGCGCTTCTGGCTACCGCATGGGCCGCAGCCATCCTGGGCGATCAGTGCAACTTTATGATCGGCCACTTCTTTGGCCGCAAGATCATCGCCTCGGGCAAGGTAAAGGCCATGACGCCCGAGCGCATTAAAAAGTCCGAGGACTTCTTGGACAAGTGGGGCCACCTGGCCATCTTCCTGGGCCGCTTCTTTCCGTTTATCCGCACCTTTGTGCCCTTTATCGCCGGCATGGGCGGCATGCACTGGCGCAACTTCGTTGTCTTTAACGTGCTGGGCGGCATTACCTGGTCGACGGTCTTTACGCTGCTGGGCTACTTCTTTGGCGGCATTCCCTTTGTGCAGGAGCACTTTGAGCTGCTGATTATCGGCATCGTCGCCGTGTCGATCATTCCGACCGTGGTCGGCTTGGTTAAGGCTAAGCTGGGCAAAAAGAACGCGTAGCTCGAGCCAGCGCGCAGACCGTGCAGTTGAGACCCGTCACCGCTTACGGTGGCGGGCCTCTTTAGTTTCGGTCAAATGAAAATACTTTACTTAGTTAAAGAATAGCGTTTTATCAGACGCGTGCGGGGAGTACAATCTCGTGCATGCGAATCGACGTGCCATCGGCTTTGATGCCGTTCGCGTGTCCCGTTCGGCTCTACGCTCCGGGCGTGCGACGTTGCGACGCGGTCGGCCTCGGTCCTTGCGTGCGAGTTCGCGAGTATGCAACTGTGTATGTAAGGAGCGACATATGACTGTCGAGAAGAAGGATATCGATTGGGGTAGCCTCGGCTTTGGCTACATGAAGACCGATTACAGCTACGAGGCCCATTGGAAGGACGGCGAGTGGGACGAGGGCGGCCTGACCACCGACCACACCTTGCATGTCTCCGAGTGCGGCGGCATCTTCCATTACTGCCAGGAGGTCTTTGAGGGCCTGAAGGCCTACACCGCCGAGGACGGCAGCATCGTCTGCTTCCGTCCCGACATGAACGCCGAGCGCATGTATAACTCTGCCCAGCGCCTCGAGATGCCCCCGTTCCCCAAGGACAAGTTCGTTGAGGCCGTTAAGCAGGTCGTTTCTGCCAACGCCGCCTGGGTTCCGCCCTTCGGCTCCGGCGCGACTCTGTATGTCCGTCCGTTTATGATCGGCTCCGGTGACGTGATTGGCGTGGCTCCCGCTCCTGAGTACACGTTCCGTATTCTCGTGACTCCGGTCGGTCCGTACTTTAAGGGTGGCCTCAAGCCCGTCAAACTGCGCGTTTCCGAGTACGACCGCGCCGCACCGCACGGCACCGGCAATATCAAGGCCGGCCTGAACTACGCCATGTCCCTTAAGCCCACGATGGAGGCTCACCGCGAGGGCTATGCCGAGAACTTGTATCTCGACTCCGAGTCCCGCACCTATGTCGAGGAGACCGGTGGCGCGAACGTTCTGTTCGTGAAAGAGGACGGCACGCTCGTCGTTCCGCAGTCTCACACCGACTCCATCCTGCCCTCCATCACCCGTCGCTCGCTCGTTCAGGTCGCCGAGGACCTGGGCATGACCGTCGACCAGCGTCCCGTCGAGTGGGCCGAGGTCAAGGCCGGTACCTTTGTGGAGTGCGGCCTGTGCGGCACCGCTGCCGTCATCTCTCCGGTGGGCGAGATCGACAACAAGGTCTACGGTGCCGACGAGACTGTGACCTTCCCGGCTGGCTGCACCGAGATCGGCCCCGTGATGAAGAAGCTTCGCGAGACCCTGACTGGTATTCAGTCCGGTGCTGTCGAGGATAAGCACAACTGGGTTTACACCGTGGCGTAACCTGCCTTACAGCTCTTGGCGAGCACGTCCGGGCAGAGAGCAAGTTCCCTCCCAGCGCGTCCTCGGACATGCAAGA
>DBFZVF010000087.1:0-10284 GCA_048519165.1 Collinsella sp.
CATGGCGACGATGAACGAAAAAGATTACTACGAGATTTTGGGTGTCTCCAAGGACGCCACCTCGCGTGATATACAGAAGGCCTTCCAGCAAAAGGCCCGCAAGCTCCATCCGGACGTCAACAAAGAACCTGATGCCGAGGAAAAGTTTAAAGAGGTTTCCGAGGCCTACGCCGTGCTTTCGGACGAGCAGAAGCGTGCGCGCTACGACGCCATGCGCTCGGGCAACCCCTTCGCCGGCGCTCCTACGGCTTCGCCCTATGGCGGCGGCTACGCCGGCAGCGCAGGCTATGGCAATCCCTTTGAGGGCGGCTTTCCCTTTGGTGGCGCCTGGGGCCAGCCGCGTCGCGGGCAGGCTGCCTATAATCCCGAGAACGGCGCCAACGTGGTCGTCGATATCAAGCTCGACGCTAAGGAGGCCAAGGGCGGTGCCCGCAAGACCGTCCGCTATACGCGCTTCGATACCTGTGGCCACTGTGGCGGCTCGGGTTCTGTTTCGTCCGAGCATGCACATACCTGTCCGAGCTGCGGTGGTCGCGGCCACATCGATGTCGACCTGTCCTTCCTGTTCGGTGCCGGCACGTTTCAGTCGGTCTGCCCCGAGTGCGGCGGTTCCGGTAAGGTCGTCGCCGACCCCTGCCCCGATTGCGGCGGCAGCGGCCGTGTCCGTGTGACCTCCGAGCAGACGATTGAGTTTCCTGCCGGTACGCACGATGGCGACGAGGTCCGCATTGGCGGCATGGGTCACGCCGGCACCAACGGTGCCTCGGGTGGCGATCTGGTCGGCCGCGCTCATGTCGAGGCCGAGCGTCTGGAGGGCAAGGCCCGTACCGGTTTTTACCTGATGGGCATCGTGGCGCCGTTTTTGGTGCTGTCGGCCATCTCGGGCGTGTTCTCGGCCTTTGCCGTGATGTGCTTTATTCCGTTTGCCATGGGCCTGTTCATGGTGGTCTCGGACGGCGTGCTGCACCGCAGCCTGCTGTGGTGGAAGCGCGGCGCGATGCAGTTTGCCAACGGTTTTGCCAACGGATTTATGTTTGCGCTCGTGTCGGTTTGGTTTGCGAGCTGCTCGCAACGTGCCATGCTTTCGCCCTACGCAATGCAATAACATCAACCCCTCTGTTTGCGGCCGGCCCAGCTTGGGTATAGGACGCACTGTGACAATAATGAAAGTCGGAAGGATTCGGTCGTGTCGGAAAATAGGGATTACTACGAGGTACTTGGCGTCGACAAGGATGCCGACGCGCGGACGATTAAGCGCGCGTTTCTAAAGAAGGCCCGTACCGTACACCCGGACGTTTCGGACGACCCCGAGGCCGAGGCCAAGTTCAAAGAGCTCAACGAGGCTTATTCCGTTCTTTCCGACGAGCAGAAGCGTGCTAACTACGACCGTTACGGCACCGCGGACGGCCCCGGTGGCTCTGGCTATGTCGACATCAACGATATCTTTGGCGGCATGGGCATGGACGACCTGTTCTCGTCGTTCTTTGGCGGCGGTGCCGGCGGTGGCGCCCGAAATCGCCGTGAGCGTCGTCGCGGCCGCGATATGGCCATCTCCCTTTCGGTGACCCTTGAGGAGGCGGCGCTTGGTTGCAAAAAGACGATCAGCTATGACCGCCTTGCTCCCTGCGAGGATTGCAACGGCACCGGTAGGGCCGAGGGCGCACAGGAAAAGCAGTGCAGCCGCTGCCACGGCACGGGCTATGTCACGACGGTCCAGCGTTCGTTCCTAGGCCAGGTCCAGTCCTCTTCGCCTTGCCCCGACTGCCATGGCGAGGGCACGGTCATCGACCATCCCTGCGAGACCTGCGACGGTCAGGGCCGCACGCCTTCGCACGAAAAGATCGACATCGATATTCCCGCCGGCGTTTCGACCGGTCGCCAGCTGCGCGTGAGCGGCTTTGGCGAGGCCGGCCTTCGCGGCGAGCCCTCGGGTGACCTGATCGTCAACGTGCGCGTCGCCGACCACGAGCGTTTTAAGCGCAACGGCGACGATCTGTACCTCGTGAGCGATATCTCGATTGCGCAGGCTGCGCTCGGATGCGAGATCGAGGTCGAGGGCATTATGCCTGACGAGGTCGTCAAGGTGTGCGTCCCCGCTGGCGCCCAGTACGGCGACACCGTGAGCGTCAACAATTACGGCATGCCGCGTATCGGCGGTGGCGGTTCGCGCGGTCGTCTGATCGTGCAGCTGCGTGTGGTCGTCCCCACGAACCTTTCCAATAAGCAGCGCGAGCTGCTTCGCGCCTTTGCCGACGAGATGGGCGATGACGTCGCATCCGGTAAGAAGTCGGTGACCGACCGTATCAAGAGTGCCCTCGACGACATCCTCGATTAAGGAGCCCGCGTGCTCGCACCTCATATCTCTGTCGTTAACCTCGGCTGCCGTGTCAACCGGGTTGAGTCCGACCGTATCACTGCCGATCTAATGCGCCTGGGCTTTGCGATGGTGGAGCCTCAGGATGCTGAGCTGATCGTCATTAACACCTGTGCCGTTACGGGCGAGGCCGAGGCCAAGACCCGTAAGGCCGTTCGCCATGCGCTGGCCTATCCAAATGAGCCCTATGTGGTCGTGACCGGATGCGTGGTCAATCTGCATCCCGAGGAGCTGCTGGAGCTTTCGGACCGCGTGATCGCCGAGCCGTCCAAGATCGATGTCGCCGAACGCGTCTGCGAGGTGCTGGGCGTTGAGTCCGATAACGTTCCCGCCTGCAGCGACGGCGAGGTTGTCGACGCACTCGGTCGCTCGCGTCTGGGCGTGAAGATCCAGGACGGCTGCAACCATCGTTGCACCTATTGCATTGTGTGGAAGGCTCGCGGCCCCGAGCGCTCCGTGCCGGTCGAGTCCGTGCTCGAGCAGGTTCGCGAGGCTCAGGTGGCCGGCGTGCCCGAGGTGGTGCTGACGGGTGTGAACCTTGGCGCCTACGATGGCAAGAGCGCGACTGACGAACACGTCGAGATTGATGAGCTTCTCGAGGCGATCATGGAGCGCACGTCCATTCCGCATGTGCGCATTTCCTCGGTCGAGCCCATGGATATCTCCGAGTCCCTGCTTAAGGTCATGGCGCGCTATCCGCAGCGCATCGCTCCGTTTTTGCACCTGCCCGTGCAGTCCGGCTGCACAAGGACACTGCATCGCATGGGCCGTCCCTATAGCGCCGAGGACTTCGAGGAGACGGTGCGCATGATTCGCGCCAACTTGCCCCAGGCGTCTCTTTCGTGCGACGTCATCGTCGGTTTTCCCGGCGAGACGGACGAGGAGTTTGAGGAGTCGCTGGCGCTGTGCCGTCGCGTGGGCTTTTCGCGCATGCACGTGTTTCGCTATAGCAAGCGTCCCGGTACCCTTGCTGCCGATATGCCCGACCAGGTGCCGCCCGAGGTTATGGCCGAGCGCAGCCGTCGTATGCGAGCCGCGGCGCAGGAGCTTGCCATTGCCGACGCTCGCCGCCGCGTGGGCACCGTCGAGCGTGCCGTGCTCGAGTATGGCGACAACCTGACGCTCGGTTCGTTCCATCATGCCCGTCTTGACGATACCTGTGGACTCACAGCCCCGTGCCTGCTCGATGTTGCTATCATCGGAGTCGATGATTCCGGCTTGGTCCATGCACGCAGGGAGGTTCATGGAAGCCTCGAAGATTAGACTTACCGTTCCCGAGGGAATTGACCCCTCGCGCGTTTTGGGTGCCGGCGACGGCGTCCTTCGTGCGCTCGAGAGTTTGGTTCGCGCCCATGTGGTCGCCCGTGGTGACAGTATCGCCGTGAGCGGTGACCCGGACGAGGTCGAGCTCGTGGCACGCTTTTTCGAGCATGCTTTTCGCGAGGCGGCCGCCGGACGCACGCTGTCTTCCGACGATGTCTCTCGCTGCCTGGCCGTCTTGCGCGACGGTGAGCACGAGGCTACGTCGCTTCGCGATGATGTGCTGCTTTCGTATCGCGGTCGTGCCATTCGCCCCAAGACGCTCGGCCAAAAGCGCTATGTGGATGCCATCCGCTCGCATACCATCACGTTTGGCCTGGGTCCCGCCGGTACCGGTAAGACCTATCTGGCCATGGCGCTCGCCGTTGCCGCGCTCAAGCGTCACGAGGTGGGTCGTCTGATCTTGACGCGTCCGGTTGTCGAGGCGGGGGAGAATCTGGGCTTTTTGCCCGGTACCCTTGAGGAAAAGATCGATCCCTACATGCGTCCGCTCTACGACGCCCTTTTTGACATGATGGATCGCGAGCGAACCGATGAGCTTATGGAGCGCGGCGTGATCGAGATCGCCCCGCTTGCCTACATGCGCGGCCGCACGCTGAGCGATGCTTTCGTGGTACTCGACGAGGCGCAAAATACCACGCCCGAGCAGATGAAGATGTTCCTGACGCGCCTGGGCTTCAACTCCAAGTTTGTGATTACCGGCGACCTGAGTCAGCGCGACCTGGTTGGTCGTCGCGGCGGTCTTGCTGACGTTGAGCAGATTTTGGGCCGTGTCGACGATGTCGCATTTTCGCACCTCGAGCGTGCCGACGTGGTGCGCCATGCCTTGGTGGGACGTATCGTCGAGGCATACGATGCTTATGATGACGTGCGCGAGCAGCGCCCGCGCGACCGAAAGGAGTCCCGTTGAGTGTATTGATCAGCAACGATGCCGAGCTCGATACGCTGCTCGATGCCCAGGAGGTGGAGCACATCTGCGAGGTTGTGCTTGCCGCCGAGGGCGTTGAGCGTGAAGTCGAGATTTCCCTTTCGTATGTCGACGAGGACGAGATGCACGAGCTCAACCACGAGTGGCGCGGTATCGACCGCACCACCGATGTGCTCTCGTTTGAATGCGACTCGGCCTTTGACGAGGATATTCCCGCCGACGAGACGCTCGAGCTCGGCGATATCATCTTGGCCCCGCAGGTTATTGCCCGTCAGGCCCCCGGTTTTGGCAATAGCTCCGCTGACGAGTGTCGTCTGATGCTCGTACACGGCATGCTGCACTTGCTGGGCTATGACCATATCGAGGACGACGAGGCCGAGGTCATGGAGGCCCGCGAGGACGCCATCCTGCGCGATCTGGCGTTCGAGCGCGGCGAGGACCCCAAGCTAGTCCACGTCGGCCCCATCACCAACCACGCCCACGACTAGGAGCCGTCTATGATTCCCGGATCGAACAAGGACCATCCGTCCTTCTTAAAGTCGTTTTCCTACGCCATGGAGGGCTTCGTTACCGCCGTCAAGACCGAGCGCAACATCAAGGTCATGCTCGTGGCGGGCGTGTGCACCGTCATTGCCGGCTGTATCGTGGGCCTCGACATTGCCGAGTGGGCCACGATTATCATCTGTTGTGGCCTGGTGATTCACGGCGAGCTGTGCAACACCGCTATGGAGGCTATCGTCGACCTAGCGACCCAGGAGCTCCATCCGCTGGCCAAGCGTGCGAAGGACATCGCCGCCGCCTCTGTTTACATTCTTTCCATCACCGCCGCAATTGTGGGCGTGCTGGTATTTGCCCACGCGCTCGGCTTTATTTAGAAAGGGATTCCCATGTCCGACAATATGCAGTCTGCCGATGAGATTTTGGACGACGAGTCCCTGGACGCGGTGGATACCGAGGAGCTCGAGGAAGTCGAGGAGTTCGACCCGTTTGAGGGCATGAGCGATGAGGAGCTCGACGCCCTGTGCGACGAGGACGACAACCTCGCGGGCTTTGGCGACGTGGAGCCCGGTTTCCGCAGCGGCTTTGTGGCCCTGGTCGGTCGTCCCAACGCCGGCAAGTCTACGCTGCTCAACGCCTGCTATGGCAAGAAGGTCGCCATCACTTCGCCGGTGGCCCAGACGACCCGCCGCCGCATGCGCGCCGTCGTCAACCGTCCCGGCTACCAGCTGGTCTTTGTCGATACCCCGGGTATTCATAAGCCCAAGGACGGCCTGGGATCCGAGCTCAACAAGAGCGCGCTGTTCGAGCTGAACGATGTTGATGTCGTCGCGTTTTTGATTGATGCCACCAAACCGATCGGCAGGGGAGACGCCTGGGTTGCCGAGCGCGTCAGATGCGCCCGTTGCAAGAAGGTCCTGGTGCTCACTAAGGCCGATGAGGCCGACCCCGCACAGGTCATGGAGCAGCTCAAGGCAGCCCACGAGCTCATGGAATATGACGACGAGATCGTGACGTCGTCGGTCAAGAACTTCAACGTCGATGCCTTTATCGAGACCGTTGCGCACTTTTTGCCCGAGGGTCCGCGTTGGTTCCCCGAGGACATGGGTACCGACGCTTCCGATGAGACGCTCGTTGCCGAGTTTGTGCGCGAGAAGGTCTTGCGCCGCACCCGTGATGAGATTCCGCACTCCGTTGGCGTGATCTGCGATGCGCTTGAGCAGACCAAGAAGGTGCTGCGCGTGCACGCCACCATTTACGTCGAGCGCGAGGGCCAAAAGGGCATCATCATCGGCAAGGGCGGCGAGATGATCAAGCATATCGGTATCGACGCCCGTCGCGATCTTGAGCGCATCTTTGGCACGCAGGTCTTTTTGGAGCTGGACGTGAAGGTCAAGGCCGGCTGGCGTGACGACGAGGCCCAGATTCGCCGCTTTGGCTATAACGCCGAGGACTAAGGACGCGCGGCGCGCATGGCAGGCTCCCGGACATATCGCACGAAAGTGGTCGTGCTCGATAAGACTAAGCTCAAAGAGACCGACCTGATCTTGACGATGCTTGACGAGCGGGGGCGGCAGGTTCGTGCCGTGGCAAAGGGCGCCCGCAAACCCGGCGGACGCCTGGCTGCGCGCTGCGAGCTGTTCTGTACGGTCGATATGCTGCTCGCACATGGACGGTCACTCGACGTGGTTTCCCAGGCCGAGCTTATGGAGGCGCCGCTCGGCGCTGCGCCCGATTACGAGACGACCTGCGCCGCAAGCGCGATCGCCGAGGTTGCGCGCGTGTGCTCGTTCGAGGACGCCGAGGACCCGTTTACCTTTGCCATCACGCAGCGAGCGCTTGCCCTGGTGGGCAGCGGGCTTGACACGGCGCATATGGACCTACTTGTGGCGGCATATGTCTTTAAGCTGCTGTCGCACGTTGGCTATCGACCCGATTTTTCGGCCTGTGTGCTGTGCGGAGACCCCATGCTGTCGTATTTTTCAGCCCAGGCGGGCGGTCTCATGTGCGGGTCGTGCGCGTCGAGCGTTCCAGGTGCCGAACTGGTGTCGACCGGTGAGACCGCATGGCTGCGCGCCCTCATGTCCATGACCTTCGATGCGCTCATGGCCGAGCGAATCGACCCGCATACGGCGGCATTCCTGCTCGGGCTTTCGCATGTTTGGGCTGCGACGCACACCGATCAGCGCCTCCGCGCGATGGAATTCATGTTGGGTCGGTGATGATGCGCAGGCGCGGGCTGCTTGTGGTAACATACCGACCTGTTGGTACCTCGACCTTGGTTGTTCGCTCCACCGGCGGCTTCCCAGTCCGAGGCGAATCGAGTCGCCCGTGGGCGACGCAAAACGAAAGGTGAAACAATGACTGTTTCCAAAGAGCGCAAGGCGGAGCTGACTGCCCAGTTCGGTAACACCCCGGTCGACACCGGCAACCCCAAGGTTCAGGTCGCCATCCTGTCCGAGCGCATCAAGGAGCTGACCGAGCACATGAAGTCCCACCAGAAGGACTTCCACACCCGTCGTGGCCTGCTCATGCTCGTCGGTCGTCGTCGTCGTCTTCTTTCCTACATCAAGAAGAACGACATCGTCGAGTACCGTGAGCTCATCAAGGCTCTGGGCATCCGCGACAACATCCAGTAGGATTTGTACATGCTAAGAGCGTCCTGCGCAGCGGGGCGCTCTTTTTGTGTAAGGGCGCGAACAATCACGCTCTGAAGCGTGGCGGGGGCAGGGGGCCCGCGTCACATGAGAAGCCCGCAGGCAAGGGGCCTGTGGGGTAAAGGAGAACAATGACACTCGTATCCAAGACCTTTGAGCTGTACGGCAAGACCTACACCTTCGAGTCGGGCGAGCTTGCCAAGCAGGCCACCGGCGCCTGCCTGGTCAAGCAGGGCGACACCACGATGCTCGACACCGTGGTCGTCTCCAAGGAGCGCAAGAACTACGACTTCTTCCCGCTGACCGTCGACTTCAACGAGAAGATGTACGCCGCAGGGCGCATCCCGGGTGGCTACCTCAAGCGTGAGGGCCGTCCCAGCGAGAAGGCCACGCTCACCGCGCGCATGATCGACCGTCCGATTCGCCCGAGCTTCCCGGACGGTTTCCGCAACGAGGTGCACATCGTCGCCACCTCGCTTGTCGCCGACCAAGTCAACCCCTTTGACGTCATCAACGTCATGGGTGCTTCCCTGGCCATGACGCTCGGCGGCGTGCCCTTCGAGGGCCCGCTTGCCTGCGTGCGCATCGGCCGCAACGTGGAGACCGGCGAGTTTATCGTCAACCCCACCTACGAGGAGCGCGAGAACTCCGATCTGGACCTGGAGCTGGGCGGATCCGCCGACTTCATCTCGATGGTCGAGGCCGGCGCCGAGGAGATCTCCGAGGACGACATGCTCGCCGCCATGAAGTTTGGCCAGGAGGCCCTTGCCGCTTTCTGCCAGGCTCAGGACGAGTTCGTCGCCGAGTGGGAGCAGGTCAACGGCCCCATCGTCAAGAAGGAGTACCCGCTCGACCAGCCCGTCGAGGAGGTCCAGGAGCGCATCTTCGCCCACTACGACGAGATGGCAGCCGCCCTTCGTGACGCCGACAAGCTCTCCCGTATCGGCAAGGTTGAGGCTCTGAAGGAGTCCATCCGTGCCGAGTTCACCGAGGAGGAGCAGGCCGCTTGGGAGCGCGAGATCCCCGTGGCGCTCAAGAAGCTCGAGAAGAAGGCCATGCGCACCATGGTCGTCGAGACCGGTGAGCGCGTCGACGGTCGTGCCGCCGACGAGATCCGTCCCATCATGGTGAAGGACAACTACCTGCCGCTCGTTCACGGCTCCGGTTTGTTCCAGCGTGGCCAGACCCAGGTGCTCTCGGTTCTTTCGCTCGGCATGCTCAACGAGGGCCAGCGTCTGGATACCATCGAGCCCACCGAGGGCAAGCGCTACATGCACCACTACAACTTCCCGCCTTTCTGCACCGGCGAGACCGGCCGCATGGGCAGCCCCAAGCGCCGCGAGATCGGCCATGGCAATCTGGCCGAGCGCGCTCTGCTTCCGGTGCTTCCCGACGAGAACGAGTTCCCCTACGCCATCCGCGTCGTCTCCGAGGTCATGGAGTCCAACGGCTCCTCTTCGATGGCTTCGACCTGCGGCTCCACGCTCGCCCTTATGGACGGCGGCGTGCCCATTAAGCGCCCGGTCTCCGGTATCGCCATGGGCCTGATCCAGGAGGAGGGCAAGACCGTGGTGCTGTCCGACATCCAGGGTCTCGAGGACTTCCTGGGCGACATGGACTTTAAGGTCACCGGCACCACCGAGGGCATCACCGCCCTGCAGATGGACAACAAGGCCACCGGCCTCACCTTCGACATCCTGGCCCGCGCTCTGCAGCAGGCCAAGGAGGGTCGCGCCTTCATCCTGCAGAAGATGCTCGATGTGATCCCCGAGCCGCGCCACACCACGCGCAGCACCGCTCCGCGCATCGTTTCCATCCAGGTTCCGACCGACAAGATCCGCGACGTCATCGGTTCCGGCGGTAAGGTCATCCGCGGTATCCAGGACGAGACCGGCGCCTCGGTCGACATCCAGGAGGACGGCACCGTCTTTGTCGGCGGCACCGGCGAGTCCGTCGACCAGGCCGTCGAGCGTATCAAGCTCATCATCAAGGTTCCCGAGCCGGGCGAGGAGTACACCGGTCGCGTGGTCTCCATCCAGCCCTTCGGCGCCTTCGTCAACCTGCTGCCCGGTAAGGACGGCCTGCTGCACATCTCCCGCGTCGCCAAGGGCCGCGTGGAGAAGGTCGAGGACGTCCTCAATGTGGGCGACGAGGTCAAGGTCGTCGTCATCGAAGTCGATGACCGCGGCAAGATTTCGCTCGATCGTCTGGATAAGCCCGAGGCCCCGGCTCGCGCCGAGGGTGCCTCAGAGGGCGACGGCGAGCACTTCCAGCGCCGTGAGCGTCCGCGTCGCGAGCGCTCCGAGCGCAGCGACCGTCCGCGCCGTCCCGGCGACAACGGAGGCCGCAAGCCCCGCCGTCACCACGACGCCGAGTAACAGCTACACATAAGCAGCTCAACAAGGGCGACTCCGGACTGGGGTCGCCCTTTTGCTATTCCCGGCGGGGTCCGCGGATAAAGTTTCCTGCTCTACAGTCCTGCTCACGACGGAGGCCACATTAAGTGG
>DBFZVF010000088.1:0-7408 GCA_048519165.1 Collinsella sp.
AGTTCATATATGGCGGCAGGCGCCCGCCCCGCCCCCGAGGAGCTCCCATCCCAAATGTGCGGAGCAAAGCTCCGCACACCAACTTATTCTTTCAGCCAAAGCACGCCGGAAATTCGACGCTGGCTTGTTAACCTTGCTGGACGTTGTCGACGCCAAACCAGCTCAGAAGCTATATCGATACAGAAAGGTCCCCGACCGGAGGGGCCGGATATAAGGTTTATCGCGAGTTCCGCACGCAAAGAAGGCCACTTAATGTGGCCTTCGTCTTGCGCAGGACTGTAGAGCAGGAAACCTTATATCCGGCCCCTCCGGCCGGGGACCGCGCCTTTGCGACTACAGCGTCATGTTCGGATCGGCGTCGACGTCGAACGGCGAGATTTCTCCTCGATCGAATTTACGGCGGGCGACCTCCGCGATCATGGCGGCGTTGTCGGTGCATGCCGAGAGAGGCGGCACCGTCACGCGGATGCCCTGGCGCCCGAGCTTCTTGATCATCATCTCGCGCAGATGCGGATTAGCCGAGACGCCGCCGCCGATGCAGTATTCCTTGCATCCGGTGGCATGCAGCGCGTTCTTGGCCTTCTTGTACTGTACGTCAAAGACCGCGGCCTCAAACGAAGCCGCCAAATCGGGCAGATGAATCGTGCGCCCGACCTTGGTCTCCTGCTCGATGTAGAGCGTCACCGCCGTCTTGAGGCCCGAAAGCGAGAAGCGGTAGTCGCCCCTGCTGTTCAGCGCGCGGGGGAAATCAATCGCCTTAGGGTTGCCCGTCTCGGCAAGCTTGGAGATGATGGGGCCTCCGGGATAGCCAAGGCCCAGTGCCTTTGCCACCTTGTCGAAGGCTTCGCCCACGGCGTCGTCAAGCGTCTCGCCAAGCACCTCGTAGTCGCCCCATGCCCTTACGTGCACGAGCATGGTGTGCCCGCCCGAAACAAGCGTAAAGATAAACGGCGGCTTGAGGTCGGGCTGCGCCAACAGGTTGGCAAACAGGTGACCCTCCAGATGATTGACGCACACCAGCGGTTTGCCGGCAGCATACGCAAAGCCCTTGGCAAAGGCGACACCCACCACCAAGGCACCCACCAGGCCCGGACCTTGCGTCACGCCCACGGCGGCAAGCTCACTTGGTGCAATGGCTCCGCCCGTAAGGCCCAGCGACGCTGCGGCGTCCTCGAGTGCCGCGTCCACGACGCTCACGATGACCTCAACGTGCTTGCGCGAGGCGATCTCGGGCACCACGCCGCCAAAGCGAGCATGAAAATCAATCTGTGTCGACACCTGGTTGGCCAGTATATTGCCATCCGCATCGATAATTGCCACGGCTGTCTCGTCGCAGGAGCTCTCGATGGCAAGCACCAGGCGGCGGCGCTCGATTTCGGCACGCTCCTCAGCGGTGCGTTCGGGCGCGGGCAGCGGCCATACACGCTGTTCGGCAGCCGTCGGCTCGGGCGAGGCATTGTCGAGAGGAAGCACCAGGGGCAGCGGCGCCGTCATGACGATGGCATCCTTGCCGGCACCGTAATAGCCACGGCGACGACCCGCCTCGGTAAAGCCCAGAGCGGCATAGAGCGCAATTGCGGCCTCGTTGCCGTCCTCAACCTCAAGCGAAGCCGTGGTGCAGCCGAGCATCTGCGCGTCATAGCTCACGTGCGACAGAAGCTTGCGGGCGATGCCCTCGCGGCGATGCGCCGGATCGACGGCAACGTCCATAATCTGCACGTCCCCGTCGACGACCATACCGCCGGCAAGACCCAGCAGACGGCCGTCGTCGTGCGCCACCCACCAGCTACGTGGCGCGGCAACGTCCTCGCCCAGCTCGGACAGGAACATGCCCGGCGTCCACGCCTCGTGTCCGGCGCCTTCAAAGCAGGCGGTCTCCAGTGCGCTCGCGCCCTCGGCATCCGCCGCGCCCATGGGGCGGAATTGCAGATGACGTCCGGCAAGCTCGTCGGCAACACCTGTCACCTCACTCTGCGCGCTCTCGGCAAGGCCCAGACGCTTGCGCTCGTTTTCCTCGGCGTCCGAAAGGCGCGTATAGATCGGCAAGACGCGAGCCGGATCGCCATCGCCTGCGGCGTGCGCCATCAGCAGGCCCTCGCCCGAGGGCCACCACAGGTCTCGCTCCACGCAGCGCGCCGTCTCATCCTCGCCCAGCAGTTTGCCATAACGCACGAGACCGTCACCAGTCAGCTGAACCTGATCCCAGTCCGCGGTCTGGCGCCACTCATCAAGCGCCACGGCGGCCTTGACCACGCGCTCGCGCTCAAACAGACGCTCGGGGCCCTCATCCCCCAGCACATAGAGCGCCGGGTACACCTCGCCGCGCATGGCATCGGCAAGAACACCAAGCTTGCCGCGCACGCCGGCCTTCCATGCCGTCCAGGCGCAAGCATCGAGCGTCGACACGCCCAGCAACGGCACATTGGCACCGTGCGCCAGACCCTTTGCGGTGGAGATGCCGATACGCACGCCCGTAAACGAGCCGGGACCGCGACCGACCACATAACAGCCGACATCGCTGCGATCCAGGCCGGCCTGCTTCAGTAGGTCATCAACAGTATTCACGAGCTCCACGTTGGCATGGCGGCGACACAGATGGTCCCCACTTACCAGCTTTGCCTCGCCTGTCTGCACGTCAATCCAGCTTGCCGCGCAGGCAAGCATGTCGGTCGATGTGTCGAGCGCCACCACCAGCGCGTTGTCGTTATGCAAGCTCATCTTGTACAGCCTTATCTATCAAATGGGAAAGCTCAATCGCGCGCTCGCCGTGTGCCTCGAGCGTTATCGTTCGCACGTCGCTGTCGTCCTCATCGCGCTTAAGCGTCACCGAAAGATACTCATCTGTCAGTTCATCCTGAAACTGCTCGCCCCATTCCAGCAGGCAAACACCCTCATAGCCCAGCACGTCAAAAATGCCCGTATCCTCAAGCTCGTAGGCATGCTCCAGGCGGTACAGATCAAAATGGAACAGCGGAATACGCCCTTGGTCATGAACGGCCATGAGTGCGAACGTAGGGCTTGTGACCATATGCTCATCGCCCAGAGCGCGCGAAACGCCCTTGGTAAAGTGGGTTTTGCCCACCCCGAGGCCGCCGGTCAAGATCAGCACATCGCCATCTTCTAGACACGGTGCGACCAGCTCGCCAAAATGCTCCGTATCGGCAGTACGGGCCGTTCTATAGGTACCTACCCCCAGGCGCTCCAGGGACATATACGCTCCTTATTATTATTCCGAGGCGGTCTCCGGCGCGGGGTGCCGCTCCAGATAGTCGCCCAGCATCTTAAAGTCTTCCTCCAGCAACTCCTGCCACGCCGGATTGCGCAGCGCCGCCGCAGGATGAAACGTCGGCATCACCACAAAGTGGCCCATCTGATGGAACCTGCCGCGAAGCTTGGTAATGCCGATCTCGGTCTTGAGCACAAAGTGCGTTGCGGGGTCACCGAGCGTCACGATGATATCGGGCCAGATGCTTCGAATCTGCTCGCGCAAAAACGGTGAGCAAGCCAGCACTTCCTCGGGACGCGGATTGCGGTTTCCCAGCGGGCGGCACTTAAGCACGTTGGCGATATAGACGTCCTCGCGCTTAAGACCTGCCAGGGACAAAATGCCGTTGAGGTCTTCACCCGCCGCCCCCACAAAAGGTTCGCCCTGCAAATCCTCGTTGCGACCCGGTGCTTCACCAATAAACATGACGCGAGCGTGGGGGTTTCCCACGCCAAACACGATGTTATGGCGCGACTGATAGAGCTGGCAGAGATGGCAGTCGCCTAAAACAGCCTCAATCTCCTCGAGTGCGACCTCACGTGGCGCCTGATGGGTATGGCCGGGAATGTGCATGACGCCCATAGCGGCTCCTACACGTAGACCTTGTCGAGACGCATGCCAAAGCCGCAGGCGACCTCGTAGTTAATCGTTCCGCGCAGTCGGGCCATCTCGTCCATAGTGATCTCGGCATCGCCATCGCGGCCGACAATAATCATCTCGTCACCATACTCGGCCTCGGGAATCTCGTGTGCCGGGTTGGACTGAATGGCGACCATAAACTGATCCATGCAGATATTGCCAACCTGACGCACGCGCTCGCCGCGATACAGCACATCCATACGATTGGAAAGCGTACGCGATAGGCCGTCGGCATAACCGATCGGCAGCGTGCAGATCTGAACGCGCGTACGCGGTACGCGGTAGGTAAAACCGTAGCCCACGCCCTCGCCCATCGCAGGGTGCGCCACGCGCGTCACGCGCGCATGAACGCTCATAACGGGATCGAGCTGCATCACACGGCTACTCAGCTCGCACGGCTGCATGCCATACAAGCCAACGCCGGCGCGAATCATATCAAAATGCATCGAGGGGTCGAGCATCGAGGACGGCGTGTTGGCGCAATGCACGATACCGCACTCAAAACCCGCATCCTTAATGGCCTGAACGGCCTCGGTAAAGCGCTGGCACTGCAGCTTGTAGTCCCAGCCCGAAGGTTCATCGGCCGTGGCGAAGTGCGTAAATACGCCGTCGCACTGAATACCGCGATGGAAATCAATACCGCGGACAAAGTCGAGCACCTGCGTGTAATGTACGCCGATGCGGTTCATGCCCGTCTCGATGGCGAGATGATACTTGCCCACCTTGCCCGCCGCGACGGCACATTCGCCATACGCAAGAGCAAAGTCGGACGTATAGACCGAGGGCATGATATCGAACTCGAGCAACGTCGGAATGGCCTCGATAGGCGGCTCGCTTAGGATAAGGACGGGTTTCGTAATCCCGCCCTGTCGGAGCTCAACGCCCTCGTTAACCGTCGCCACGGCAAACATGTCGGCGCCGGCCGAATACATAATCTTGGCGCACTCAACAGCTCCATGACCATAAGCGTCGGCTTTAACCACGCAGCACAGGCGCTGACGCGGATTCAGCAAATTCTTATAGGCCCTCGTGTTGCGGCGAAGCGCCCCGCGGTCGATCTCGACCCAGGACCAACGCGTCAAATCGGCTTTATTCATAATTAGTCATCCGACCCTTCGTCCGTGATTCCCAGATCATCGAGCGCATCCTTTGCCGCCAACTCCATGGCGGGACCGATCAAGTCGATAAGATCGGTCGCGATAACGCTCTTCTCGCCAAACTCCGTCGCCGCGGCAAAACCGGCATAGCTATGAAGCGCGACGGCATACGAGTACAGCAGCTCCCAGCGGTCCATCTCATCGCGCATGGTGGCTAGCGTGCCGGCCAGAATACCCGCAAGGACGTCACCCGAGCCAGCGGTCGCCAACGACGCCGGGCCAGAGAGCGGCAGCAGCACGCGCTCAACACCGCAAATGGCCGTCGTCGGGCCCTTAGCGATAACAACGAGGTTATCGGAACCGGCGGCCCAGACAACCTTTTGCGCGGCGGCAATCGCGGTTCCAAGGTCATTGACCTCATCACCGGCGACGAGACGCGAAAGCTCACGATAATGCGGCGTCATAACGAGCGGCTGCTCACGACGATACATCTCGGGATTACTGTCGATGCCATCGATTGCAATCTTGGCAAGGCAGTTGAGAGCATCGGCATCCAAGATAAGCGGTACGTCGAGCTCAAGCAGACCCGAAACCACCTGCATGGCACCGGCAGATGTCGTCATGCCGGGACCACACAGCACGCAGCTATATTTCTTGGCAATCTCACATACCGTCATGCGCGCAGCGGCACCAAAAGAACCGCGGGAATCAGATGGAATAGCAAAGACCGGAATCGAGGGGAGCGCCATGCGGATAAGGTTGGCACACGCATCCGGAGTCGCGACTGCCACATAGCCGGCGCCTGCGCGGGCAGCGGACTTGGCAGCCATAATGGCCGCACCAGGATACTGCGCCGATCCGGCAACAATGAGCACCGAGCCGCGCGAGTACTTATCGATATTCGTAGGCAGCGGAGCAAAATAGTCCACAAGGTCACCGGGTTCCACGATCTCGGCAGCATGGTCGACATCGTCAATAACCTCATCAAGGCGGTCATACAGACCGCCGCAGACCAGATCGCCTGCATATTCGGGACCGTCAGCGCTGTATAAGCCGATCTTGGGAGCAATCATCGTCACCGTACGCTCGGCACGAATGCAGTCGTCATCCACCACACCCGTCTCGGCATTCAGGCCCGAAGGAACATCGATGGAGACAACGCGATCGGCATTTTCATTGACCGTGGGGATCCAGATTGAAAACGGCGCACGAAGATCACCATGAAAACCGGTACCAAAAATGGCATCGACTACAACATCAGCCTTATCAATCAGCACCTCCAGCTCATCACGAGAGGGGCCGACACACACATGCACGTCGCGACCAGCAGTACGACGGGCGACATGACGAGCGAGAGCGGCAGGGATCTCATCCGGCTCAACCGGAGAGACGATATCTACATCAACGCCCTTATGCGTCAGAATGTCAGCGGCAACCCAGCCATCTCCGCCATTGTTGCCAAAACCGACCAATACAAGAACGCGATCGGGGTTGAGCTTTAAAATCTCGTTGGCAGCAAATTCGCCCGCCAACTCCATGAGTTCGGCCTTCGAGGTACCCTCACGCTCGATAATATCTTCGAGGCGAACGACTTCCTCGGTACTCAAAACCGGTTTCATCTATGCTCCTAGCGCATCTTGCGGATCATCATCCAGATGTTCCGACAAAGCAGATTGTTGCAGCTGTTCGAGCTCGTCTAAGACAGAACGAACCTCTTTAAATGTCTGAGCAACGCGCTCCTTCGTGCTCACCTTTTCTTCCTTGGGTTTAGGTCGAGCATCCTCGGTGATCGCAATGGCATTAGCAACAGCCAAGTCACCCGTCAGAGTAATAGAAAGAGCGACCTCGACAACGCCCAATTCCTGGGCGATTTCGAGAGCACGGCCCGAAAGCAGCGCTTTTGGCTTGCCGAGCTTATCGCGCGTTACGGAAACGTCTTTACGGCCAACGCCCTGGCTAAAACCCGTACCAAGCGCCTTAAGTACCGCCTCGCGAGAAGCAAAACGGCTGGCATAATGCGCGGCAGGACGAGACGAGGCATCGCAATACGCGCGCTCTTCATCGGTAAACACGCGCCGGGCAAACGCGGGTGTCTTCTCAAGGATTGATTTCATTCGGGAAATCTCGACGATATCAACGCCGATTCCGGCTTCGGCCATAATCACCTCCATGCTGCACAGACTATGACATTGTAGCCCGTTCGCAGAAGATGCGACAAACGAGGGTCAAAAACACAGCGAGAGTGGAGTGATGGCCCTATAAACGCAAAAAAAGGGGGAGGCCGCGAGGCCTCCCCCTTCTACATTCCCAATGGCGGCTCGGTGCCGTCCACCGGTCAGCGGCGCCCTGGCCTCCCACGGGCTGACCCCGCAGTACTCTCGGCGCGATGGGGCTTAGCTTCCGGGTT
>DBFZVF010000089.1:0-12749 GCA_048519165.1 Collinsella sp.
GTCTCTAGGCCGCCCGTTGTAAGCACAAGCTTGTCTTTGGGCACCTGCGAAGCTGCAATCACAACTGTGTCGGCAGACGCATGGTCGAGCTCCTCCTCGTAGCCCACCACATTGTTGTCCTCGTCGAAGATAGCCGTCTCGAAGACCGGACCGTTATCGTCGATGGCATAGATCGCCTTGCCGCACACAATCTCGGCACCATCGAGCTCGGTCAGCTCTACCTCGTCATCGATGGCAGAGATATGGCGCGATCGGGCATACACGGTGACCTTGCGAGCGCCCGAGCGCAGGGCCGTGCGGGCAACGTCCATGGCCACATTGCCGGCACCGATGACCGCCACGTTCTGCCCGATCGCCACGCTCGAGGGATCGACCAGGTAATCGATACCAAACAGCACGTTGCCGCGCGACTCGCCGGGAATACCCAGCTTTCGAGCTCGCCAAGTACCGGTACCAACAAAGACCGCATCGTAGCCGTCACGCAGTAGGTCGTCGATGTGGAGCGCACCGCCGATGGTGGTCGACGGACGCACGCGCACGCCGAGCGAGCACATCACGTGGCGGTACTTTTGCACGAGCGAGCGCGGCAGACGGAACTCGGGGATACCGTACTCCAGCACACCGCCAATCTCGGGGCGCTGCTCAAATACCGTGACGGCACAGCCCAGCTGGGCCATCTTGATAGCCACGGTAATACCAGCGGGACCGGAACCGACCACGGCAATCTGTTTACCGCACGACGGTGCGGGCTTCCACTCCTTACGGTCCAAATACGCTGTCGAGATATAGTTCTCGATGCTCGAAAAATGCACGGGTGCGCCCTTACGGCCCTGAATGCAAGCGCCCTCGCACTGGCCCGAATGGTTGCAAACCATGGAGCAGACCGCGCTCATGGGATTATTCTGGAACAGCAGCTCGCCCGCCTCTTCTAGACGACGCCGTTTGAACAGGTCAATGACCTGCGGAATAGGCGTCTGAACCGGGCAGCCCTTAAGCTGACAGAATGCCCTTTTGCAACCTAGGCAACGATTCGCCTCTTCGACAATGTGGATAGCCACGCAACTCCCCTTTTTGATTCAATCCAATGGGGCGACGATAAAGATCCTTCACCGCTGCCCCAGTCAGGCAAACTTAATCGACCGCCACGGCAAAAGCCGATGCTACAACTCGCAATGCGGAGCCCCGCAGCGAGCGGACATGTGCTCGAGTGTCGCTAGGCAGTCAGCCGCCGTCGACGGCACGCTGTTCTCGACCACACAGGGAATCCCAGGGCAGGCGGCAGCCGCCCAGGCCACCACGGGCTCAAAGTCATATCGTCCCGTCTCGCCCACGCCATGACACACCAGGCGCGAACCCGTACCGTCGCACCAACCGGCTTCATCCTCGTTATCAACGACCTCAAAATCCTTGGCGTGCAGCGCGCGGATCTTACTGCCGCATAAGTAGAGCATGCGCGCTGTGATTTCCTGCGCTTCGTCAACGACACTGGGGTGCAACAGCGACACTGGGTCATAGATCACGCCGAGCGACGGGCTCGAGACGCGCTCCAGCACCTCACGGCAGCGATCCGGCGTGTTGACCGTCTCGTTCCAGCCGGGCTCAATTAGTATTTGCCCACCAACGGCCTCGGCACGCTCGCAGACGTATGTGAGCCCGTCCATAAAAGCCTCAAGCGCCTCATCGGTCATGCGGTCGGCAGCAACGCGGTTCTGCGCATTGGGGCGACCAGTCTCGGTACCCACCGGGCAGCCGCCGAGCATCTGGGCAAAGTTCAGGCATGCCTCGTACTCGGCAAAGTTATCCATGAGCTGTTGGCGATCGGGCGTCGCCAGATTCTTATAACAGCCGAGCACGGCGACCGAAACGCCCGCCTCGTCGAGCACCGCACGCAAATGGTCGGCAAGCTCGCGGGTCAGGCCGCCTCGATCGATCCCCATCGATGCGTAGAGCACCTTACTCGGCAGCTGAATGCACGAAAAGCCCAGCGCTCCCGCCATGCGAATGCGTTCCTCGACGGTCCCCTGCGGAAGGTCGTGCAAACGTACGCCCGGAGTAATAGCCCCCACGTTATTCACATCCCTTATGAGCGTTGATGCCCGGGGTATATCCGCCAAACGGGTCCTCGATGGAGCACACGCCCGAGGGGGCGAGCGGATCGCGCTTACCGGCCAGCTTGTCGTGATGCATGGTCTCGATATAGGCAAGCACCAGCGGCGCCACGCCCTTCGCATCGTTTTTGACGATAGGCTCGCTCATGTAGTAATCAAACGTGCCCTCGCGGTGCGCGGTGTTTCCCAAGCCCGCAACCAGGCAGATGTTGTCGAGCGCCAGCTGACCATCGTGCTCGGAAAGGCAGGTCTCGCAGATGCCGTCGAAGGCGCGACGGCCGTACTGGTAGTAGCGCTCACCCAACACGCCCAGACGCACGCCCTTCATGATGGCGTTGGCAAAGATCGCGCTGCCCGACTCCTCCAGGTAGTTGGGGGCGATATTGGGCAGGTTGATGACCTGATGCCACATGCCGGTCTTCTCGTCTTGATACGGCAGCATGGCGTCAATCAGGTCGTGGAACATCTTGCGGATCTCGTCCTTCTCGGCCGACATCGAAGGCGGCATAAGCTCCCACGTGTCGATGAGCGCCATGGCAAACCAGCCCTCGGCGCGCAGCCAGAAGTTAGCCGAAAGGCCGGTGACCGGGTCGCACCAGAACTGCTTGCGGCTCGCGTCGTAAGCGTGATAGTACAGACCATTGAGGGGGTTGCGCATCAGGTCGTGCACGACCTGGAACATATGGAAGCTATCTGAGCAGGCACGACGGTTGTGGAAACTCAGCTCGTACTGCATGTAGAACGGCTGCGCCATATACATGCCGTCGAGCCAGATCTGGTTGGGGTAGACGGCCTTGTGCCAAAACACGCCCTCTTTGGTACGCGGCTGGGTTTCGAGCTGACGATAGATGGTATCCATGGCCGCACGATACTTGGGCTTGCCCACCAGGTCATAGAGCTTGTAGAGGGTCTTGCCCGCATTAACGTTATCGAGGTTGTACTCCTCGGGGTTGTAATGTTTGATGGTACCGTCGTCCTGGACAAAGAAATCGATGTAGTCGTCGGCGAACGTCAGGTAGCGCTGCTCACCCGTGATCTCGTACAGCTCGATGAGCGCCTTGATCATGCAGCCGTCGATATAGTTCCAGGTGTTCTCCTTACCGGCACGGAGCTTTTCGATATTCCAAGCCGGCGCCTGCGGCGTAGAGGTTTCGATCAACTGCTCGATATAACGGTCCAGGATTTGATTGCAACCCATTGCTGTCCCCTCTGACGTTAATGATAGGTGAACGTTAACCCTAGTGTAACGCGAACGTGGAATATAGGGTGAACGTTAACCCTATATTCCCCGCGAACGGCAGACTTTTAGCGGCAAACGGTGGTGAGACCCGCGGCGATGCGATGCGCCAGGCGCTCATAGCCGGCAGGACTGTAATGCAGACCGTCCGGCATATAGAGCTCGCGGTGCTCCGGCAAAAACGGGCTGATACCGCTTTGCGCATACAGGTCAATCACCGGCACGGAGTAGCGGTCGCAGACCTCGAGTATCGCTCGCACGTAGGCGACCTGCGTCAACCCCAAATGGTTCGCCTCGTCGCTCGCCGGAATATCCTTCTCGTGCTTACCGCTCGTCTTACACGGCGTCATAAACACGAGCTTTGCCCGAGGCGAGCGTGCCGTGATGGTACGGACCAGGTAATCGAGTGCACCGTAGAACTCATGCACGTCCGTGCTGCCCAGCTCTCCAAGCGGCACGTTGCGGCTAAAGTCGTTGACGCCGCCAAAGACGATGTAGATATCGGCTGCATCGTCGATACCGTCCAGGCGCTCGACAAACGAATCGGTACGGTCGGCCTTGATGGCGATGCGCGAACCCTTGATGCCAAAGTTCTCGACGACCGCGCCTCCCAGCAACGCGCCCAGATGCGAAGTCCAGGAGATGTCGTTACCGCCTGCGCCGCATCCGTTATCGCCCCATGTGGTCGAATCGCCAAAGCAGCAAATGGTCGATTCACTCAAGCTCTTCGTTTCCATAATCTTCTCCTCATCCGCCCATCGGCGGTCATACAGGAACGTACCGTTTATTCGCAGCATGCCGAGGGGCTATGCACGGGCGCATTCCGCAACGTGCGAATCGAGCCATTCGATATCCTCGGCAAGATGTGTCACGCCCAGATGGTGTTCACCCGGACACACCTCGTGCCGCAGGCCATCTCTGCGACCCAGCAACTTGTAGGCATCGCGCACGATCTCGAGCTGCTCGTCAACATTTTTCAGCCCGCGCGAACCGTTCAGATGATCCTCTTCGCAGCTTTGCACCAGCAGCGGATGCGGCGCGATGAGCGAGGCAATATCGCCCATGTCGAGTAAGCGCCAAAGTCCGGGTGTGTAGTTGCAGCTGCAATTGCCATTGAGATGCAGCAGCGAATCGTCGACACCGTACAGATAGCCCGAGACAAACGCCTTGCGCACACGCGGGTCGAGTGCGGCCAGGTACAACGTCATGTAGCCGCCACCCGAAAAACCAAAGCAACCCAGGTCATCCATGGCAATGTCGCCGCGCGCCTCCAAGTAATCGATCAAGCGCATGTTGTCCCAGACGTTGAGGCCCGCGACCGTAAGACCCAGTGGCTCGGCCATACGTGCTTGATTCAGACACGTACCGCGCAGGTAGCTGTTCTCGTCATCGCCCTGACCCTTCCAGTCACGACGGTATCCCCAACCGCGCGCATCAGGGCAGACGGTCACGTAACCCATGCGTGCCAAACGCAGACCGTAGTCGTAATTGAACTTACGCACGGCATCATCGACAGCCGGCACGCCCGCAACACCGGCTACGCTTGCTGCACCCGCTCCCTGATGGCCATGCGGGCAGATATAACAGCGTTTGAGTCCCCGCTCATCAAGCTTAGGATGAGACGGTTCCAACAGGTAGAACGGCATCCAAACATCGCGCTCGACCTGCAACATCGCATGAGTGCGCACGATGCCGCCGGCAACCCGCACGCGGCTGAGCTCACGAATCTCAATCGGGACGCGGTCCATAAGCGAAAGGCCCAAAACATCGTACAGACGAGCCCTGGTCGCAATCTTCCATGCCTCAAAATCTGCAGGAGTCTTGCCCGTAAAAGCAGCCGAACGCCCCTCGCGCTTCAGCCGGGCACGCAGCGCAGGTTCGTCTTCGCAGTACGTCTCGATGTGCACGGTGCGGCCGTTGGCAGACAGTTCAGCCGTCTCAACCGCATCACCGTCGCCGCCCTCGGGATCCCAGCCATCCACACCGGCAAGCACCTGCTCGCGAGCGTACCCGGCGGCAGCCATCACATCGAGTTCATTCGCCCACGGCACCCAGCCGGTAGTATCACCCGCCGACCCATGCAGCGTCGCGCCAGCATACTGCACGCAGCTGTGTGCCGCCGGCTTATTCCAATCCCACCAGCCTTCGCGCTTGATATGTCGCCCCAGCCAGCAATCGATCAGCACAGTTTGCGCCCATTCGCGCCAAGGACGACCCAGGTAGACCGAATCCGGCGCCACGCCATCCGGAGCTGTAAACGAACAGCCGTGGAACACAAAGCCGTGCGGCTCGCCTTCGGGCGTCGACGCCGCCGTCACGTAGCCGTTCACGTCCATATCGCGGTTGAGCGAGCGAATCTCGCACCCCTCAAAGTAGACACGCGCGCCGCCAAAGATAAAGTCGACATCGCCCTCGATCCGGCAACGTCGAAAATACTGGCGCCCCACCCGGCGCGGCGCATACTGTTTGGGTCCTATAAACCCGCCCGGTTTGGCCTCATGCGGCGGCAGAGGACCCAAAAACAGCGTGTCTTGGTGTCCCTTAATGCAGCAGGCATCGACAACCAGACGGTCGCCATCGGCATACAGGGCAATCGCCTGACCGACCTCGCGCCCATCGCCCGCATCGTTTTCGATCGTGAGGTTTGCAAGCGTCACGTCATCGGCATCGACCAAAACGGTATAGGTCCTAAACGTGCCGAGCGTGCCGTCCACGCCCGAGCCGTCCTCCGAAGGCATCTTGGCACCCAGGCTGCCCACGATACGCACGCTGTCGGCCGTCTCTCCCTCAATCGTCACATGCGAGCGACGAATCTCGACCCGTTCGCGGTACTCACCCGGCTCGATATGGATTGTCACCGGCCGGCCGTCATTCGGACAGGATTCGTCAATTGCCTCCAAGGCCTTAGAGATACTGTGATATGCCCCCGCACGCTCGGGCGAAACCTCAAAAAATCGTCTCTCACTCATCATCAGTCACCGCGTCCTTTCGTCGTAGACCGTCTACGTTGCAGTTTCGGCATATAAAAAGTTCGCGCAATGGGTCGGGAAGGCCCTGCCCATCGCGCGCCGCGACATACCGAATTTAATTGTTTAGGAGCAAACGCCTACGCACGGATAACCTTGTCGACGTTCTGGAGCTGCAGTTCCTCGCCGTCCTGGCCCTCGATCACCACATTTTGCAGGTCGAGGACTTTCACGTTCTGCGCGATGATGCCCTGGCGCGCCATGGGCTCCACGCCGCAGGCCATTGCAGGCACAAAGGGCTCGGCATCTGCCGCAAAGGTCACATGGACATCCTGGAACGTCAGGCGCGTCACCTTACTCTCGGGCAAGCCCGTGATGTAGGCGGCGGCAGCGTGGCAGTTGGTGGCCTCGATATCGCAAAACGTCGTGGCGCCAAAGCCGGGCGTACGGTCGTCGACGGGCACCGCGTCGCGGCTCTGGACATAGTCGGTCTTGCCGTCCTTATCGCAGAAGTAGAACGAATTGACCACGAAAGGCGTGAGCACCTCGTCCATGCGAATGTGCTCAAAGGTGATGCCCTCGTTGACGGCGTCCTTGCCGCGACCGCGACGAGTCTTAACGCGCAGGCCGCGGTCGGTGCGCTCAAAGAGGCACTTGCTCACGGTGAGGTCCTTGATGCCGCCGGCAGCCTCTGAACCCAGGACCACGGCGCCGTGACCATCGTGCATGTAGCAGTGAGAGATCAGCACGTCGTGCGTAGCGGGACGAAGCTCGGGCTCAATGCCCAGTTTGCCGCTCTTGATGGCGATGCAGTCGTCGCCCACCGAGAACTGGCAACCCAGGATGCGAACAAAGCCACAGCTCTCGGGATCGAAGCCGTCGGTGTTGTGGGAGTTCTTGGGACCCTCGATGGACAGGCACAGGGCATCGACGTGTTCGCACAGAACGGGATGGATGTTCCATGCTGGGCTGTTGCGGACGGTAAAGCCGGCAAGGCTCACGTTTTGGCACTCGGACAGGAAGATCATGCGCGGGCGGGCGATCTCGCGGCCCTCCTCGGGGCGGAAGATATTCTTAAAGTCCTTGTTCCACCAGTTATCCTCGGCAAAATCGGTCTGGCCGTCGATGGCGCCGCGGCCATAGATGCACACGTCGTGCACGCTCAGACCCGTAAAGGTCGAGCAATAGGTCGAAAAGCTCTCGCCCTCCCAGCGGCCCAGGGGCAGCATATCGGTGCCGGCATACCCGGTGCCCTTGTCACCCGTGACCGTGCCCGGAATGTAGGCAAGCGCCGCGCGGTCGTGACGGGCCAGCAGCACCGCGCCCTCGGCGAGCTCGATGTTGATATTGCTCTTAAGGAAGAGGGACTTGATGCGGTAGTTGCCAGCGGGAATCAGCACGCGCCCGCCCTTGGGACAAGCCATGATGGCAGCCTGAATATTGGTGGTGTCATCGTGCTCGGCATCGCCTTTGGCGCCGCAGTCGCGAACGTTGATGGTAAAGGGCTCCGCGGGCGTGGTGACGCCCACACTCAGCTCACGCTCGCCGCAGACAAAGCGGACGAGGTTGCGCTTGCCGGGAACCAGGCCGTCAACATAGGTCTCGACCGTATTCGTGGTACCGACGGGCTCATCGTTGACAAAGATCTCCCACGTATCGGCACAGGTAAAGTAGCCACCGTCGTCGAGCTCAATAACGGCCGCGCGGGCGTTGCGCCAGATAACGTTCGTCTCCATGGGTCTCTCCCTCAAATGTAATCAGAAGTTCATACTACTCGTTTTTAAAAAAGGGCCGCACCCGCCGGTGGATCTCCGGTGGCACGGCCCTGTGGTTTGGACGATGCGCCTGCCCTACTCGGCGGGAATTACGCTGCCGTCCTGGAAGCCAACGTTGTTGTGAGCGAAGCAGTCCTCGTACTTGAAGCCGGAGAGCTCCTCGCAAAGAGCCTTGACCTCGGGCTGGACGTCGGCCATCTTGCCGCCCTCCTTGACGCGCTTGATCTCGTCGCAGAGGATGTCGCACTGCTCCTTGTCGATCTTGATGCCGCGGGCAAGGACAGCCGCGAGTAGGAAGAAGCCGGCGCAGCCGATGAGCATGTAGCCGCAGATGTACAGAGGCACGGTGGCGGGCTGGGTTACGGCGTCGCTGTTGCCGGCGGTCTGAATGAAGCCGGAGGCAGCAAGGACAATAGCCCATGCGTTGACGGCGATAGCCTGGGCGATCTGCTGGCAGAGCTGCTGAGCGGAGCTGTAGATGCCCTCGCGACGACGCAGGGTGATGAGTTCATCGACATCGGGGATGTAGTTGAGCAGAACGTCGGGCAGGTACTGGAAACCAACGTAGAAGAACTTCCAGATGGCGAAGATAATGGGGTAGGCAATCATGGCGATGGCGACCGTGGAGGTGCCGTTAATCTGACCAAAGGCGAAGTAGTTGTAGGCGATGATGCACGCAGCGCAACCGACGTTGGCCAGGTACCAAGACTTGTGGAAGCCCTTCTTGGCCATGAGGGCAACCCAGATGGCGGTGCAGACGATAGCGACGACCTTGCCGGGCATCTCCATCACGGACTCATAGGACTTAGGAATCTGCAGGCAGTAGACGATGAAGAAGGACAGGCAGGCAGACCAGCAGGCAGCAGCGAGCTTCGTGGAGACCTGTGCATACAGGACCTTGCGGAAGGACTTGTTGCGGAAGGTAGAGACAACGTCGATGAAGAACTTCTTGATACCCTCGCCGACGCTCTCGATCTTCTCCTGAGCCACCTCCTCGGGGGTGTGCTCCCACGTGGACAGGTACACGCACAGCAGCGAGATTGCCATGACCGAAGCGTTGACCGTAGCGATGATGAAGTAGCTGAACGGGTTGGTCTCGCCGAAGGTGCCAAAGCCAAAGCCGACGAGTGCTGCCATCAGGAAGCCGGCGGCGTTACCAAAGAGGTGCTTGTAGCCGGTGAGGTACGTACGCTCCTTGAAGTCGTCGGTCATCTCGATGGTAAGCGGCGACAGGTTGGCGGTGCAGAACGTATACGCGACGTTGTAGATCAGGTACAGCACAAAGTAGTACGGGAAACCGAACGGCGTAGCCACAAAGATGAGCGGCTCGGCGACCATCATCGGGATTGCCAGCAAGATCCAGAAACGGCGGCGGCCAAAGATACGGCCGATCTTGGTAGCGTAGAAGTTATCGGCCACAAAGCCCATAAGCGGGCACAGAATGGCGTTGAGATAGATGGCGAACGAGCTGATCAGCGCAGCCTCGCCTGCGGACAGGCCGCACTCCGTGGACAGGAACAGCACCATGTAGCTGTGCGTAAAGGTCAGGGCACCGGAGTTGAGCATGCCGCCCATACCAAAGCCCAAGCGCGTCCAGAATGTGATCTTGCGCTTTTTACCGATCTTGTTAGTCATCGAGCTCCCTCTCTTTTCTCGATTGTCTTGGAACAAGACATTGGAGTCCATACCGACGTCTGTCTGCATGCCGTTCAGGGTGAACGTTTAGCTAGATTATGCGCGATTGCTTATGATAGGTGAACGTTCACTTGTATATTATCCTTGAACGGTCGTTTTTTGCCGTTGAACGGGCCTGAAAATGAAAAAATCCCTGCATTTTTGATTATCAAGTCGATTCAGCACCACGCAACAACTAGGTGAACGTTCATTGTTCTCTGGAGATGAGGGAGGTGCCGGGCACCCTTCCCAAAAAAGCCGTGCACGACAACGCAACGAGAAACGAAAAACGACCCCGCCGAGATTGTCCTCGGCGGGGTCGCTCAGTCTTTGCAGCAGCTTATTCAATCACGCGCTCAACGTGTCATCGCTACAGGCAGACTCCGTCCTTCCAGATGCTGATCTCGTGACAGCCGCGACGCTCGGCGCTGGTAAGCTTGCCGCTCGCCGTGTCCAGCACCAGCTGATACAGATCGCCGGCAGCCTCATCGAGCGTACGCTCGCCCGTAGCCACCACACCGGCGTTAAAGTCCATCCAGTTGGCCTTGTGGTCGCACAGGCGCTGGTTGGTGAACACCTTGAGCGTAGGCGCCGGCGCACCAAACGGCGTGCCGCGGCCGGTCGAGAACAGGATCACGTGGCAGCCGGCAGCCGTCAGGGCCGTGGTGGATACCATGTCGTTGCCCGGACCGCACAACATGTTCAGACCATGCTTGGTAGCCTGACCGGCGTACGGCAGCACGTCGACGATGGGGGCAGATCCGCCCTTTTGCACGCAGCCGCAGCTCTTGTCCTCGAGTGTGGTGATGCCGCCATCCTTGTTGCCGGGGCTCGGGTTCTCGTAGACGACCTCGCCATGGCTAATAAAGTAATCCTTAAAGCCGTTGAGCATGTCGGAGGCGGCGTTAAACACCTGCTCGTCCTCGCAGCGATCGAGCAGAATGCTCTCGGCGCCAAACATCTCGGGGACCTCGGTGAGCACCGACGTGCCACCGCGGGCGACGAGCATATCGCTCACGCGACCGATCGTGGGGTTGGCGGTAATGCCCGAAAGACCGTCAGAGCCACCGCACTTAAGGCCAATGACCAGCTCGGAGGCCGGAATGGGCTCACGCTTGGCCTGCTTGGCCAGGTCGGCCAGCTCAGACAGAATCTTGTGGCCTTCGACCTGCTCGTCGGCAACATCTTGGCAGGTAAGGAAGCGAACGCGCTCGTGATCGTACTCGCCCAGCTCGTCGAGCACCTGCTGATGCGTGCAGTTCTCGCAGCCGAGCGACAGGAACAGCACGCCCGCAGCGTTTGCGTGACGCGAGAGCGCTACCAGCAGGCGACGGGTCTGGGCATGGTCGGCGCCGGTCTGCGAGCAGCCAAACGGATGCGGAAAGTAATAGACGCCCTCCAGCGAACCCTCGACCAGATCCTGAGCCTGCTCGCACATGGCACGTGCGACCTCGTTGACGCAGCCGACCGTGGGGATGATCCACAGCTCGTTGCGCGTGGCGGCGCGGCCGTCGGCGCGACGGAAGCCCATAAAGGTCTCGGGCTCAACCGGCTCAACGACCGGATGCGTCGGATTGTAAACGTACTCGACCTCGCCCGAAAGGTTGGTCTTGACGTTATGCGTATGAAGCCACTGACCGGGCTGGATGTCGCCCGTCACATGGCCGATAGGAAGACCGTACTTGACAACGTTCTCCCCCGCCGCAATGGCACGCACGGCCATCTTGTGGCCCTGCGGAATATCCTCCGCGGCAGCGACCTCGCCCACCCCGGGAACCGCGACGGCGGTGCCCTTGGCAAGCGGCGACAGCGCGACGATCACGTTATCGGCCGGATTGATCTGGATAGTGTTCATTACAAATGGTCCTAACCCTACAGGTTGAGCAGAAGTCGAGGCGCGGGCAAGCCGTCTGGCGCCCGCACCGGGAATTTACGCTTGAGCGTTGGCGAAGGCCTGCTTGGCGCCCTCGACACGCACGACGGTGAGCGCGTTGACGACAAACTCCTCGAGACCGGTGATCTGCGTAAGGTCCTCGCCCCACATCTGCTCATTGGTGAGCACGTCGTGCACCAGCTCGGTATCGTCTGCACCGGCGTGGGCGGCGTAGAAATCGAGCACGAAGGCATCGTCCTGAGCGGTGTACTCGGTGCCGTCGGCGCGGCGCAGGTGCAGGCCATCGCCCTCGCGAGCAACGAGCTCCTGAGTATAGAAGGCAATGAGCGTAGCGAGGCTCGTCGCCAGGCACTTGGGCAGGCTGCCGGTCTCGGCAACATAGTCCTTGAGCGTGGGCAGGTCGCGAGCACGCCATTTGGCCGTGGAGTTGAGGCAAATGGAGAGCAGCGCGTGGTCGATAAACGGGTTGTCGAAGCGGTTCTCGACGGCGGCAGCAAAGGCCTTGCAGTCCTCGACGTCCAGGTCGGCGGCAAGCGTCGGGATGACCTCGTCGTAGAGCATGGTGTTCATGAAGCCGCGGACGGTCTCGTCGTGCATGCAATCGCGCACGATGTCAAAGCCGGCAACCCAGGAGCCCGGGACGAAGGCGGTGTGGGCGCCATTGAGGATGCGAACCTTGCGCTTCTTGTACGGGGTGACATCGGAGGTAACAAAGACACCCGGCAGGCCGGCCTTCACGAAGGGGAGCTTCTCGGCAAGCGACTCGTCGCCCTGGATGCCCCACATCTGGAAGGGCTCGCGCACGGCCAGGAAGGGATCCTCGTAGCCCAGGCGCTCGGCCACGGCAGCGGCCTCCTTGGGGTCGCGGATGCGGCCGGGGACGATAGTGTCGACGAGCGTGGTGCAGACGGTGCAGTCGTTGGCCATCCACTGCGAGAACTCGTCCTCCCAGCCCCAGTCGCTCACGTACTGGTTCATGATGCGCAGCAGCTCCTCGCCGTTGTGATCGATGAGCTCGCAGGCGAGCACGATGACGCCCGGCTTGCCGGCGGCCCAGCGGGTGTGGAGCACCTGGGCAAGCTTGGCAGGGAAGCT
>DBFZVF010000090.1:0-9213 GCA_048519165.1 Collinsella sp.
GAAATAAGGACTGTTTGGCGGGCAGAAGCCGCTATTCAATCCCTATTTCACCGCAACTTAGTCGTTACTTGCGGACCAGCCTGGCGCAGAAGTGGCCGTCGTAGGAGTCGGCGTTTACCGGCACGCTTTGGAAGAGGCCTCGTTCGTTCTGGCGTACGGATACGAGCTTCTTAGCCTGATCGAACTCCGGGAGTTGCAAAATCTGCGCCTCGGAGAGCAGTGCCACGCTAAAGCAGGCGCCCTCGGGAGAGGCTAGGAAGGCATCCACGACCTGCGTGTTCTCTTCATCAAAAACCGAGCAGGTGGCATAGATGAGCTCTCCGCCGGCGGCCACGCGCGCAGAAGCCTCCTTAAGCATCGTCAGCTGAAGCTTGGGTAACTCGGCCGTCACATCATTCTCGGTTAGGCGCCACGGGATCTCGGGATGACGACGCATGGTTCCGGTGCCAGAGCACGGCGCATCGATAAACACGGTATCGAACTTGACCCGCTCACCGCGCATAGCATCAAACGATGTGAGCACCTCATCAAGCTCGCAGGCATCACCCGAAACCGTACGAACGCCCTGAATACCGGCCTTGAGAAGGCGCGCGAGATTCAGATCGCACTTGCGGTCGTGCAAATCGAGTGCAGTATGCTGACGCTCATAGCCGGCACGCTTGGCCTGGCACATCATCACATAGGTCTTGGTGCCACGACCGGCACCAATCTCAAGGCAACTACCAGGGCGCGTGGCAGCTGTGGCGATGAGCTGCGCATTGAGATCAGATGCAACCGCGGCAGCACGCTCAAACACACCAGAAGCAACGGTAACCTGGGCATCAACCGGGGCATGGCAGCCCGGGAAGACAGGCGCGACGAGCTGCGAGATATACGGATCGGGCTTAGTCACAAAGGCGTTCTCATGCAGGGCCAGCGGCGCGGGGGCCAGATTGCCGGCAAAGTTAAGCGCACCCTCTGGCGTGTCAAACGACGCCATAATGCGAGCGCACAGCCAGCGAGGAAGACCCATCAGGTGCGACAGACGAACCAAGCGTCGCTCAGACTCATCCACATCGGACGCCGTGGCAAAGTCCTCAACATTGTCCGCAACCTTATGCAGTACGGCATTGGCCAAGCCAGCGGCGGACTTAGCGCCGCAGCGGACCAGCTCAACACCCTGACTTACGGCAACGCGGCCACGCGTATGCAGATAGAGCATCTCGAAGGCCGAGATACGAAGCGCCATGCGAACACGCGGCGCAACCTTTTTAGGCTTATCGAGAAACTGATCGAGCAGCTCGTCCAAAATACCCTGGGTGGCTGCAACTCCAAGTGCCAAACGAGCGGCAAAAGCAGAATCGCGCTGGTCAATGGCCTTGGCCGAAGCACGGGAAGACAGCACGTCGCGCGCGTACATGCCGCGGCGATCGGCCTCCATCAACACATCGAGCGCAAGCTTGCGCGCGGGAGACAACTTGCTCATGACAAAACACCCCAGATAAGATCGGCGCCCTGCAGGCCAGCAGCCCAAGCAGAAGCGGCCATAGCACGCTTGCCATCAGGCTTAACCTCGAGCAACTCAACCGAACCATCGGAAAGACCCAGGTAAACACGCTTGGCCTTAACGAGAACCTGATCCTCGCCAAGCGACACATCAGCCGGCGCAGCATCGAGCACGCGCACGGTCTTGCCGGCAATCACGCAACGAGCAGGCGCGGTATCGGACGAAGCAAGCACATGACGCACGCAATCGAGCGCCGCCATCTGCGGATCCAGACGCATCTCCTGCTTAGAAATCTTGGTAGCATGGGTAACGAGCGACTCATCCTGCTCGGTCCAAACAGCGGTGCCGTCAGCAAGCGAAGGAAGCGTATCGGCAAGCAATTTGCCGCCAAGCTCACCAAGCTCCATGGTCAGCGCCTCAGCATGCTTACCGGCAACCGAGGTCGAGGCCTGTGCGCAATAAGCACCGGTATCCACGCCATGCCCAATACGCATAATGGAAACACCAGCAACATCATCACCAGCGAGAATCGCACGCTGAATTGGAGCAGCCCCACGCCAACGAGGCAGCAAGGACGCATGAACATTCACAATACCAAGCGGCGCCATATGCAACACGTCATCAGGCAAAATGCAGCCATACGCAGCCACGCAGAAAATATCAGCCTGCGCAGCCTGAAGCGCCTCAACAACCTCAGGCGTCATACGATTGGCCTCAACGACCGGCAACCCCAGCTCAAGCGCCTTAGCCTTAACAGGAGACGGCTCCAGCTTCTTACCACGCCCACGAACAGCATCAGGACGAGTAACAACAAGCGCAATCTCATTCCCAGCCTCAACAAGCGAAACCAGCGAAGGCACAGCAAAATCAGGCGTACCCATAAACACAATACGCATAAAGGACGTCTCCCCTCAACCAAAGCCGAGACGGCTACAAAGAACAGCGGAAAGCCAAGTACCCGGCCCATCCGCAAGAACAATTCAACAAAAACAAATATACCCAAAACCAAAGAAAGAGCCGCAATAAAAGCAGCTCTTCCAACAAAGCAATTATCAGCGAAGACGCCCTTCCCTGGCCCGACGGCACCCGGGCGAGTCAAGCAGCGTCAACGTAGTCCCCGGGGCGCCCGCCTATATCGTCCCTCGCGCAGTTTCGCAGCGCAGCGAGAATGTTTGAGCACGGGATGATATAGGCGGGCGCCCCGGGGACGGACAAACCTACTCCGTCTCGCCCGGTCGAGCGCCGCGGGCCAGGGCGTCCTGGTACTCCTTGACGGCCTTGAGCCTCTGCATGGGCTTCAGTCGCTCAAACATGGTGTTACCGTGCAGGTGATCGATCTCGTGCTGTAGGCACACGCAGAACAGATCGCCCGAGGCCTCGTAGCGAATCAGGTTGGCATCCAAGTCGTACGCCTCGACGACGACATGGTCGGGACGCTCGATCTCGCAGCTAATGCCAGGAATAGAAAGGCAGCCCTCGCTAAAGGGCACCAGATGGTCGCTCTGCTCAACAATGACGGGGTTAATGAGCACGTACGGGTCGTAGTCGCTCTTGTCGCTGTAGTCGCAGTCGATGGTGACGAGCTGAATGAGCTCGCCGATCTGCGGGGCAGCCAGGCCGCAGCCGCCGTTCTCGAACATCATCTTCTTCATCTTCTCGGCAAGCGCCTCGATTGCCGGGGTGATCTCCTCGATGACGGCGCACTCCTGGCGCAGACGAGGGTCGGGCGACAGTACGATTCCGTTGGCTTCCATGGCCATCCTTTCGGGTTGTTACATCAAATCATAGGCGTCGACATCAACGCTCACGCTCACGCCGCGCACAGAGCCCACCTCTTTGAGGCAGGCGTCGATATCATCAGAGACATGGTACCCCACGGGCGACTTCACAAGCAGATGGAAGCGATAACGGTCCTTGGCTCTCTCGATTACACACGAAGCCGGGCCCAGCACCTGCGGCACGGCACTCCCCGCCCGTAAAAAGTCGGGCGCGGCGGCATGCCAACGGCGCTTAAGAAGCTTTGCAATGCGCCCGATGTAGTCCTGCGCGTCGTCTCGGTTCGCCGACCACACCAAAATGTTGACCAGGCGAACAAACGGCGGGTACAGCGCGTCGCGGCGCTGGTCCAGGTCGTAGTCGGTAAAGATCGAACGGTCGTGCTCAGCGACAGCGCGAATGACCGGATCTTCGGGCAGGTAGGTCTGGATGATCACCTCACCGGGGCGATCGCCGCGGCCGGCGCGGCCCGCAACCTGCTCCAGCAAGTCGTAGGCGCGCTCTCCTGCGCGGAAGTCCGGCAGCTTGAGGGCGAAATCGGCATTGACCACGCCCACGAGCGTGACCTCGGGAAAGTCGAGGCCCTTGGCGATCATCTGGGTGCCCAGCAGCACCGCACAATCGGCGGCATCGAACTGCTCGAGCAGCTTTTTGTGCGCATCCTTGCCGCGCGTGGAATCGGCATCCATGCGAATAATGGCGACGTCCTCGGGAAGCATCTGGTGCAGCGCGTCCTCGATCTGTTGAGTGCCCAGACCCATTTTTGCCAGGTAGCGACTGCCACATTTGGGGCAACGGCTCGTGGGCGCAGGATACGGCTGCACGCGCCAAGACGAACCGCAGGTGTGGCACTGCAGTGTATGGGTGCGCTCGTGATACGTAAGCGCGGTGGAGCAGTGGTTACAGGTGGGGACGCAGCCGCATTCGCGGCACATCAGGAACGGCGCAAAGCCGCGGCGGTTATGCAGCAGCACAGCCTTCTCGCGCCGCTCAACAACGCGCTCCAGACCTTCCATGAGCGGTTTTGAGAACATGGAGCGGCTGCCGTGCGAGAACTCGCGGCGCAGGTCGGCAATGCGGACTGTCGGCAGCACGGCGTGTCCCGGGCGCTCGGGCATCTCGATGCGCGTCCAGGTGGCGCCGTTATACGTGCCACGGCGGCAGCGGTCGAGGGCCTCGGCTGAAGGCGTGGCGGAGCCCAGCACGAGCGGGCAGCGGTAGCGCCGCGCCATCTCGGCCGCCACCTCGCGCGCGTGGTAGCGCGGACTGGAGCCCTGCTTGTAGCTGGTCTCGTGCTCCTCGTCGATGATGATGAGGCCCAGGTCGCTGAGCGGGCAAAAGAGAGCCGAACGGGCACCCACGACCACACGCGCGGCACCGCTGGCAACCATATCCCACTGGTCCAGGCGCTCGCCGGCCGAAAGGCGTGAATGGAAAACTGCGACCGTCTCGCCAAAGCGCGAGCGGAAACGGCCGACGGTCTGGGCCGTCAGCGATATCTCGGGCACGAGCACGCAAGCCGATCGGCCGGCCGCCAGCACGCGCTCAATCGCCGAAAGGTAAACCTCGGTTTTGCCGGAGCCGGTGACGCCGTCGACAAGGACCACGTCTCCGTGGGCGTCAAGACGGGCGCGCTCAATCTGCGCGAGCGCCTGCTGCTGGCCGTTGGTAAGGAAGACCGGCGCCTTGCCACTTGCCGAGGACAGCGAGGTCTGCTCGCTGCAGCCACGCCAAGCACGGCGCCCCTCCACCACCACGACGCCGCGTTTTTCGAGCGCCTTGATGGTCGCCGACATGCTGTTATAGAGAAGGTTGAGGTCGCGCGTCGTGACCGGGCCGCACTGGAGCGCCTCAATGAGCTGACGCTGACGAACTGCAGTCTTGGGCGGCGTATAGTCGAAACCCTCGGGCGTGAGCATGACCCAGCGGTTTTGGATAGGCTTGACGGCGGGGCGCTCAACGGCCCACACGCCGTCACCGCCCTTGACCACGCGCGGGCTTCCACCCGGGGGCAAGAACAAACGCAGGCACTCGGAAAGCGTTGCGACGTACTCGCGGCTCATCCAGCGTGCGATACGGGCAGCCTCGGCGGTAAAGAGCGGTTTGCTGAGGATGGCTTCGACGGGCTTAATACGCGAAAGGTCGAGGGCGTTGTTGCCCTGCAGGTCTCCCAGCTCAGGCGCAATGTCGACGATATAGCCCGCGGCAGCACGGTTACCAAAGTGGACCAGGACCGTGGATCCGATCTGCGCCTCGTTGGCAAGGGACCGGGGGATACCGTAGGCGAATGGCTCGGACAGCGCACGGGTCGGGATGTCGAGGACCACGCTCGCGTAGGCGGCAACGGGCTCGGGCGCGGACTCGGGCTTGGCCTGCTCGGCCGAGCGGTCGGGCTTTTCGAGGGCCTGTTTTGGTTCCGGCGAACCAAACAGCGAAAGTTGCTCGGCCATGGCCCCAGCACCTCCTATCCCATACGTCTACAGAAACAAGAGCCCCGCTCTGAGTGAACGGGGCTCGGATACATACATTTGCGCAGCGATTACAGCGCCATCGTGCGGGCGCGGTCGATGCGCGCCAGGCAGTCGTCGCGGCCGACGAGCGCCATGGTCTCGCCCAGCGGAGGACTCACCATGTTGCCGCAGACGGCGACGCGCACGGCCTGGAACACCACGCGCTTCTTAAGGTCCATCTGCTCGGGAAGCGGCTCAAGCGCGGCGTCAATGTTGACAGCCGTCCACTCGTCCACGCCCTCGAGCGCGGCCTTGGCGGCATCCAGAATGGCACCCATGCCTTCCTTGGCCAGGCCCTTGTTGACGGACTTCTCGTCATACTCAAGCGTCTCGGCCGTAGCAAAGATGGGAGCGGCGACGGTCACGGCGTCGGCCGGCATCTTGGTGCGCGGCTTAACGATGGCAGCAAGCGCATCGATCCAATCCTCGCCGTACTCGACATTGCCCTCGATAAGACCCGCCTCGTGCAGCTCGGGGACCATGATCTCATCGGCAAACTGAGCATCGGACATGCCATTGATGTACTCGGCATTAACCCAATCAAGCTTCTTGGGGTCGAAGGTCGCCGGGTTCTTGGAGATGCGGTCGAGCGAGAACTTGCTGGCCAGGACATCGCGCGGGATGATCGTGGTCTCGCCGTCGAGCGACCAGCCGAGCAGCGCCAGATAGTTGACGAAGGCGTCGGACAGGTAACCGGCGTCGCGGTACTCCTCCACCGAGGTGGCGCCGTGGCGCTTGGAGAGCTTTTTGCCGTCGGCACCCAAGATCATGGAGATGTGGGCGAACGTGGGCACGGGCGCGCCGAGGGCCTCGTAGACCATGACCTGACGCGGGGTGTTGGACAGGTGGTCGTCGCCGCGGATGACATGGGTGATCTTCATCATGGCGTCGTCGACGACAGTCGCGAAGTTGTACGTGGGCGTGCCATCGGAGCGGAAGATGACAAAGTCGTCGAGCTCCTTGGCATCGAAGGTCACCTCGCCGTGGACGGCATCGTGGATAACGACGTCGCCGCGGTCCTCGGGCACCTTGATGCGAAGGACGTAGGACTCGCCGGCCTCGATGCGACGGCGGGCCTTCTCGGGATCAAGATTGCGGCAACGGCGCTGATAGCCCTGGAAGGGGTCCTTGCGCTCCTGCGCGGCCTTGCGGTCGGCGTCGAGCTGCTCCTTGGTGCAGAAGCAGGGATAGGCCTTGCCCTCGTCCCAAAGCTTCTGGGCGGCCTGCTTGTACAGGTCCAAGCGCTCAGTCTGGGCGTAGGGGCCAAAGTCGCCGCCTACCTCGGGGCCCTCATCCCAGTCCAGGCCAAGCCAACGCATGGCGCGCAGGATGATCTGCGTGTTCTCATCGGTGGAGCGGGTGGGGTCGGTGTCGTCGATGCGCAGGATGAACGTGCCGCCGTTTGCGCGGGCGAAAGCCCAGTTATAGATAGCGGTGCGAGCGCCGCCGATGTGCAGCTTGCCCGTCGGTGAGGGTGCAAAGCGGACGCGAACGTCTGATGCCATGGATATCTCCTCGATTGCAGGATGGATGTCTAACCGCACCAGTATAAAGCATCAAAGCAACCTCCGCACAAAGGGCACTGACCTACTCATTGGGGACAGACTTAAATGACCATTCTTTGGGCAACCTGTCGGCACTTAGGTAAGGCTGGTCGTTTAAGCCTGTCCCCAATGAGTACACGGATGGTCATTTATGTCTGTCCCCAATGAGTAGGTGCGGAAAGGGTGTGAATGTTTGATTTACGCGCTATGATGTGCCCTTGCATAGAGAGCCTGGCGGAATGGTAACGGTCGCCGGGACACGTTTTTGAAAGGACAATCATGTCAGAAGAACTTCGTTCCATCCCACCCCAACACGGGTCCTTCGTATTTACGTCGGAGTCGGTGACCGAAGGTCATCCCGATAAGATCGCTGACCAGATCAGCGACGCCGTCCTCGACGCAATCCTCGCCAAAGAAATAGAGCTCCAGGAGCAGGGCTACATCGCCCCCAACGGCGTGCCGGCCAACGTGGAGAACGTCCGCTGCGCCTGCGAGACCCTCGTGACCACCGGCACCGTCATCGTCGCCGGCGAGATTCGCACCCAGGCCTACGTCGACGTGCAGGAAATCGCTCGCGGCGTTATCCGCCGCATTGGCTACAACCGTGCCAAGTTCGGTTTTGACTGCGATACCTGCGGCGTTATGAGCCTCATCCACGAGCAGTCGCCCGACATCGCCCAGGGCGTCGACGAGTCCTTCGAGACCCAGACCGGCGCTACCACCGACCCGATCGACCTGATCGGTGCCGGCGACCAGGGCATGATGTTCGGTTATGCCTCCAACGAGACCAAGACCCTCATGCCCATGCCGCACTACCTGGCGAGTCGCCTAGCCGAGCGCCTGGCCGCCGTGCGTCACGACGGCACCCTCGCCTATCTGCGTCCCGACGGCAAGACCCAGGTCACCGTGCGCTACGAGGAAGGCAAGCCCGTCGAGGTCACGACCATCGTCATCTCCACGCAGCACGCTGCCGAGATCGAGGACATGGGCAAGATCAAGGCCGACCTCATCGAGCACGTCATCACCCCGGTCATGGCCGCCGAGAACATGCCGTGGGACAACGCCGACATCTACGTGAACCCCACCGGTCGCTTTGTCGTGGGCGGCCCCATGGGCGACACGGGTCTGACCGGCCGCAAGATCATCGTCGACACCTACGGCGGCTACGGACGTCACGGCGGCGGCGCTTTTAGCGGTAAGGACTGCACCAAGGTCGACCGCTCCGCCGCGTATGCCGCGCGCTGGGTCGCTAAGAACGTGGTCGCCGCCGGCCTGGCCGACCGCTGCGAAGTCGAGCTTGCCTACGCCATCGGCGTTTCCAAGCCCCTCTCAATCATGGTCGACACCTTCGGTACCGCGAATGTTGCCGAGGACAAGATCGTCGAGGCCGTAGAGAAGACCTTCGACCTGCGCCCGGGCGCAATCATCCGCGACCTAGACCTGCGCCGCCCCATCTACGAAAAGACGGCAGCCTACGGTCACTTTGGCCGAGAAGACGCCGACTTCACCTGGGAGAAAACCGACCGAGTCGAAGAACTCAAAGCAGCCTGCGGCCTGTAAGCTAACGAGAAAAGCCGCAGCCAAATAGCAACGCACCAAAAGAAGTACCGCCCCCAAAAGAGCGGTGAGATAAGAAACGTTTTAGGGACAGCCTGCAACCATCCTCTCTATTTTCTTACAACAACGCCCTAAAGCGGTACTTCTTTTTTATTAATCCGGTGGTGAAGATATTTCGATATGAGCCCACGCTGCGTCACCAGCTAATGAATTTTGCAGCACGCGCCCTTCTACCATGTATCCTTAGTCCCGAGGGGCGGGGCATAAGGTCGATCGCGAGTTCCGCACGAGCCGGAGAGCACTTAATGTGCTCTCCGTGCGAGCAGGACTGTCCGAGCAG
>DBFZVF010000091.1:0-25890 GCA_048519165.1 Collinsella sp.
GGCGATCCGGCGTTTGCCCCGTTTTGCTGGGGATGTCTGTCGTTCAGTGCTCTTACTGGCCAATCCAGTGTTGCGCATAGCTCTTAATGTCCTCGGTAAAACCGTCAAGGTCGTCAAGGGTGATCACGCTGTCGATAAGCAAATTGGCTATCTCGCGGTGCATTGTGCTGCGGCGAATGTCGTTTGCAATTACGCCTGAGGACAGCTTGTCTCTATTGAGGTGCTCTTCTAGTGCCCAAAATCTACTGGACGCTTCGCTGTCGCCGTTCAGCATCTCAACGTACTGGCCGATGAGCTTTTCCATATAACGTTCTTGCCATTGAGGAAGCATTTTCTTAAACAGCTTCCAGTCGCTTTCGGCTACGTCGCGCATATGTCCTCCGCTCGTCAAACGGGCTTTCCATTTGCCTTTCATTCTATTTGGTTTTCGCTCGCAGGCGTGGATGAGAGGCTCTCTTTAGCCTTCGAGATTGGGCTTGAATGGGTCGTATGCCACAAAACGGGCCTATCTACTACGTTTAATTGGATACTCTCAATCATGCCAGGAAAACGAAAAATAAAACCGCAGGTAAAAGGCCTGTCGATTTTCAAAAAAGGCAGGTATGGTCGGCTCTCTCGAGTTAAACGTAGTAAATAGGCCCTTTTCTTGGCGCGTGGTCAGCTCAATGCTAATCTCCGTGCCGGAACTGGCCCAGTTGTTTGTAAGTTGCGGTGATATAGGGACTGTTTGGCGCTTTGGAGCCTCAAAACAGTCCCTATATCACCGCAACTTGGAAGGGGCGGGCGGTGTCGGATGAGTGGCGCTGGCTGGTTGGGGCGGTTTAGGCCTGTTTGCGGCACTTCCATTGTTTGCGACACCAGCGCATGAGCGCCTTTACGATGGGAATCGTGATGAGGATGATCCATGCAGGATGGGGCTGTCCCAAACAGAGCCACATGTAGAGGAACCAAGCGATGGCGGCTGCTGGATAGACGCATTCAGTGAGCTTTGACAAATGGCGTCGATCGATAAAGTCACCAATCGCGTAGTAGACGGGAACCAAAAAGACGAGGAAAAGCCCCATGCCCCATGTGCCGTAGACAATGCCGAGCACCAGATAGGCGAGAGTGACAAGTGCGGGGAAGGGGAATTTGTTCCATGCACGTCCGACCTTGGTGTGGAAATGCTTGCCATGATGGTCGAGCTTGTCGTGTGCTTCCTTCCAGCTGGAAAACGTCTCGCCGTCGATGGTGACGGTGCCGTCGTCATTGGTACGCACGCTATGTCCATCGTCCTCAAGCGTATCGATATGCACGCCGCCCGGCCCCACATGCACCTCTTCGCCCTTGCGCTCGTTGGTCACATGGATGCCGCTCCAACCAACATGGACTTCCTCGCCTTTATTGGGATCAATGACGTGGATACCGCGCGCGAGGGAAATATCGACAAGTGGTTTGTCACCGCAATCGACGTGCTCGGCAGAATCCTCAGCCTCGTCAGCCACATCCGCCGTCTCGGTGTCGGCGCTACCGTCCTCCGGGCCGTCGGCATCGTTGGCCGCCTCCCCATATAGCAGCTTGTCCAACGACACGCCATACAGCGCGGCGAGCGCAATGAGGTTATCGGTATCGGGTGAGGACTCGCTGCGCTCCCATTTACTAACAGCCTGGCGGCTTACGCCCAGCTGGGCAGCAAGCGCCTCCTGAGAAAGCCCGGCAGCTTTACGGCGATCGACGAGGCGCTGTGCCATCGCAAGATCCATGGTGGTTCCTTTCGTTTGATGGTCGAATCGAATGAGCCGAGTATGCCGAGAACAACCGGTAGCGACCACCATTTCTAGTTAGAATCTGCTCAAACCCTACCGCAACTACTGGTAGCAACCCCTAACGACCAGCCATTTTAGGACAAATGTCAATGCAAGTAGCAGCCAAGAGCTCCCACTCAGTAAATTGCGGTGGAGTAGTTCCTAAATTCAGCCATTTGCGGACTAAGCAGGAACTATTTCACCGCAACTGAATTTCAGGTCAGGCACCCGCAGCAAGAAGACGAATAGCCTCGGCCTCCCTAGTTACCGCAGGAGGCCCCAGGGCTTACCTCCCAAATCTTTCCGCAGGACGGAAGGACCCCGCCGCGCGAAGCGCACGGCGGGGTCCTGACATGTCCGAGGACGATTTGGGAGGTAAGCCCTGGGGGCTCCGATGGGGGCGGTTCCAGCCGAGGCTATTCGTCGCCGAAGCTGATGCCCAGCGCCTTGGCCTCGCGCACCAGATCACTCTGGGGGTCGACAAACTTGAGCTTGCCGGCGACATCCTCGAGCGGCATGTGGCACATTTTGCCGTCGCGCAGGGCAATCATGTAGCCAAACTCGCCACGCAGGCAGCCAAGCGCGGCCTCGACGCCGCACTGGGTCGCAAAGATGCGGTCCTGAGCGTCGGGCTGGCCACCGCGCTGCGTGTGACCGGGGATGGCGACGCGGGTCTCGCGACCGGTCTTGGCTTCGATCTCCTTGGCGATGTCGTACACGATTGACGGGCTCGTGCGCTCGGCGAGCTTCTTCTTGTACTCCTTCTTGGACAGTGCCGCGTCCTCTTTGGAGATGGCGCCCTCGGCGACGGCCACGATGGTAAAGCGGCTGCCGGTCTCCATGCGATGCTCAATGGTCTTGATGACGTTATCCATGTCGTAGGGAATCTCGGGAATCAAGATGACATCTGCGCCGCCCGCGACGCCGGCATACAGCGGGATCCAGCCAACCTTGTGGCCCATGATCTCGATAACGAACACGCGCCCGTGACTCGACGCGGTGGTGTGGATGTCGTCGATGCACTTGGTAGCGACGTCGATGGCGCTCGTAAAGCCAAACGTCAACTCGGTGCCCCAGGTGTCGTTATCGATGGTCTTGGGCAGCGCGATAACGTTGAGGCCCTCTTCGCGCAGGCGGTTGGCGGTCTTGGTGGATCCGTTGCCACCCAGCATAAACAGGCAGTCGAGCTGCAGCTTATGATAGGTGTGGACCATTGCGGGCACCTTCTCGACGCCGTCGGCCTCGGGAGTGTCCAGGCGCTTGAACGGCGTACGGCTCGTGCCCAGGATGGTGCCGCCGCGGGTGAGGATGCCGCTAAAATCGGCGGGAGTCATGACACGGAATCTGCTGTAGATAAGGCCCTGGTAGCCGTCCTCAAAACCATAGATCTCGATAGGCTCTTCGCTGTTGGTCATAAGTGTTTTGACAATGCCGCGCATGGTGGCGTTGAGTGCCTGGCAGTCGCCGCCACTGGTAAGAAGACCGATCCTAAGCATGATGAATCCTTCCGGGCAAGTTATAACATGCGCATAAGTTTACCCCCGCACACTGTTGACGCGGGGGTAAAACGTGTTAGCTCAAGCGTATGGAAATGTAAACAACGTCAGGCGAGCGTAAGGCCGACAGGCCTGGCTCCTTACAGTGCGAAGGCGTCGACGTCGCCCCAGTGGCGGCGCAGCGTAATAGCGGCGGCGGGTTCGGTATTGTCAAAGACGACCGACCATTGCGTATTGCTGGTGATGTCTTCCGGATTGGGTTCTTGCGCTGCGGCGCGCAGGGCTTCCCAGACAATCGTTTCGTCCTGGGCACCGACATGGGCGTCAAGAACATCGGCGATTGCGACGGCGCGCTCTTTACCATGGCCCAGCTCGCCATTCTTTTGGTTGGGCAGCACTTCGTCGTCATAGCAGGCGTAGAAGTTCGTAACCTGGCGTACAGGAGTCGCTTTGAAAGCGCGGTCCGGATCGCGCGGGTCCCATTCTGCTACGCGCGCGTCACCGGCGGCGTCGTTGATAAAGAAGTGGTAATCGCGTCCTGCCATGGCGTGCATGTCGTAGGCGAAAAGCAGGTCGACAGCTTCTTGCGTGGTGGCGGCACGGTCGAGCACCAGACGGATGGCGAGCGAGGTGTTGATGACGGGCCGTTGCGTGTCCTGGTCACAGGGCTTGGAATCCAGGGTGAGTACGGCAATGGACACGCCGCATTCGTTAACACCGTCGAGCTGGGCAAACGGGCCCATGAGTGCCGCGGCGCGTCCGGCGACGGAGTCAAGTGGAGTGTTATCGCCCAGGTTGTTAAGGGCGGCAAGCCCGATGGAAGCATAGCCGCCGCGTGGGTGATTGCGCACCAGCAGCGCCGAGGTGTCGTCCTTAAAGTCGTAATTGCGACCGGTGCGCACGCGGCCTTCGGCATCTACGGCGACAAAAGCGCTGCAGGCAAACTGGGGCGCCTGGACATGTGCCGGCACACCGGGCAGCACCTGCGCCACCACGGCATCGATGTAGGCCTGGTCGTCGCGCACGCCAGCGGCGATGATGCGATCGAGATCGTAGTCGTAGGCGATGTCGATTGCGTACAGGTCATAGCCATCCGCGTAGCCGGTCAAGCGTTTGAGCGACGCGGCGGACTTGATTTGCTTGTGATAAACGATACCGGTGGCAGCGGCAAGGCCGACGGCGACTCCCGCGACACCGCAGGTGATGGCAATGTTACGTGGCTTCATGACGGCTCCTCTCGTCCTGTTAGCGCAATTGTCGCAAAAGGAGCGCGGGCATGATGGCTCAACTTGGTGAGTGGCGCGGAATTAAGCACGGAATGAAGAGTGCGGCGCTGGCGTGGCGGGGTATGCTGGAGGGGACCATCAACCCAGCGAAAGGGGAGAGCATGACGGATCAGGAAACGCCCGAGCGCGCGCATGTGACGGCCGATGATATCGAGGCCGCCAACGACCTTATCGACTTTATCGAGGCATGCCCCAGCATGTTCCATACGGCGGCGACCATTATGGCCGAGCTCGACGAGGCGGGCTTTACCTACCTGCCCGAGAATGCGGCGTGGGACATCGAGCCGGGCGGGCGTTATTACACGCAGCGCAACACCTCGAGCGTTGTTGCCTTTAAGGTGGGCGAGGACCTGGCCGCGACGTGGGGCGAGGACGGTGTTGCCGGTGACTATCATTTTCAGCTCACGGCGTCGCACAGCGATTCTCCGACGTTTAAGGTCAAGGCCGTGCCCGAACTTGACGGTGCGGGCGAGACGCTGCGTCTGAACATCGAGGCCTACGGCGGCATGATCGACTACACTTGGTTCGATCGCCCGCTGGCGCTCGCGGGCCGCGTACTGGTGCGCGAGGGCGACCGTATCGAGAGCCGCCTGCTTGCTACCGAGCGCGAGGTCGCTATCATTCCGAGCCTTGCCATCCACATGAACCGCGGCGTTAACGAGGGCTTTGCTCCCAACCGAGCCGTCGACCTGTGCCCGCTCATCAGCGCCGGCGAGCTTAAACAGGGAGATTTTGACGCACTGATCGCTGACGAACTGGACGTTGAGCCCGAGCAGATCCTAGGTCGCGATCTGTTCCTGGTCAATCGTCAGGATGCGCGCATTTGGGGCTGGGCCGACGAGTTTATCTCGACGCCCAAGCTCGACGACCTGGCCTGCGCTTACACCTCGCTGCAGGCATTTTTGGGTGCCGAGAATGCGCATGACATCTCGGTCTTTTGCTGCTTTGATAACGAGGAGGTTGGCTCCGAGACCAAGCAGGGCGCCATGTCGACGTTCTTGGCCGACGCGCTGCGCCGCATCAACGGATCGCTGGGCTTTGACGACTAGTCGTACCATCGCGCACTTGCCGCCTCGATGCTTGTGAGCTGCGACAATGCGCATGCCGTGCACCCCAACCACGCCGAGAAGTGCGATGCTCGCAATCAGGTTGTGCTCAACGGCGGCATTGTCATTAAGGAAGCCGCCAACCAGCACTACTGCACCGATGCCTTTAGCCGCGCGGTGTTCCAGGCCATCTGTGATGACGCCGACGTACCCACACAGGCCTTCGCCAACAAGAGCGATATGGCCGGAGGCTCCACACTCGGCAACCTGTCCAATATGCAGGCGAGCATGCATGCCGTGGACGTGGGCCTGCCGCAGCTGGCCATGCACTCAAGCTACGAGACCGGCGGCGTACGCGACGTGATGTACGCCATCCGCGCCCTCACCGCCTTCTACGAGCGCGACCTCCATATCAACGGAGCCGAAAGCGCGGAGCTCTAAAACCTGCCAAAGAGGGATGTTGATTTCGGCAGGTTTTATCTGGGCGAATGCAAAGGGTGAAACCGAGCTAGATCTGTGATATGTGGCCGCCGAGGTGCAGTGTGCCTCGGCGGCTTTTTGTGTACAGAGTACGGCTAATGCTTATAAATGCTATACATGCTTTACGTATCTACCATAGAGTTTTATGATAGTTTTGAAGTATTAAGGAGGGGTCATGACCACAACAGCCGCTCAGATCAACGTGCGTCTCGATGCCGATCTTAAAAGGAGTGGGGACGCCGCTCTCTCCAGGGCCGGTATGACGCCGAGCCAAGCGGTGCGTGCGCTCTGGCAACTTGCGGCATCTCTGGCTGATCGGCCCGGCGCGCTCGAGGATATCCTGCTGCCCAGTCGTGCCCGGGCGGAACAGCGCGAGCGCGAAAAGGCCGCCAAACGTAAGCTCGAGCTCATGGATCAGGGGTCGAAGCTGTTCGCTGCCGCTTGCCGTGAGTCGGGAATCGATATGGTCAGGGCTCAGCCATCGGACGACAAAGAGCTCAAACGGAATGCCTATGCGGATCGCTATGGCGAGGAGATGAGCTGGCTCTATGAGTGAGGCTCCAAGGCGTATCTTGGTTGACACCAACGTGTGGCTCGATTACTTCATTCCCTCACGACGTGGTCGTTCGGTGGCGATTGAGTTTTTACGCGATGCATGCACGGCGCAGGTGGATTTGCTGTATGCGGCGACATCGTCCAAAGATCTGTTCTATTTGATTTCAAGCGAACATAAGGCATGGTATCGGCGCGAGCATGGCTCACTATCCCAAGATGCCGCCGTGGCGGCGACATCACTTGCATGGGATTGCCTCGACGTGTTGTCGCAACTTGCCACGCCGGTACCCTGCGACCTGAGTGACATATGGATGGCGAGCAAGCAGCGTAATCTCCATAGCGATTACGAAGACGATTTAATCATTGCGGCAGCGATGCGCTCCCAAGCAGATTTACTGGTCACCAACGATGTCAAACTCTGTTCACACGCGCCTGTCGCAGCAATGAGCGTAGAAGACGCAAAGAATTACTTAGCAACGCTCTAACAATTTGAAGACCCCACAGGTTGAGCAAAAGTCAGCGAGAGCCTGCCGTTTGAGCCAAGGTGCCGTGAAATGAAAAGGCGCTGACCTTCTGGTCGCGCCTTTGAAATTGAACGGCAGATTGGCCAAACGGCGGAACCCATGGGGCTCGCAGCGTCGAGGGGTTCCGGCGTTTGGTAAAACGGCGGAACAAGATTAGTGCTCGATCCAACAACGTAAAGTTTCGCCGGCCTGCAGGTGACGCAGATTCTCCGCGGCAATGTCGACGACGTTGTTGAGGGTGGCGGCTAGATGGAACCAGCCAGAGACGTGCGGTGTGATGAGCATGTTGGGCGCATCCCACAGCGGGCTTGTCGCGGGCAGGGGCTCGGGGTCGGTGACGTCGACCGCGGCGCCGGCGAGATGTCCCGACTCCAAGGCGGCAACCAAGTCGTCGGCGACCACAAGGTCGCCGCGGCCGCCGTTGGCAAAGAAGGCGCCCGACTTCATCGCGGCGAAGAACTCGGCGTTCGCCAGGCCGCGGGTCTCGGGTGTGCTCGGCATAAAGGATGCGACGATGTCTGCCTCTGCCAGGCGCTCAGGTAGAGCGTCCATGCCGTCCATGTCCTCAAACACAATGGGGTAGACGAGTGGATGGCGCTTGATGCCGCGGACGTGCGCGCCCATGTTGCGGCAGAGCGTGGCAAAGTGGCCGCCAATGTCGCCCGCGCCCAGCACCAGCACGTTGGCATTTTTGAGCGAGGTAACCGGCCCCAAATCCTCCCAGCGATGCTCGCGCTGCAAGTCGTGATAGCCGGGCAGGCGCTTCATCATGGAAAGGACCATGGCAAACATGTGCTCGCTCACGGCCTGGCCGTAGGCGCCGATCGAGCAAGACAGCTTGGCTTCAGCCGGCACGGTGCCGGCGGCCAAGTAATCGTCATAGCCGGCGGTCTGCAATTGCAACAGCTGGAGATGCTCGCATGCGGTAAGCAAGGCAGGGTCTATGTTGCCCAAGATTACGTCGGCGTTGGCGACCTGCTCACGCGTGATGGCGTCGGAGCTCGTGTAGATAAAGTCCTCGCCCGGAGCACTCGACTCAAGAATTGCGCGATGGCGGTCGTTGACGGGCAGCAAAACCAGGATGTTCACAAGCAGTCATCTCCGCTCAGCCTGCCAAAAAAGGACAGGTTTATTTTGGCAGGTTTTATCAGGCAAAACGTTCAAATAAAACGCCGGGTGCAAAGCGGGTTTGCCCGTCAGCATCCGGCGCATCTGCGGCTACCAGCTCAGCAGCTCGTAGCCGTCCTCGGTCACCACGAGCTGTACCTCGCACTGGGCCGAGTCGCTGCCGTCCTTGGTGCGCACGCACCAGCCATCGCCCTTGCTGATCTTGATGTCGGGCGCTCCGGCGTTGACCATGGGCTCGATGGTAAAGACCATGCCCGGGGCCATAATGGTGTCCACATCGGGCGCCTCGGTGGTAAAGCCTACAAACGGGTCCTCGTGGAACTCCTTGCCAATGCCGTGTCCGCCGTACTCGCGCACCACGCTAAAACCGGCGTCCTCGACCGTCTTTTGCACGGCCTCGGCCATAACGGACAGCGGAAGCCATGGCTTGACGGCTGCCAGACCCGCCTCCACGCTGGCGCGGGTGACCTCGACCAGGCGCTGGCGCTCGGCAGAGACCTTGCCGATGCAGAACATGCGGCTCGAGTCGCTAAAGTAGCCGTCTAGGATCGTGGAACAGTCAACGTTGATGATGTCGCCCTCGTGCAGCACGTCCGTATCGCAGGGGATGCCGTGGCAGACCACGTCGTTGATCGAGGTGCACACACTCTTGGGGTAGCCCTCGTAGTTGAGGTCGGCCGGCGTGCCGCCGTGCTCGACGGTGTAGTCGTAGATCATCTGGTCGATCTGGTTGGTGGTCATGCCCGCGGCGATGTGCTCGCCTACGTAATCGAGCACGCCCACGTTGATGGCGGCCGAGCGCTTGATGCCCTCGATATCGGCGGGCGTCTTGTAGAGCGTGCGGGGCAGAACCTCCCAGCCCTCTTCCCACAAGCGCTCGAGGCGCTCATCAAAGGTGCTATGGCATTTCTTATATTTTTTGCCGCTGCCGCACCAGCAAGCGTCGTTGCGGCCGGGCACGGGTCCTTTGTCAAACATGGCTAACTTCCTTTCATCCGCAGCTAGTATAGCCCACCCACGCGTCTATAAAAGTTGCGGTGATATAGTTCCGATTTAAGCGGTTTAACAGCACAAATAGGAACTATATCACCGCAACTGATGGGGCGGGATGGCGGGCACTAGCTGCTGCGTGGTTTTGCTAGTAGCTCACCTGGCAGGGGATGCCGAGGGCTTGGACGCGCGCGGCAATGGCGTCGAGCACCTCGGGTGCCGCTTTAGCAAGGCCGGCGACCGGTGTCTCGCGCGCCACCGTGTAGATAGTCGCCTCCTGCGGGCGAATGCGCTCGAGCGCCGCGAGCCAAGGGCCAACGTACTCCTCGCCGGTGTTATCGAGAGACTTGCCTCGGTACTCGCCGCTCAAAAACATCGTCTGGATAATGACGTGGCCGTTAAAGCTCGCGAACGTCTCTATCTGGTGCTCTACATCGTAGGGGCCAACGGGCTGGTCGAGCAGCTGGATAAAAGCCGGGTCGACCGTATCGAGCTTGAGGATGTTGTCGTCGACCATCATGAGCGCATCGTGTACCTGGGGACGGTCGGCGCGCGTGCCGTTGGAAAGCACGGCAATCTTGGTGTTTGGGGCCAGCTGGTCGCGCAGCGCGATGGCACCGGCGATGGCCTGCGGAAACTCAGGTGCGGCGGTTGGTTCGCCGTTGCCGGCAAACGTGATTACATCGGGCAGCTCACCCTCGATTGCCATCTCGTGCAGCTTGGCCTCGAGTGCATCGAGCACCACGGCAGCCGTGTTATACGGCTCGTGGCAGGGACGCTCGGCGTTGAGACCGTTCTCGCAGTAGATGCAGTCGAACATGCAGATTTTGCCGCTCGCCGGCATCATGTTGACACCGAGCGAAAGGCCCAGGCGACGGCTGCGGACGGGCCCAAAGATGGGGCTGGCATTCAAAAACGTAGACATAGGCATATGCTCCTTGGGACAGTTGAGCTTAAGCATAGCATCGGCCTTCATGTGGGTTGCGGGTTTGGGCGCTGTTGTTTAGGCAGAAACCTTGCAATCGGGCGAGTTTTCGAAACCCTGTCATGAAAGGGTGCGAGCTGGGTACAGTAAACGCATTCATGTACACACAAAATGACGCCATCTGACCAAGCCGCACCCCGGCACGGCCTGGTGGTGTTGACGATGGGAACACAGTATGGAATTTACGGTCGAGAATGCGGGCACCACGATCGCCTGCCGTGAGTATGCCGGCCCGGATGTATCGTCCGATACACCCGCCTTGGTGTGCGTGCACGGTGCGTGCGTCGACGGTGTCTTTTTTGACGGCATCGCCCGCGAGCTCGCCTGTGACTATCGCGTCATTACCTACGACCGCCGCGGTTGCGGCGAGAGCGGCGACGCTGCAGACGGACGCTACGACCTCGCCGTCCAGGCCGCCGACCTGCAGGCCGTTATCGAGCATATTGGCACTCCGGCAAACGTGCTCGCGCACAGTGCCGGTACGCTGGTGACTCTGGAGCTTCTCCGTGCAAACCCCGCCATAATCTCGCGTGCGATCCTGCATGAACCCGCCGTGACGGATGAGGGTGCCGGTCTGGGCGCGGCCCCGGTTTTGCTCGAGATGATCGCCGCGGGAAAGGTCTCCAGGGCATTACGGGCCTTCCTGGGCGCCATCGGCGATTCGGACCCTGAGGCCCCCAAGTTAACCGAGGCAGAAGCCAGACATGCCCTGCGCAACGGCCGCGGCTTCATGGCAAACGAATACGGGATTACTATGACCTGCGTTCCCGATTGGGATAGCGTCCGCGCGTCAAGAACGGTGGCCGCCGTGCTCCTGGGTGAGCTCTCGATTGGCACGCCTCGCGAGGCGGGCACGAGGGTGGCGGCTGAGCTTTTGGACTGTCCACTCGTAACGGTTCCCGGCGCGCACAACGGCCTGCGCGATCGCCCGGCAGCGGCTGCCCAGACTGTCCGTGGCATCCTGGGGTTCTAGCACTCGCAATAGCCAAAGCAGCCTTCACCCGCAAACGTTTCGTCCGTGTTAACAAATGTGTTCAAAACTTCACGTCTGCGGCTTCAATCGCGCCGTCTGCCAACTCATAAAAATGTAACAGCATTTACGTGCTTACCTGCATCGGCAAGGTGTTACCCTTGTAACATTTGGAACCCACCGCTACCATGCGAAGCTATCGAAAGGGCCCCATATGCTCAATAATCACGAGGTCAATCTAACCGACGAGTAGGCTGCCGCCGAGGTCGCCCGTGTCGCGAAGACCTACCCCGTGGTACGTTTGCTGTCGGCCGATCAGATTAAGAGCGAGCCTAACTGCCTGCTCGCCGGTGATCGCTGCCCTTGTTTGCGCCAGGCAAGTCTTGAGGCCTTGACAGATTCCGATGAGGTGTCGGAGCAACTCCTCAACGATGGCGTTGAGTACCGCGCCCATCTGCGCCCTCTGAAGGTCGAGGGCGAGCCTCATGTCCTGCTGATGGTGCGTCCGATCGATGGGCAAGAGGCTGCAAAAGAGGACCTTGTCTACACCGACGTGCTGACGAGCGTGCATAATCGCCGATATTACGAGGAAAAGCTCCGTAGCGCCCGCATGAATGCCGGCGTTGCGATGATCGACCTTGATGATTTTAGGGTCTTCAACGATACGTGTGGCCGTCATGCCGGCGACCTTGCGCTCGGTGCCGTGGCGACAGCCATGCGCAGCGGAATCCGTTCGACTGACGAGCTTGTGCGCTATGGCTGCGACAAGTTTGTGGTTGTCATGCCCAATATTCCCTCCGATGACTTCACCCGTCGCCTGCATCAGGTGTCCGATGCCGTTCGTTCCACGATTATTCCGGGCCATGAGTACGTGAGCTTGACGGCATGTGTTGGTGGCGTTCGCATTCATGACGAGACGGTCGATGAGGGCGTTGGCCGCGCTGTCCAGTTATTGAGCCGCGCTAAGGCAAAAGCCGGTACGGTCGTGACCGATGCCGATTCCATCGAGGCCTTCCAAAGCGAAAAGCCTTTGGTACTTATTGTCGATGACTCCGAGATGAACCGAGTCATTCTCAGCGAGATGCTCAAGGACGAGTATTGCATCCTCGAGGCCGATAACGGTCGTACGGCGCTCGACATGGTCGATCGCTATGGCGATGAGTTGTCGCTCGTGCTGCTGGATATTGTCATGCCGGGCATAAGCGGCTTTGAGGTGCTGGCCGGTCTGTCGCGCCGATCGGTTAGTGACAATCTGCCTGTCATCATGATTTCGAGCGAAGATTCCGATGATATGGTTCTGCGCGCGTACGAGCTGGGCGCCTCGGACTATATCAACCGCCCGTTTGACTCCCGTGTCGTGCGCCGCCGTGTAAGCAACACCATCCGCCTATACGCCAAACAGCGCCGCCTGACGAGCCTGCTGTCCCAGCAGTACAACGAGCGTGTCAAGAACAGTCGCATGCTCATCGACATCATGGCTGGCGTCATGGAGCTTCGCAACGGCGAGAGCGGCAGGCACGTTACGAACATCGAAAAGCTGACCGAGCTGCTGCTTGGCTGTCTGGTCCAGCGTAGCGACACCATTTCCCTTGACAATGAGGAGCGCTCCACGATTGCCCTGGCTTCGGCGCTGCACGATATCGGCAAGATGTCGATTGACGATGCGATTCTCAACAAACCCGGGCGCCTTACGCCCGAGGAGTTCGAGATTATGAAGACGCATACCACGATCGGCGCCGACATGCTGCTTGAGCTGGGTAGCCATCACGCCGGCAATGCGCTTATGGAATATGCGTACCAGATTGCGCGTTGGCATCACGAGCGCTGGGACGGCAAGGGTTATCCCGATGGCCTTAAGGGCGACGCAATTCCCATTGCCGCACAGGTGGTTTCGGTGGCCGACGTGTACGATGCTCTGACGAGCGTGCGCGTGTACAAGGACGCTATCCCGCACAAGGAGGCAATTCAGATGATCCTGGACGGTAAGTGCGGCACCTTTAACCCGCTGCTGCTCGATTGTCTGCTTGAGGTGCAAGACCAAATTGCCGAGACGTTGGCACGCCCCGCCGACGTTGTCGCGTTTCCCACGATTTAGTTTGACCAAAGGAGTTTTTAATCCATGATTTCCATGCGTGAGGCGTATGAGAAGATCGGCGCCAATTATGATGACGCGTGCGCTCGGCTGATGGGCGAGGAAATGCTCGCCCGCTTTGCCCTCAAGTTTTTGGATGACGAGAGCATGGACAAGCTGGAGGCCGCCATGGCGGCGGGAGACGCCGAAGGTGCGTTTATGGCAGCGCACACGCTCAAGGGCGTGAGCCAGAACCTGGGATTCGATAATCTGTACGAGCCGGCGGTCGTGGTGACCGAGGCGCTGCGCGGCGCCGATGCCGTTGACGGCGCTCGCGAGGGGATGCATGCGCTGCAGCAGCAATATGCGGCTACGATGTCGGCCCTGCGCGAGACGGCCGAATAAGAGCTTGCGAGCCTTGGGCTGCGCGCCTGTCGCGTATAGGCAAAAGGGCGCCCCGTCGGACCATGTGGCCGGCGGGGCGCCCTTATCTGTTATGCGGTTCGCGAACTAGCGGGCCTGCTTTACCTTGGCCGCTGCCTCGACAAACGACTTCCACAGGTTAAAGTCGGTCTCGAGCGTCATCCACGTGTACTCGGGATGCCATTGCACGCCCAAGCAGAAAGGCTGGCCTTCGACTTCGATGCACTCGGGAACGCCGTCGGTTGCCTTGGCGACCAAGCGCGTGCTCTTACCCAGACGATCGACGCAGCAGTGATGTGCGGAGTTGGTCTGGATTAGCCTGTGCCCGCCAACCGCGCGCTCCAGCAGCGAGCCCGGCACGACCTCGACAGGATGCACAGGGTCGTTGAGCACGTGGGTATGGCGCCACTGCGTGCGGCCCTCGCGCGCGCCCAGGCTCGGCACGTCCATGCACAGGGTGCCGCCGGTGGCGACGTTGAGCAGTTGCGTGCCGCGGCAGGTGGTAAAGAGTGGCTTTTTGGCACGGAGCACCTCGCTGACCAGCTTAAACTCAAAACTATCGCGGATCTCGCAGCAGAGGGTGGGGTCGTAGGGGCGCTCGTCGCCCCAACGTTTGGGATTGACATCGGGGCCGCCGGGAATGGCGATGCCGTCGGCGATATCGACGTAATGACGGATGACCTCAATGTCCTCGGTGATGGACATCTGCAGCGGCAGACCGCCGGCGGCAAGAATGGCGTCGACAAATACGCTCGCAATCTCCTCGTTGGGGGAGAGCGTCTCGCTCAAATAGGGCTTCGCTTCTTCCCAGCGTGGTGCTACCAGGATGAGCGGGCGGTCGGCGGGATCGACGTCGACGTGCGGAGTATAGGACGATGAGGTGCGGGTTCCGATCATGGGTGCGGCTTTCGAATCCGGGTGGACATGGCACAGGGGTGGCGCGGGACAAACGTTACTGATGAATTTGCCCGCGTGGCAATTGGGCTAGTGGCCCTTAATGGAGTTGAGGAAGTCCTGGGCGCGCTTGGTCTGGGGGTGGTCGAAGAACTCGTCGGGTGTGCCGGTTTCCACGATCTGGCCGTCGGCCATAAACACGACGCGGTCGGCCACGCGGCGGGCGAAGTTCATCTCGTGCGTGATGACGATCATCGTCATGCCCTGCTGGGCCAGACGGACCATGACCTCGAGCACCTCGTTGATCATCTCGGGGTCCAGCGCGCTCGTGGGCTCGTCAAAAAGCATGGCCTTGGGTTGCATGGCAAGCGAACGTGCGATGGCTACACGCTGTTGCTGGCCGCCCGAGAGCTGTGCGGGCACCTTATCGGCCTGCTCGGCAACGCCCACGCGGCCCAGCAGGTCCATGGCGCGCTCACGAGCTTCCTCCTTGGAGACGCCCAGCACATCGACCGGTCCCAGCATGACGTTCTGCAGTACGGTCATATGTGCAAACAGGTTGAACTGCTGAAATACCATGCCCAGCTCGGCACGCATGCGGGCAAGATCCTTGCCTTCCTGTGGCAGGGGCTCGCCCTCGATGAGGATCTCGCCTGAGTCGATGGTTTCCAGGCGATTGATGGTTCGGCACATGGTCGACTTGCCCGAGCCCGAGGGTCCGATCACAACGACGACCTCGCCGCGGTCGACCGACAGATTGATGTCGTTGAGGACGTGCAGATCGCCGTAGTGCTTATCGACGTGCCTGAGCTCGATCAGCGGCTGATTGCCGGTGGAAGAGGTGCTCTGTGCCATGGTGCTCGGCTCCTTATGACTCGAAATGGTAAAGCGTTAGCGGATGATGGTCGCGCCGGTCTTGTGCGAAACATAGACAGCGGCCTTGTTAATCGCGACGTTGATGAGGATGTAGATGACCGCGATCACCAGGTAGACCGATACGAGGGCGTCGTAGTTGGTAATGAGCACGCGGGCATTTTGCATGAGGTCGGGGTAGCTCACCACGTAGGCAACGGTGGTGTCCTTGACTACGACCACAAGCTGCGAAATTAATGACGGAATGATAAACCGAATAGCCTGCGGCAACACGATTTTAAAGGTGATTTTAGCTTTGGAGAGACCGAGTGCCTGGGCGGCCTCGACCTGGCCGCGCGGCACGGCGTTGACGCCGGCACGGAAGATCTCGGCAAGTACGCCAGCTGCAGCGAGCGCGACGGGAAGCGTGAGCATCCAAAACGACGGCAGCGCGATCTTGTACTGGGGCAGCACCAAAAAGAAGAAGTAGATGAACAGCAGGCTCGGTACGCCGCGGAAGAAATCGGTGAGCACGCGGCAGACCAGCTGCAGCGGCTTAATGTCGCTGGTGCGGCCGAGCATAAGGGCTAAGCCCAGCACCAGCGCGATGGCGCCAGCGGTGAGTGCGACTTTAACGGTGCCCTCAAAGCCGGCAAGCAGGAACTTCCAGGTGGTGAGGTGCGTAAAGAAATACCAATAGTGAACCGAAAGCTGGCCGGTCACATAAAAGCGCTGCAACACGAGGACGACAAGCGCGGCGACGGCAACAAGCGAGATGGCGGTGCCGATGCGAATCTTGGCGCGCATCTTGGGGCCGGGAGCCTCGTAGAGCGCATCGCGCATGGTGAGCGCGGAGGTGGAGTGCTTGCTCATCGGAGGATCCTCACCTTCTTATCGATGTAGTTGCCAATGTGGCTCACCACAAAGGCCGTGCCCAGGTAGCCGAGCGCCGAGATAAAGAACGCGGCGACGCCGCCGAGCGAGCGCGTGTTGATGTAGCTCACCACGCCGGTGAGCTCCTGCGGTTTAAGTGGCACCTGACTGCCGAGCGCGGTGGTGAGCATGACGGCGATAAAGAGGTTGGTCATGGGCAACACGCTCGAGCGCAGCGCCTGCGGAATCACGATCTTGGCGAGGATACGGCTGAAGCTCATGCCGAGCGAACGTGCGGCTTCGACCTGACCGACGCCGACGGTGTTGATGCCGCTCATAAAGTTCTCGGAGCCAAAGGCCGAGCCCAAAAGAACCGTGGCGACGATAACGCAGGTGCGGTAGGGTAGGACGACCTTGAGCGGCGGCAGCGCATAGACGACGATGATGAGCAGTGCGATGCCGGGGATGTTACGGAAGACCTGGACATACAGGTCGCCAAAGACGCGCAGCGGCTTGAGCGGCGACACGCGCATCACGGTGACGGCGACGGCCAGCACCATGGCGATGGCAAACGACTCAAGCGTCATGCCCCAGGTTGCTAGCAGCGCGTCGATATAGTTCTGGCCATAGAGCGACCAGAGCTCGGAGAGACTCATGCGGACCTCCCGCCGATAAGGAAAGGGGCTCCCGTGTGTACGGAAGCCCCGACAACTCAGTGAGGAAACAGTTTACCGCAATAAAGCGCATCATGCGTTTCCGTATGGTTTCGTTGCGGCCGTTACCAGGCTCGCTGCCTAGGCGCCGATCTCGGGCAGCTCGGGAACATTGGTGTCGCCCGTACGGTCGCCGATGCAGATCTGCCACAGCTCGGTCCAGGTGCCGTCGTCCTCGATCTTCTTAAGGAAGTCGTTAACGAAGGCGACGCCGTCGGAATCGAGCGGCAGACCGATGCCATAGGGCTCCTTGCTGCCGAAGGGCTTGCCGGCAATCTTGTACTTGCCGGGCTCGCGGACCAGGGCGCTCTGCTGCATGTTGTTGTCGATGACGTAGGCGTCAACACGACCCTGCTGGAGTGCCTGGCGGGCCTCCTCGTCGGTCTTGAACTCCTGCTGGCTGGCCTTGGGGGCGAACTCCTCCAGGATGGCAGGGCCGTTGGAGCCGGACTGGACGGCGACGTTCTTGTCGGCCAGGTCGTCGACGCTCTTGATGTCGTCGTTATCGGCGAGCACCAGGATGGCCTGCTGGGTGTAGTAGTAGGGGCCGGCGAAGGAGACGAGCTTCTTGCGCTCGTCGGTAATGGTGTAGGTGGCAAAGACAGCGTCGACCTGGCCGTTCTGCAGGACGGACTCACGCGTGTCCGAGGTCACCTGGGTGATCTCGACCTTGTTCTCGCCCAGAATGTAGTTGGACAGGAGCTGTGCGATGCCGGCGTCGAAGCCGCGGGTCTGACCGTCTTTCTCGTTGAGGAGGGAGAAGAGCGTGGAGGTCTGAACGCCACCGATCTTAAAGACGCCGGCGTCCTTGACGGCCGTGGCCCAGGTGCTGGCGGCGATGGCGTCGTCATCGGCCTTAGGGCCGTCGTTGACGAGCTTGTCGAATGCCTTGGCATCGAGCGTGGTGGAAGCCTCGGTATCCTCGGAGCTCTTGGAGGAGCCGGCGGCGGAACCCTTGTCGGCCTCGGCGCTGGTGTCGGAGCAGCCGGCAAGACCAAGGCCGGCGACGGTTGCGAAGGTGGCGGCAACGAAGCCGCGGCGGTCGAGAACGACCTGCTGGGAGAGGTTCTTGCTCATGGTAGAACACCTTTCTCAATAAAATCCCTAGCGGTTGAGTAGAGTTATACCCTATCCCGCTCAAATGGGTCAACACGAAATAACTCAGAAACATACTTGTCTTATGGGTAATTCTACCTACCAAAAAGGGACAGGTATATTTTGATAGGTTTTATCTGGGCAAACGTCGATTATTACAGCTGAGATAGTGCTTTTCGGACGGCCCGCCTCGCTGTTTTGTCTCAATCAGTAACAGGTAGACGAGGAAATGGGTTCTACCTGTTACAGATCGAGATTATCTCTTCAGGGGAATTCGAATGTCTCGATCTGTAACATCTGGACGGCTAAAAAGTCTTTATCTGTTACAGATTGAGACAAAGGTCAGGGACTAAGACGTCTTGTCTCGATCTGTAACAGTTAGACGGGAATTCGGGCCCTAGATGTTACAGATCGAGACAATTGAGTTGGGAAAATAAAAACCTCCGCAGGGGTGCTTCCCTTGCGGAGGTTATTTACTCGTTGAGTAGCCTTACGGCTTCGGCGGCCATGTTCTCGACCGTCATGCCGTTCTGCGCGAGCAGCTCGTTGGGGTCGTAGCGGTCGGGGAAGCCCTTGGCGATGCCAAAGGTGCGCGTGCGCACAGGCGTGCAGGCCAAGTAGCACGCGACACGCTCGCCCCACCCACCGTCCAAGATGCCGTCCTCGAGGGTGACGACAACGCGATGCTCGGCGGCAAGGCTGTCGAGAAACTTGCGGTCAAGCTCGGTTGCAAAGCGCGGGTTGACGAGCGTGGCCTCGATGCCGTACTCGGCAGCCAAGCGGTTTGCCACGTGCTCGCCCAGTTCAAAGAAGTCGCCAAGCGCAAGCACGGCTACATCGCGGCCCTGACGCGCGACGTTGTAGCGCACGACGCTGTAATCGGCGCCCTCGGCGGGCGCCAGATCGGGACGGCTTACCAGGCCGATGCCCGGTACGCGGATTGCCACGGGATGCTCGCGGTGGTCGAGCGACCAGCTCAGCATGGACAGGTATTCTTCCATGCAGGCCGGTGCCAGGTAGCGCATGTTGGGAAGTCCGCCCAGCATGGAAATATCAAAGAACGAGAGGTGCGTCTCGGACGTTGTGCCAAAGACCGAAGCGCCAAACACCAGGATGGTTGCGGGGGCGTCGTTGAGGCACAGGTCGTGCCACAGTTCATCGTAGGCGCGCTGCAAAAACGTGCCGTATGCGCCAAAGACCGGCTTGGCGCCGGCGCTGGCGAGCGCGGTGGCAAAGGTGACGGCGTGCTCTTCGGCAATGCCCACGTCGGCAAACTGCTTGCCTGCCGCGGCGCGAAGCTCGGGCGTAAAGCCCATGATATAGGGCGTGGCAGCCGTGATAGCGACAACCTGCGGGTCGTTCGCGATAGCGGCGTTGAGTGCCTCGCTCGTAATATCGGCATAGGTGCGCGGTGCGGGCTCGCTCGGGTGGCCCGGGCAAAGTTTGCGACCGGTTGCCATATCGAAGGGCCCCACATGATGCCAGTGCTCGGGGTCGCTCTGGGCTGGCTCAAAGCCCTTGCCCTTGGCGGTGGAGACGTGCAGCACGATGGGATGATCGATATCGCGCAGCTCCTGCAGCGTATCGACCAGCGCTTGGACATCGTTACCGGCGTCCAGGTAGCGATAGTCGAGCCCCAGCGCGCGGAAAACGTTGCGCTCGCAGGTGCCGTTGCTGGCGCGCAGCTCGGCCAGATTGCGATACAGACCACCGTGGTTTTCGGCAATGGACTGGTCGTTATCGTTGACGATAATGATCAAGTTACTGTCGAGATCGGCGGCATTGTTAAAGCCCTCAAAAGCCAGACCGCCCGAAAGCGAGCCGTCGCCAATAACGGTAATGACGTTATACGTGTCACCCGCCAGGTCGCGCGCGTGGGCAAGACCGCAGCCCAAGCTCACCGAGGTCGAGGTGTGACCCATGGCAAACAGGTCATGCTCGGACTCGTCGGGATTGGCAAAGCCAGAGGCCTCGCCATAACGCTCCGGATCGATATAGGTGTACGCGCGCCCGGTCAGCGCCTTGTGGGCGTAGGTCTGGTGCGAAACGTCAAAGACTAGCTTGTCGATGGGGGAGTTAAACACGCGATGGAGTGCGACCGTGAGTTCAACGACGCCTAGGTTGGGGGCAACGTGTCCGCCGACAGCGGCGGAGCTTTCGAGGATGGCGTGGCGAATCTCGTCGCAGAGCTGCGGGAGCTCGGCGCGATTAAGAGCCTTGACGTCCTCGGGCGTTGTCGTTTGCGTAAGCAGCATCGTTGTGGGTTACTCCATGCGAATCGAGCGCCGGCGCTCCCTCGGCCGGCACAATTGCACAGAACAGTCTCGCACATTTTGGCGTTTGATATGTGACGGCGGCGCGGTAATTCGCCAACTGGCGGGGCAAAACGTTTTGTCCGATGCCATACTGGTAGATTCGATGATGATTTTATTCAATGCGTGCAGGCCGTGGCTTGCCGCCATGAGCCGCTGGAAGGAGGCAGCATGTCTGATGCCGTTCGTGCCGAGAAAATCGCGCACGAGGTCGACTATGCCGCCCACCAGCTGGCCCAGGCGGGCCGCTTGGACCTGACGCACGAGTTTATCCAGCATGGCGACGTGACGGTCTATGCACATGTGACTTCGGTAGCGCGGGCGAGCCTGTCCTTTGCCGAGCGCTTGGGCCGTGTTGGCATTTCGGTCGACCGTGCCTCGCTGCTGCGCGGAGCCTTGTTACACGATTACTTTCTCTACGATTGGCATGACCCCGATCCGAGCCATCGACTGCACGGATTTCGGCATCCATTTTTTGCCCTGGCACGTGCCGAAGAGGATTTTGAGCTGACGCCGCGCGAACGGAATATTATCGCGCGACATATGTTTCCGCTGGTGCCAGTGCCGCCGACGTGTCGCGAGGCTTGGATTGTATGCCTGGCTGATAAGTGGTGCGCACTGTGCGAGACGGTCGCCGGCCGTCTGCCGCGCAAAGACGGCGCGAACGATTTGAACGAGGGCTCGAGTGACGGCTCGAGTAAAGCATCGAGCGAAAAGAGGAGAGGGTAGACGGTGGAAACCGCGATTGATATGGCGTTTGGCGGCGCAACGCTTGCTGCCTGTCCACTCTCGGCACTGGTGCTCTCGTTTGCCTTTTACGGGTTTTGCGGCTGGGCATGGGAGTCGACAGTATGCGCCATGCTTAACCAAGGACGCTTCGCCAACAGCGGATTCTTGCTGGGGCCGTGTTGTCCTATCTATGGTGTGGGCGGCATCGCCTGCTGGCTTTTGCTGCGCGGGATTCCGGATGCCTCGGGCCAGTTTGTCGCGGCGGCGCTTGTATGCAGCGTAATCGAGTACAGCGTGGGCCTTCTATTGGAAAAGACAACAGGTGCGCGCTTTTGGGATTACTCGCACCTGCCGTTTAATTTGCATGGACGCATCTGTCTGTACTGGGCCTGCGCGTTTGGCCTGGGTGCGCTGTGCATTTGCCGTTTAGTGGAGCCGGCATTGCTGGGGCTGCTTGGCCATCTGCCGGTGCTGATTGTGCGGCTGGCGGCCTTTATCGTCGCGGTCGCGATGATGGTCGATGCGGTGTGCTCGTTGGCCAGCTGGCGCCGTTTGTCCGATCAGCTGGAGCGTGTGCGCGCCGACCTTGCCGACCGCATCAACGAGTCGCTTGCCGACGCGTCTGACTCCATGCTCGAACGTATTCCCGATTCGGCGATTGACTCGGTGGCGCAGACGCATATCCGCAGCCGTGCCGTTAACGCGTGGCTGGCCGAGCTGGGCGACGCAACGCTCGATGCCCTGCGTGAGAAGGCTTCGATGCCGACGTTTATCTCGGACGGCGCTCATGGCCTGGCGCTTGCCGCCCGCCGCGTGGCCGATGCCGCGCCGAGCGTGCCCCATCCATCGCTCGCCCGTCTCCGTGCCGGCAGGCGCGCGAACCGTCCGGTGCCGAGTGTGTCGCTCAGTCGTCGCGACCTGCGCTTCTTCAATGCCTTCCCGCGTCTGCGCATCAATTGCTACGAAGGTGTCATTCGAGCAACTAATCTCCGCGACCGCGCGCACGAGCTGTTTCGGCGCTAAGAGCTGGAGTCGTAGAGGCGCCTTGCAGGTGCGTGTTTCCTAGGGAAGTCACCTTATCGCTCTGCCCAATCGTGATTCCCCTAGGGAAAACACGCTACTGCCGTCGCTGACTGTGATTCCCTTAGGGAAAACACGCTAAAGAGCTCCTAGCCGTGTTTCCCCTAGGGGAATCACGTTTGAACTGAGGCTACGAGGTATCATCGATGCCAGAGGGCCTAGAGAGGGCAAGGAAACTGCCGCCTGCACCTCGATGACAACCGTTCACCGAGCGACGTAGTTGTGGTGCGCGCCGGGATGACGTCTTTGACCTGCGGCGTCAAGCAGTACGTCAAGCTTTTGGTCAGTTAATGGCAAGAGATTGGCAAGGTGCCTTTTGGCTATGCTGCCTCTATTGGGAGGTGGCTTTCGTGAGGAATACCAGCGCACGGCAAAGGATTGAAGAACAGCTTGATGGGGCGGAGCGCTTGCAGCGTTGTCTAGTGCCCAAAACCAGGGCGGATCGCGAAGCGCTTCGTCGCGCCGTAGCGGCAGGGGTGGCCGTGCGTCCGTTTAGCGGGATGTTCATGCGCGCCTCCACGTGGGATGCGCTCAAGACGAGTCCGCGCGTTCGTTGGCGCTATGTTCAAAATACGTTTCTCGACGAGCACCCTGACGAGGCCGTCTGTTCCTTTTCTGCTGCGCTTGACCATGGACTTTGGGTTTCGAAGAAATATCTGGACACAATTCATCTTGTAGCTAGCGGGCGCTCGCATGGTAGGTGCGGTACGGGAATCCATCGGCATGAGTGCCCTCTAAATGAGATCGAGCTAAACGGCACCGTGAAACGAACGACGCTAGAACGGACGGTGCTCGACTGCTCACTTGTTGCTTCTTTTGAAGACGGTTTGGCTATAGCTGATAGCGCCCTGCGGTTCTGCAAGCTCGATATCCAAAAGTATCGCGACTATGTTGAAGCGTTGGCGCGATGTCGCTCTGGGGCCTTGTGCGCTGGGATGGTAGCGCGCTATGCCGATGGCGCTTCGGAGAGCGGCGGTGAATCCATCGTGCGCGGATTGATTGTCGCGCTGGGTTACCTTCCTCCGACCATGTTGCAAGCCGAGTTTGTTGACCCGATCGATGGCGGTGCGATTCGTGCCGATATGTACTACGAGTTGCCGAATGGGCTTCGCTTAATTATTGAGGTCGATGGTTTTGGTAAATACGTTGGCGCGGACGGCCTGGGAAAAGAGATGCAAAGGCGTTTGGTTGCAGAGCGTCAACGAGAGTCGCACATTACGGCTCTGGGCATTCCGATCATGAGGGTGCAATTTAGCCGCGTGTACGAGGACGGTTATCTCGAACACCTACTGAGGCGTTTCGGTGTGCCAAAAGTCGCTCCTCATATGTAGCGTTGGGCAGTGGAGGAGATGTTGATAAGGGTTGTTTTGCATGGTATGGCTTTTGATATGGTCGTCAGCTTCTTAAGGGGGCGTTACCCTGCTCCGCCCAGTTGTGATCTCCCTAGGGAAAACACGCTACTGCCGACGCCGACTGTGATTCCCCTAGGGAAAACACGCTAAAGAGCGCCTAGCCGTGTTTTCCCTAGGGGAATCACGGACGAATCTGATGCGGAGTCTGCTTTGGGACTGCCTTGCCTCTGCATATAGCTGATTTGAAATGCGGGCATAGATGGCCTCTCGATTTACGCGTTTCCCCTTCGTTTCGTGCCCGTTGCCGCGCCGTTTCCAAGATTGCGGCACCGTTTCCATTCGACAACGCAGCGTTTAACAACGCCGTATCTGGTCTACACCAGTTGCCCCTCGGCCGCATTATGGGCGCCGACAACGTTCATGCGACCAAGGGAGAGCGAATGTACGATACGGGATCGACAACGTTTATGCTCATCTGCACCATGCTCGTGTTTTTAATGACACCGGGTCTGACGTTTTTCTATGGCGGTCTGTCCAGGCGCAAAAATGTCATCAACACCATGCTCATGTGCTTTGGCGCCATTGGTCTGGTTGGTGTACTGTGGATTGTTGCCGGCTGGTCGCTGGCCTATGGCGGTGACGGCTCAAGTCCGTTTATTGGGGGCCTTGACCAGCTGCTGTGCCTGCCGGTGCTCGGCCAGGTGTTGCAGGCGGCCGAGGGCAATGCTGCGGACGGTGTCGTCTATCCTCAAATCATCAACATCGCCTTTCAGATGGCGTTTGCCATGATTACTGCCGCCATCGTCACGGGCAGCCTGGCCGGCCGCGTTAAGTTTGGTGCCATGACGGCCTTCCTGGGCATTTGGCTGCTCGTAGTCTATGCGCCGCTCGCCCATATGGTCTGGGGCGGCGATGGCTCCTTTATCGGTGACATTATCGGCGCACTCGACTTTGCCGGCGGCGACGTGGTGCACATTTCGTCCGGTCTTACCGGCCTGATCCTCTGCTTAATGCTTGGCCGTCGTCGCGGCTTTGGCATGGTGAGCTACCGTCCACATAACGTGCCGTTTGTGGCGTTGGGCGCCGGCCTGCTTTGGTTTGGCTGGTTTGGCTTTAACGGCGGCAGCGAGTTTAAGGCCGACGCCGTGGCGGCGCTCGCCATCCTCAACACCGTGACGGCTAGCGCGGCGGGCATGGTCTCGTGGCTTGCCGTCGAGCGCGTGCACACCGGTCGCCCCACGCTGGTGGGCGCCAGCACCGGTCTGGTTGCGGGCCTTGTGGTGGTCACGCCGGGTGCGGGCTTTGTCGAGCCGTGGGCGGCGCTGGTCATGGGCCTGATCGTATCTCCCGTCTGCTACCTGGCCATCAGCCATCTTAAGACCAAGTTTGGCTACGACGATGCGCTCGACGCGTTCGGTTGCCACGGCATCGGCGGCATCTTGGGCGGCGTGCTCACGGGCCTGTTCTGTGTGCCGGAGCTCTCGTGGACCGGTAAGGGTGGCCTGTTCTACACGGGCGACGTGTCGCTGCTCGTCTCGCAGATTTTGGGCATTGTGGTGACGGTCGCTATTGTACTGGTGCTCGACTTGGTGGTCGCCGCGGTGGTCAAGGCGCTGTTCCACGGCAGCCTGCGCGTGGACGAGGCCGACGAGGCGCTGGGCCTGGATGCGAGTCAGCACGGCGAGAGCGCGTATCCCTCTTTCTCGGGACTTGACTAGCGGCACGGCTTTCCCAGGCACCCGACCTTGCCCCTCAAACCGTCGCTTGCGTACCGAAGTACGCGGCGCTCCTCTTTCGGGGCAATCTCGGGCACCTGGAAAACCCGTGCCATGTGAAGGGCAATCAATTTCTTTTATTAAAGAGAGGAATTCACTATGAAAAAGATCACGGCCATCGTGCGCCAGGAAAAGCTTGAGGTTCTTAAAGACGCGCTGTTTGCTGCTGATGTTCGCGGTATGACTATCAACCAGGTGCAGGGCTGCGGCGCACAGCATGGCTGGAAGGAATACGTGCGCGGCAACGAGTTGCTTGTCAACATGATCCCTAAGGTGCAGTTCACCCTCATCTGCGCCGATGAGCACGTCGACGGAATTGTCGACATCATCTGCAACGCTGCTCGCACCGGTGCCGTTGGAGACGGCAAGATTTGGGTCGAGCCGGTCGAGGAGGTTATCCGCATCCGTACCGGCGAACACGGCCCCGCCGCGGTGTAGAATCGACCGCCTGCCATCCGCAACGTTAAAATGCTGCAA
>DBFZVF010000092.1:0-3189 GCA_048519165.1 Collinsella sp.
GAGGAGCGGTGGGATACCTTCTGCCAAGAATCGGGGGCATCTACTACGTTTAAGTGCGTACCCCGAACCACGCCGAAAATCGCAATATTAAAACCGCAGGTAGCAGGTCTGCGACTTTCGAAAAATAGTGAGTATGGTCAGGGGTGCGGGGGCAAACGTAGTAGATGGGCGCGATTCGTGGCACATCGATCTTGGGGCCGATGCCCTTGTCCCTTAGCTGTTCCGTTTTCTCGATGCTTGAGGCTTGATCTGCCTTCTTCTTATGAGTTGCGGTGGAATGGTTCCTGCTTGAGGGGTGCCGGCCGGGATTTGGGAACTATTTCACCGCAGCTTTTGATGTGGCGATGGTGTACGCCGGAACTTTGTAAAGAGCATTCCTTTTGACTAGTCGTTTAAGAACGTCCCCGATGACTAAGTTGCAGGTGGTTGCGGTTGTGTTACACTAACGCTGCGTATATAACGCAATCATCTCTATACAGATCAATGATGTCCGTCGGTATTTGACGGAGCTAGACTGTTTAGCCGCCCTGAAGGTTTATGCAGGGAGCATGTGATCACAGGGCTTGAAAAGAAAGTTGAGCAAACACTGTGTCTGATCAACAACAAGAAAACGAAATAACGACGACGCAAACGGCTCCCGCTGCACCGGTTACGTCGGACCAGGCCGTGCTTTCCGCGCCGGCGCAGGTCTCGGCTCCCGAGGCGCTTAAGGCCGCCGCGCCCACCACGCCCGTTGCTAGCGAGGAGGCTGCTCCCGCTAAGCCTAAGCGCACGCGTCGTTTGGCCAAGCCTGCTGCGGACGGCGAGGATGCCGAAAAGCCCAAGCGTCGTACGACGCGCACCACGCGCGCGAAGCGCCCCGTTGCCACCGATGCTTCGGCCCCCATTTCCGATGAGGTCGCGCAGGCCCGTGCACTGGCGCAGATTAGCGAGGCCCAGGTTGTGCGTGCCCGCCGTCGCGCTGCCGAGCGCGAGGCCGCGGCATTGACTGAGTTCGCTGCGCCGGTCGCCCCCGAGGCTCCTGCTGCCGAACAGTCGGCCGAGAAGCCGGCACCGCGCACGCATCGCCGTGCGGCAGCCAAGACGCAGCAGCCCGTCGAGCAGCTGACTCCTGAGGTCGCTGAAGCTCCGGCTCGTTCTGCGGCAGGGGAGGGCGCTTCCTCCGCTGAGCCCGTCGTGCACGCTGAGGTCAACGAGGTTCCCGTCGTTGATCCGGCTCTGCGCCCGCATCGTCGCGGCCGCAAGCCCAAGGCGTATGTTGAGGCCGAGAAAGCCGCTGCCGCAGCAGCTGCTGCCCAGGGCGCAGCGGTGACGGCCGAGCCTACGGCCACGGTCGATGCCCTGGTCCAGGACGCTCCGTCCACCGAGGCTCCCGCATCTGCCGATGCCGAGCCCGCCGATGTCCGTCCCGGCCGCAGCCGTCGCACCGCGGCAAAGCGCTCGACGAAGGCGAAGGTCAAGGCTGAGGCCAAGCCCGTCGACGACAAGTCCTCCGAGGCAAACGCCGATGCCGCTTCCGAGGCCGAGAACGCCGATCAGCCGGCAACAGAGAAGCCCAAGCGCACGCGCAAGAAGTCCGCAAAGGCCAAGGTTGCCGAGCAGCAGGGCGACGCCGAACCCAGCAACCATGCCAACGCCGACGCCAAGGCAGAGGGTGAGGTTCCGTCTGGCACCGATGCAACCGCAGCCGCGGCTGCCGAAGGCACCGAGACCGAAGAGGGCGCCCGCCCCAGCCGCCGTCAGCACAAGCGCAACGACGAGCGCAACGACCGCAAGGACGATCGCAACAACGACCGCCGCAGCCGTCAGCGCGACCGCAAACAGCGCAACAAGGAGCGCAACGCCGCCCCCACCGAGCCCACGCTTTCGCGCGAGGAGCTTGCGGCCATGAAGGTAGCCGAGCTGCGCGAGAAGGCAAAAGAGTTCGAGATCGAGACGACCGGCAAGAAGAAGGCCGAGCTTGTCGAGGAGATCTACACGACCGCCGCGAAGGCCGAGGGCTTCCGTGATATTAAGGGCATCCTGCAGATTCGCCCGGACAACTCCGGCATCATCCATGCCCACGGTTACATGAAGTCCAATGAAGACGCCTTCGTCCCCGCTTACCTCATCCGCTCCGCACGCCTGCGCACGGGTGATGTCATCGAGGGTTCGCTGCGCCCCTCGCGCGGCGGCGACAAGCGAGCCGGCCTCGCCAAGATCACGACCGTTAACGGCATGGATCCCGAGCAGATCCGCAACCGCCCCAAGTTCGGCGACCTTACCCCGGTCTATCCCAACGAGCCGCTGCGCATGGAGCACGGCAAGGACTCCATTACCGGTCGCGCTATCGATATCGTGTCACCGATCGGCAAGGGCCAGCGTGGCCTGATCGTGTCGCCGCCCAAGGCCGGCAAGACAACGATCCTTAAGAAGATCTGCCAGTCCATCTCGATCAACAACCCCGAGGTGCACCTCATCTGCCTACTCGTCGACGAGCGCCCCGAAGAGGTCACCGATATGCAGCGCTCCATCAAGGGCGAGGTCGTGGCCTCGACCTTCGATATGCCTGCCGAGAACCACACCCGCGTGGCCGAGCTCGTCATCGAACGCGCCAAGCGCATTGTGGAGCTGGGCGGCGATGTCGTGGTGGTGCTCGACTCCATCACGCGTCTTGCCCGCGCCTACAACCTGGCGGCACCCGCCTCGGGTCGTATCCTTTCGGGCGGCGTCGATTCGGCAGCTCTCTATCCGCCCAAGCGTTTCCTGGGTGCAGCCCGCAATATCGAAAACGGCGGCTCGCTCACCATCCTCGCCTCCGCCCTTATCGACACCGGCTCCAAGATGGATGAGGTCATCTTTGAGGAGTTCAAGGGCACCGGCAACATGGAGCTCAAGCTCGACCGCGATCTTGCCGATCGCCGCATCTTCCCGGCCATCGACCCCGTTGCCTCCGGTACGCGCAACGAGGACCTGCTGGTCGACGAGCAGATGCGCCCGTTTGTCTTTGGCCTGCGTCGCATTCTCGCCGGTATGAACAACACCGAGCGCGCGGCGGCGTCGTTTATTAAGGGTCTTAAGGGCACCAACACCAACCAGGAGTTCTTGGTGCGTTCGGCCAAAAAGCACAGCGACTACGAGCAGACGTTTTAGACCAAAAGCCGCACGCTATATCGCCATAAGAACGGGCAATCGGGCCGGGGTTTATGC
>DBFZVF010000093.1:0-6849 GCA_048519165.1 Collinsella sp.
GCCACGGGCGACTCGACGCCAATCTCGGCCAGCGACTCCTGGTTCATGCTCGTGAGCACGGTGATGGCAACGAGCTTGGCGCGGTCCTCGCGCGCTTCCTCGGCACCCTCACGGCACGCAGCGAGCATGGCGCCAGAACCCAGGCCATGGACCGAGAGCAGGTCGGCACCAGCAAGCGAGGCAGAACGGGCGGCGCCGCGCACCTGATGCGGAATGTCATGGAACTTGAGGTCGAGGAAGACCTTAAAGCCCAGGTTCTTGAACGTCTTGACGATCTCGGGTCCCTCAGCGTAATAGAGCGTCATGCCCACCTTGAGCCAAGCGGCATGACCAGAAAGCTCGTGGGCGAGCTCGAGCGCACGCTCACGGTCGCAGTCGAGGGCGACGATAACGCGGTCGCGGGCGTCGGTCTCTAGCATTCGAAAGCACCTACCAGCTCGTTGATGTCCTTCACGCCCTGGGACTCCGCCCAGGCCTCGAGCTCGTGCGCGATCTTAATCGAGGCGCACGGATCGACGAAATTGGCCATGCCGACCGACACGCAGGTGGCGCCGGCCAGGATAAACTCGGCCGCATCTTCGCCCGTCATGACGCCGCCGACACCGTTGATGGGGATATCGACGGCCTGAGCGACCTCCCAGACCATGCGAACGGCGATGTGGTGGCACAGCGGGCCCGAAAGGCCGCCCTTGGGCTTGGCCACACGGGACTTGCGGGTATGAACGTCAATGGCCATGCCCTGGATGGAGTTGATGACCGAAAGGCCGTCGGCTCCCGCGGCCTCGAGAGCCTTGGCAATCTCGGCGACGTTAACCGGAGCCATCTTTACGAACAGCGGCTTATCGGTCACCTTGCGGCAGGCAGCCATAACGGCAGAGGCGCCCTCGGGGGAGGAGCCCATGGCGGCACCGCCGGCGGCAATATTGGGGCAGCTCACGTTGATCTCGTAGCCGGCAGCCCAGGGGCACAGCTCGACATACATCTCGAGCGCGCGGACAAACTCCTCGACGGAATGACCGGCAACCTGGCAGATGACCTGGCAACCGTCCTTGGAAAGCTGCTCGAGCCACGGACCGGACTCACGGGCAAAGGCGGCCACGCCGGGGTTCTGAAGGCCCACGGAGTTGATCATGCCGCCCGGGATCTCGGCCATACGAGGCGCGGGGTTGCCGGGCCAGGGCTCGGCAGCACAACCCTTGGTGGTGATGGCGCCCAGCTGGGAGACATCAAAGAAGTTCTGGAACTGCCAGCCGTAGCCAAAGGTACCGGCTGCGGTGTTGATGGGGTTCTGCATCTTGACGCCGCCGAAATCGACGGCCATGTTCACGGTACCCACTAGAAGACCACCACCTTTGAAGCATCGAACACGGGGCCGCACATGCAGGCGCCCTTCATACCGTCGACCGTCTCGACATTACAGGTGTTGCAGGCGCCAAAGCCACAGCTCATCATGCGCTCGAGCGACACCTCGCAGTACGCACCGGCCTCGGCGGCAGCGGCGGCGACCTTCTTCATCATGACGGCGGGACCGCAGCTAGCCACGTAGTCGTAGCTGCCCTCGCCAAGCAGCTCGGCGGCAGGATCGGTGCAGAAGCCATGAGTGCCCAACGAGCCGTCGTCGGTGCACACGTTGACCGTAGCTCCCAGCGCGCGGAACTCATCGATGCCCACGGCCTTGGACGCGGTGCAAAAGCCCAGGCACACGTCGACGGCCACACCCTGCTCGGCAAGCTTGCCGGCAAGGCACAGCACGGGCGGAACACCGATGCCGCCCGCCACGAGCAGCGCCTTCCTGGTGCCCTCGGGCACAAGCCAGCCGCGGCCGCCGGGGCCCAGCAGGTTAGAGGTGGAGCCAGGGCCCATCTGGGACAAACGACGGGTATCGTCGCCCACGACGGCGTACCACAGCTCGACGGTGCCGGCCTCGGCGTCGGCGCGGTAGTAGCTCAGGGGCACGCGAAGCAGCGAGGACGCATCGCCGGGTACGGCGATGTTCACAAACTGACCGGGCTTGAGCGCACTTGCAAGCTTGGGGGCCGAGATGACGAGCGAGAAGATGCCGTCGGCAATCTCCCGGTTCGAGACGACCTCGAAGTCGTGCATGCGTGCAGTGGAAGGTGTGGGCATAGACGCTCCAATCCCCCATGCGGTTGCATGGTCCAAACGAACAGAAAGCGCGGCACCGCAAGGGCACCGCGCACAAAAGCGATAAGGCTATGCTAGCAGATGCAGCCGTCGGCGAGCGTCTGCTTACCGCCGACAAACACATCGGTGGCACGACCGGTGAGCGTGCGGCCGGCGAAACCGGAGTTCTCAGCACGCGACTCGTAGCCGTCCTCGCCGACCGTCCAGGTTGCGGCGGGGTCGAACACGGTCAGGTCGGCAACGGAGCCCGTCTTGACCTGAACCTGATCAAGGCCCAGGATCTCACGCGGCTTGATGGCCATGAGCTCGACCATGCGGGCCATGCTCATCTTGCCCGTGTTGACCAGCTCGGTGAGCACGAGCGACAGCGAGGTCTCGAGGCCGATCATGCCAAAGGGCGCAAGCTCGAACTCTCGGGCCTTCTCCCACGGGGTGTGGGGAGCGTGATCAGTGACGATAACGTCGACGGTGCCGTCGATGACACCCTGACGGATGGCCTCGGCATCCTCGTCGGTGCGAAGCGGCGGATTGACCTTGAGCGAGGTGTTGTAGGTCTCGTCCAGGTCGTTCTCGGTCAGGAACATGTGGTGCGGGGTGGCCTCGCAGGTAACCTGAACGCCGGCGGCCTTACCGGCACGCACGATCTCCAGGCCATGGGCGGTGGAGATGTGCTGGATGTGCAGCTTGGCACCGGTCAGCTTGGCGATCTCGATGTCGCGGGCGATCTGGAGCTCCTCGCCGGCAGCCGGCCAGCCCTCGAGAGCCAGACGGGTCGAGACCTTGCCCTCGTTGATCTGGCCGTGGCCGACCAGGTCCTCGTCCTGGCAGTGGCTCATAAAGACCTTGCCGAACATCTTGCCGTAGTCCATGCAGCGACGGAGCATGCCCGCACCCTGCACGCCGCGACCGTCGTCGGTGAAGGCGACGGCGCCGTGGGCGACCATATCGCCCATCTCGGACATGGCCTCGCCCTTAAGACCGCGGGTCATGGCGCCCGACGGATAGACGCGGCAGTGACCGACCTCGGCAGCGCGGGACTTGACGAACTCCACGACGGTGCCGTTATCGGTGACGGGATCGGTGTTGGGCATGGCGCACACGCCGGTGAAGCCGCCCTTGGCAGCTGCGCGGGTACCGCTCTCGATGTCCTCTTTGACCTCATAGCCGGGCTCGCGAAGGTGAACGTGCATATCCACCAGGCCAGGGACGAGGTACTTGCCGGAAAGGTCGCGGACCTCGGCTCCCTCGACGGCGAGATTCTCGCCGACCTCGGCGATCTTGTCGCCGTCAATCAGGACGTCAACGACACCGTCAAGCTCGACGGACGGGTCGACGACGTGGGCATTCTTAAGAAGCAAGGCCATTATCGGCACCTCCAAGCAGCAGATACAGGATAGCCATACGCACGCAGATACCGGCGTAGACCTGCTCCAGGATGACGGAGCGTTGCGGGTGGTCGGCCATATAGGAGTCGAACTCGACGCCGCGGTTGATGGGGCCCGGGTGGCAGATGATCGCATCGGGCTTCATGAGCTTCTCGCGGTCCTTGGTCAAGCCGAAGAGCTTGTGGTACTCGCGAATGGTCGGGAACGGGGCACCTTCGAGGCGCTCCTGCTGCACGCGCAGCATGTAGACGACGTCCAGCTCGGGCAGGACGGAATCGAGGTCGCTCGTCACGTGGTCGCAGCCCAGGACCTCGGGCGCCGGCGGCAGCAGCGTGCCGGGGGCGACGGCGTAGGTCTCGCAGCCCATGATCTTAAGGGCGGGGATCAGCGAGCCGCAGACGCGGGAGTGCGCGATATCGCCGACGACGGCGACCTTCAAACCGTGGAAGTCACCCTTGTGCTCCCAGATGGTATACAGGTCGAGCAGGGCCTGCGTGGGGTGGTTGTGCTTGCCGTCGCCAGCGCAGATGACGCTCGCGGGCGAGTTCTGCGTGACGATGTAGGGCGCGCCGGCGTGCTTGTCGCGCACGACGATGCAGTCGATCTTGTAGGCGTTAAGGGTCTCGACGGTATCGACGAGGCTCTCGCCCTTGACCGTGGAGGTCGAAGAGCCGCCAAAGTTAAGGCTGTCGGCCGAAAGACGCTTCTCGGCGAGCTCGAAGGAGCTGCGGGTGCGCGTCGAGGGCTCGTTGAACATGTTGACGATGGTCTTGCCCTTGAGCGTGGGGACCTTTTTGATCGCACGCTCGTTGACCTCGGAGAACGCCTTGGCGGTCTCGAGGATGAGCTTGATGTCCTCTTCGGAGTACTCGGTAATGTCGATCAGGTGCTTATGGTTGAACGCCACGGTACTACTCACCTCCCAGCGGCGCGGAGCCCACGTGGGAACCCGGCGCGACGTCGTTAATCTCGACGGCAGTGTGGCCGTCGACTTCCTTTATATATAAGTGCACGTTCTCCTCATGCGACGAGGGAACGTTCTTGCCGACAAAGTCCGGCGAGATGGGGAGCTCACGGTGGCCGCGGTCAACGAGGACTGCCAGCTCAATACGGCTCGGACGGCCCAGATCCATGACGGCGTCGAGAGCGGCGCGAATGGTACGGCCCGTATACAGGATGTCGTCCACCAGCACGACGCGCTTGCCGTCAACGCTAAAGGGAATGTTGGTGGCGTGGATCGCGGGAGCGAAATTGGTAGCGTAGTCATCGCGGTAGAAGCTGATGTCGAGGCTGCCGAGCGGAACGTCGACGCCCTCGATCTCCTTGATCTCCTCGGCGAGTTTCTTTGCCAGAAGGTCGCCGCGCGTGACGATGCCGACCAGAGCGAGGTCTTCACAGCCCTCGTTGCGCTCGAGAATCTCGTGCGCGATGCGGGTCATCGCTCGATTGACGGCGGTCTCGTCCATGATGACCGCCTTGGGGGAAGTCGTGCCCATCGATCTCCTTCCTCACATGTCTTGACTGCTGACACAGTCAAAAAAATAGATGCCCGACCGCTCAAAGCGGACCAGACACCCACAGGAAGGGCTGCTCTTTGGCAGCTATGTAATTCCATGTGGGTATCTCGTACCCCTTTAATGGTCAAGGGATAGTGTAGCCAACCTCGAGCTTAATTGCGAGCATAAATACAGAGCAATCCGTAAACGGAGCCCGATGCTCAATAAACCTATATATATTTGTGGGACGAGCTTGAAAACGTACGCACGAGCTGGCATAATCCCCTCTGCTGCACGCAAATCGGATCTACGTCCAGGGCCGTGGCGTGAGCACTATCGCCAAAAGAGAAATATCTCTGTGTAGATTACGCACAGGGATCTGCTTCTGTGCTATAGTTCAGGCTTGTTTGTTAACGCGACATGTTCGTTTGTCGCCCAAGGAGGGTCAGTTATGTCCAAAGTTTGCGAAGTTTGCGGTAAGCACCCCGTTGCCGGTCGCTCCATCAGCCACTCTCACCGCGTCACCAACCGTAAGTTCCGCCCCAACATCCAGCGCGTCTACGTCGTCGTCGACGGTCACCGTCGCAAGATGAACGTTTGCTCCACCTGCCTCAAGTCCGGCAAGGTTGCGCGCTCCTAAATAAGGTCTTACCAACAAGTACCTCGGACTCTCCGGGTCAAAGACCTCGCGTTCACATAGAACTTACCAAAGGCGCCCTCCCCTACGGAGGGCGCCTTTTTGTACTCATTGGGGACAGACTTAGATGGGTGTTTTCACGCATTGGGGACAGACATGACGCACGCATGCGGCGTCCCGATCGGCTCCGGCCCCTATCTCACGCTGCATCCTTCCAGCCTGCAGTAGCCTTGGTCACGCTTGTGGCGCCGATACCGGTGATACGGGCAATTTGCTTGACCGTGAGATGTGCCCGCCTGAGCCTCAGCAGGCAGGCATCGCGTTCGGGGCGTGGCAGGGCCTTGAGCAGCGCAGGATCTATGCTCGGCAGGACTTCGCGCGCAACGGAAAGAGCCTCCTCATCGGGGATCCGCCGGCGCGGAAGAACCTCCACTGACCAGATGCGCCCGCCAACTTTCTTGAGATGCTCGCAATAGCGACGGGAGCCTCCGACAACATCGAGCATAGGGGCCGCATCACAGATGTCAAAGGGATCATAGCCCAGCTGATATGCCTTATAGCTTGACCAGCGGTACGCCTCGAGCGAGTCAAGCGCACCCTTCACGGGATTGAGATGAATATAGTCGAGCAGCTGCACTGCCTGCGTGTCCGACTCAACCGCGACCCGCGAATAGCGATTGTCAAACAGATGCCCCGTTCTCCCCGTTCTCCCCGTTTTCCCATTGAAATACTCATGTAAGCCTGTCCCCAATGAGCGTGGCGATGCAGGAAGGCAAGTTTTAGTTGAAACGATTCATTTGGTTGAAGCGTTTTAGTGTGCCTTTTAGAGGAATCTGACCGTTCGCCGATTAATTTCTTGCTATTATGCAAGACGTAGGGTAAATCTCCGATCGCAAGGAGACACAAATGGTGAAAAAGTCACCGGAAAACACTACTCCCGCAATTGTGGACAACGTAGAGGCGCTTGAGGCTAAGCTCGCTCAGATGCGAGAGGCCCAGGCGCTTTTTGCTACGTACACGCAGGAGCAGGTCGACAAGATCTTCTATGAGGCCGCCATGGCTGCCAACAAGGCTCGTATCCCGTTGGCGAAGATGGCCATCGAGGAGACCGGCCGCGGCGTTCTTGAGGACAAGGTCATCAAGAACCACTACGCCGCAGAGTACATCTACAACGCTTACAAGAACA
>DBFZVF010000094.1:0-5791 GCA_048519165.1 Collinsella sp.
CGAACTCCTGGGTCCGGATGCAGCAGTCGAGCCCTGCGAAGGCATCATCGAGCGCTGCTACGGCTCCTTCGAAGAAGGCCCGCACGACGCTCTACCCACCGACGTCTGGGATCCAGGCGAGGACTTGGTCCCCTTCGGAGGAGAAGGAAGCCGCGCGCTGCAAGAGCGCATGGTAGACACCCTCACCAATCTCATAGGCGCCGAAGGCATCGAAACCCTCCTAGCAGTAAGCCACGGCAGCGCCAGCCGCCAATTCATCAAGGCTGCAGCCCCAGAGGGCTTCGAGCTCCCAACAAAACTCCCCAACTGCGCCATCATGATCTTCGATTTCGACGAGGAAAAGTCACAAGCAGAGGGCGAGCCAATGCAATGCAAGTTCACTCTCCAGCAAATAGTGGACCCCCAACAAAGTAATTAGCTGAGCGAGCAGGGTTAAGCAGACATCAACGTGTCGTCTCCCGAGCACGGCGGAGGGCCGGAGAAATATATTAAGGTCATCGCGAGTTCCGCACGCAAAGGAGAGCACTTAATGTGCTCTCCGTCTTGCGCAGGACTGTAGAGCAGGGACCTTAATATATTTCTCCGGCCCTCCGCCGTGCCCAGGAGCCATCCACGCACTTTACCTGCGTAAACAATGTGAGTGAAATATGAATCTCGATGGATACGCCCGCACCCGTGTATACTAAACAGCTGTGTGTAACCAGGGGAGTATTCTGGCTGGACAAAATGCCTGCTTAATAGGGTTGTCAGGTAGTCCGGACGCAATACAAGACTGGGGAGCACGTCGTGTAAGTAGTGGTCCTCTAGGGGCGTACGCTCGGTGGTGTACGCATTGTCCCAAGACCACGCGAGAGTTGGGATCATATCTTGATCAGCATGATTCTCGGCCGCAAGATTGGCATGACCCAGGTTTGGGACGAGGACGACAACGTCGTTCCCGTCACGGTCATCCAGGCTGGCCCCTGCGCTGTCTCGCAGGTTAAAACTCAGGCAACCGACGGCTATGACGCCGTCCAGATCGGTTTCGGCGACATCAAGGCCAAGAACGTGAACAAGCCCATGGCTGGTCACTTCGCCAAGGCCGGCGTCGAGCCTGTTCGCTTCCTTCGTGAGGTCCGCGTCGAGAACGGCGAGGAGCACAAGGTCGGCGAGGTCGTCACCGTCGCTGATTTCGCTGATGTCGAGAAGGTCGACGTTATCGGTACCTCCAAGGGTAAGGGCTTCCAGGGTCGCATCAAGCGCTGGGGTCAGCGCCGCGGTCCTATGACGCATGGTTCTCACTTCCAGCGTCACCCCGGTTCTATCGGTCAGTGCGCCTATCCTGCGCGCGTCCTGAAGGGCGTCAAGATGGCCGGTCACATGGGTAACGAGCGCGTTACCGTCAAGAACCTTTCCGTTGTCCGCATCGATGCCGAGCAGAACCTCATCTTGGTCAAGGGCGCTGTCCCGGGTGCCAAGAATGGTCTCGTCGCCATCCGTATGGCCTAAGGGCCCAGCCCATTTAGCCCAGCGTCATACCAAGGAGAACACTTAAATGGCAAAGTTTGAAGTAAAGAACAGCGAGGGCAAGAAGGTCGCCGAGGCCGAGCTCGCCGCTGAGGTGTACGGCATCGAGCCGAACATCCACGTTATGCACCACATCGTCAAGTGCCAGATGGCCTCTTGGCGTCAGGGTACCCAGTCCGCTAAGGGCCGCTCTGAGGTTTCCGGTGGCGGCAAGAAGCCTTGGCGCCAGAAGGGCACCGGCCGTGCCCGCCAGGGTTCCATCCGTGCTGCCCAGTGGCGTCACGGTGGCGTTGTCTTCGCCCCCAAGCCCCGTTCCTACGCTAAGCGTATGAACAACAAGGAGGTCAAGCTGGCTATGCGCTCCGCGCTGTCCGCCAAGCTGGCCGATGGCGAGCTCGTGCTCGTCGACGACTACGGCTTCGAGAAGCCTTCCACCAAGGCTGCCGTTGCCATGCTCAAGGCTCTCGGCCTTGAGGGCAAGCGTCTGACCATCATCGTTCGCGATGAGGACGTCAACGCCTACCTGTCGTTCCGCAACATTCCCAAGACGTTCATCATCACTGCCGACGAGGCCAACACTTATGATCTCGTCAACAACAACGCTGTGCTGATGCCCGCCGACATCGCCGCTCACTTCGGGGAGGTGCTTGCATAAATGACCGCCCACGAGATCATCATCCGTCCGATCGTGTCCGAGCGTTCCTTCTCCGGCATGGAGCAGAACAAGTACACGTTCGAGGTCGCCAAGGATGCTAACAAGTATCAGATCAAGGACGCTGTCGAGGAGATCTTCGGCGTCAAGGTCGTTCGCGTGAACACCATGACGGTCAAGCCCAAGACCAAGCGCGTGCGCTATGTCGCCGGCAAGACCCGTTCTTGGAAGAAGGCCATCGTCACGCTGGCCGATGGCGACACCATCGAGGTCTTTGGCAACCAGGCCTAAGACTCGCTGCTGTTGAGTGAGCTCATGCCTCCCAAATAGGGGAGGCGAGAGCTCAAGGTTTTGGGCGTATAAAATGGACACGCCCGGAACCGTGTATACGTCCGGTGTCATCGCACCCGAGGCAGAACCTCGAATCCCTGTCTGCGATGGCTAACGGATTCCTATTGAAAGGGATTGTAATGGCTGTAAAGCACCTTAAGCCGACCTCCGCTGGTAGGCGTTGGCAGACGATCTCCGACTTCTCCGAGATTACCTGCACCAAGCCCGAGAAGTCTCTTCTCGAGCCCCTGCCCAAGAAGGCCGGTCGTAACAACAACGGCCGCATCACCACCCGCCACCAGGGCGGCGGCGTGAAGCGTCGTTACCGCGTGATCGACTTCAAGCGCAACAAGGACGGCGTGCCCGCCAAGGTTGCCACGATCGAGTACGATCCGAACCGTTCCGCTCGCATCGCTCTGCTGCACTACGCTGACGGTGAGAAGCGCTACATCCTGGCCCCCAAGGGCCTCGAGGTCGGTCAGACCGTCATGTCCGGTTCTGACGCCGACATCAAGCCGGGCAACGCTCTGCCCCTCGCCGACATCCCCGTCGGTACGCTCATCCACGCCGTCGAGTTCCAGCCGGGCAAGGGCGCCGCTATCGCCCGTTCCGCCGGTAACTCCTGCCAGCTGATGGGTAAGGAGGGCAAGTACGCTATCGTCCGTATGCCTTCCTCCGAGATGCGCCGCATCCTCGTTACCTGCCGCGCCACCGTCGGTGAGGTCGGCAACGCCGATCACGCCAACATCGTCATCGGCAAGGCCGGCCGTAAGCGTCACTTGAACGTGCGCCCGACCGTCCGCGGTACCGTCATGAACCCTGTCGACCACCCGCACGGCGGTGGCGAGGGCAAGAACCACACCTCTGGTCGTCCCTCTGTTACCCCCTGGGGTAAGCCGACGAAGGGCCTTCGTACGCGCAAGAAGAAGAAGGTCTCGAACCAGCACATCATTCGTCGTCGTAAGAAGTAATTTCGGATACCGAGTTTTAGGAGAAAGCACTTATGAGCAGAAGTCTCAAAAAGGGCCCGTTCGTGGAGACTCGCCTTCTCTCGCGTATCACCGCGATGAACGAGGCTGGTAAGAAGGACGTCGTGAAGACCTGGTCCCGCGCGTCCACCATCTTCCCCGAGATGGTTGGTCACACCATCGCCGTCCACGACGGCCGCAAGCATGTGCCCGTGTATGTTACCGAGTCCATGGTTGGTCACAAGCTCGGCGAGTTCGCGCCGACTCGTACGTTCCGTGGCCACAAGGCCAAATAGGGGGTTAACCGTAAATGGCAACTAAGTCTATTGAAACTGAGGCCACCGAGGTTCGCGCCGTCGCTAAGTACGTGCGTGTTTCCCCCAGCAAGGCCCGCCTGGTGGTCGATCTGATCCGCCGCAAGCCTGTCGCTCAGGCCTTCGACATCCTCCACTTCTGCGACCGCGCTGTCGCCGTGGATGTCGAGAAGGTTCTCCGTTCCGCCGTTGCGAACGCCGAGAACAACAACGGTCTGCGTGCCGACAACCTGGTTGTCGCCGCTGCCTATGTTGACGAGGGTCCGACGCTTAAGCGCATCCGTCCCCGCGCCAAGGGTTCCGCTTCTCGCATTCTGAAGCGTACTTCCCACATCACCGTCGTCGTTGCTCCTCGAAAGGAGGCGTAAAGCTGTATGGGTCAGAAAGTCTACCCCACCGGCTTCCGTCTTGGCATCACCGAGAACTGGCGCTCCCGCTGGTTCGCAGAGAAGGATTACGCTAAGACCCTCGGTAACGATCTCGAGATCCGCAAGTACCTCGAGAAGCGTCTTTCCCGCGCAGCTGTCTCCCGCGTCGAGATCGAGCGCGCTGGCGACAAGGTGAAGGTCATCATCCTCACCGCTCGCCCCGGCGTTGTCATCGGTAAGAAGGGTGCCGAGATCGATACCCTCCGCACCGAGCTCGAGAAGGTTGCTGGCGTCTCCAAGGGCCAGCTCTCCGTCGACGTTGTCGAGATCAAGCGCCCCGAGCTCGACGCCAACCTCGTTGCTCAGTCCATCGCTGAGCAGCTCGAGGGCCGCGTTGCCTTCCGTCGCGCTATGCGCAAGGCTGTCCAGTCCGCCCGCAAGGCCGGCGCCAAGGGCATCCGTATCCAGTGCTCCGGTCGTCTCGGCGGTGCCGAGATGGGCCGTCGTGAGTGGTACCGCGAGGGTCGCGTGCCTCTGCACACCCTCCGTGCCAAGATCGACTACGGCACGGCTGTCGCCAGCACCACCATGGGTGCCTGCGGCGTGAAGGTCTGGATCTACCTGGGCGAGAAGCTCCCGGGTCAGCCCGTTCCCAACCCTGCACTCGAGGGCTCTTCCCGTCCTCGTCGTCGTAACTCCGAGAGGAGGGGTCAGTAGTGCTTGCCCCTAAGCGTATTCTTCACCGCAAGGTGCAGCGTGGCTCCATGAAGGGCCAGGCCAAGGGTAATACCGAGCTGCATTTCGGCGAGTTTGGTATCCAGGCTCTCGAGGCCCATTGGATCACCAACCGTCAGATCGAGGCCGCTCGTATTGCCATGACCCGCTACATGAAGCGTGGCGGTCGTGTCTACATCACGATCTTCCCCGATAAGCCCATCACCAAGAAGCCTGCCGAGACTCGCATGGGTTCTGGTAAGGGTAACCCCGAGGAGTGGGTGGCCGTCGTCAAGCCCGGCCGTATCATGTTCGAGGTCAAGGGCGTGCCCGAGGAGGTCGCTCGCGAGGCTCTGCGTCTTGCACAGCACAAGCTTCCCATCAAGACCAAGATTGTTGCTGCCAAGAACGCTGAGCAGCGCATCGAGAAGGAGATGGCTGAGGAGGCCGCTCTCGAGGCCAAGTGGGCTGCTGAGGACGCCGCCGCCGCCAAGGAGGAGAACTAATGAAGCCCGCAGAGATTCGTGAGCTCTCGGACGCTCAGCTCGTTGAGAAGCTGAAGGAAATGCGCGCCGAGCTCTTTAACCTTCGTTTCCAGATGGCCACCAGCCAGCTGGACAACACCGCGCGCGTGAAGGTCGTCAAGAAGGACATTGCCCGTATTTGCACCGAGCTGCGCGCGCGCGAGATTCGCGCCGCAGCCGAAGCGACCGCTTAAAGAAAGGAGCGAAACCTAAATGAACGAAGAGCGTAATCGTCGTAAGGTTCGCCAGGGCGTCGTCGTCTCGGCTACAAACGACAAGACCATCGTCGTGCAGATCCAGGAGCGCAAGCCGCATCGTGTCTACGGCAAGATGATCACCACCACCAAGAAGTTCCACGCGCATGACGAGGGCAACGAGGCCGGTGTGGGCGATACCGTCCGCATCATGGAGACTC
>DBFZVF010000095.1:0-3436 GCA_048519165.1 Collinsella sp.
GGATGTTAAAGCCCTGCTCGAGCGGGGTGGTGCCCAGGTTGACGAGCATAAGGTCCTTGCCGTGGTTGGCGGCGTACACCTTGTCGCCTGCCTTGAGCTCGCGGCCTTCGGCGATCACGGTCTCCAGGTCGACGTATCCCGCCTCCTCGGCCATCTTGATGCCGGCCTTGACGCACAGGCGCTCGGTCTTGTTCTCGCTCAAAAACTGCTTATAGCCGCGGCAAAGCTCCTCGAGCTCCTCGACTTGCTGTGGCGTGTACTTTTTCCATGCGCAGGGACGCTCCATGACGCAGGCTCCTTTCGGATCGATCGTGCTGGTTGATGTACCGTGAGCCATCGTATCACGCGCGGGCTCGCGGCGGCAGGGGAGCTTGATGTGCAGTGGCCGCGGGGCGGGGAGCGTGTAAACTGGAGTGAGCAAACCGTGCCCAGCCCAAAGCGAGGTATTCAATATGTCTGACAAGCGCCGCACCTTTGCCGTTATTGACGGCAACTCGCTCATGCACCGCGCCTTCCACGCCGTGCCGCCGACCATGAACGCGCCGGACGGTCGCCCCACCAACGCGATCTTTGGCTTTCTGAACATGTTTCTCAAGATGATCGACGCCTTTAACCCCGACGGTGTGGTCGTGGCGTTTGACAAGGGCAAGCCGCGCGTACGCATGGAGATGCTGCCGCAGTATAAGGCGCAGCGTCCGCCCATGGATCCCGATCTGCACGCGCAGTTTCCGATGATCAAGGAGCTGCTCACGGCGCTTAACGTGCCGATTCTGCAGTCCGAGGGCTGGGAAGGCGACGATATCCTGGGTACCATGGCTCGCCTGGGTGAGGAAGCCGGCTGCGACGTGCTGCTGGTGACCGGCGACCGCGACATGTATCAGCTCGTGACCGAGCACGTCAACGTGGTCTCGACCCGCAAGGGTCTGTCCGACGTAGCGATTATGACGCCCGAGAGCGTGGATGACCTGTATCACGGCATTACGCCGGCGCTCGTGCCCGATTTTTACGGTCTGAAGGGTGATACGTCGGACAACATTCCCGGCGTACCGGGCATCGGCCCCAAAAAGGCGAGCGCGCTCATCGCGCAGTACGGCAGCTTGGACGAGGTCATCGCGCACGCTGACGAGGTCAAGGGCAAGATGGGCGAGAACCTGCGTGCGCACATCGACGATGCGCTGCTGAGCCGCAAGGTTGCGACCATTCGCACCGATGCGCCTGTCGAGCTCGACTTTGACGAAACGTCCTTCCCGGCGTTTTCTGCCGATGAAGTGTCCGCGGCACTGGGAGCACTCGGCATTACGGCCATGCAGAACCGTTTCTTGTCACTGATTGGTGGCGAGGGTGGGGCTGCGGTCACCGCCAGCGCGTTTGAGATTCCCCCCGTTATGCGCGCTGCCGCCGGCGATGCCGAGGCGCTCGCTGCCGTTGCCGCCGAGGTTACTCGTGCGATCGAGGTGGGCGAGTGGATTGCCGCCGTGGTGGACGATGACAAGGAGGAGGGTGCGCTCTTTGGCCTGACGCGTACGCTGTGGCTGGCGACGTCCAAGGGGCTGCTTGCGCTTGAGGAGGGCGACGGCGGTACCACTGGCGTAGTCGATGGCTTCAACTTCGCCCACGGCGTGATTGCCGGCGTGCTTGCGCGCCTGTTTATGGAGGGCCGCGTGGCGAGCCCGGATACGAAGGCGCTGCTGCATGAGCTTTCGCCCATCGATTCTTCCGAGCCCGAGCTCATGGATCCGCTGGCAGTCGATTCCACGCGCATCTTCGACACCGTGGTCGCCGCCTACCTGTTGGATTCCGACCGCTCCGAGTTTGACGAGGCGTATCTGGCCGATACCTATCTGCAGATGGCGCTGCCCGCGGCGCGCGGTGCAGAGGGTGCCGGCGAGGACGCTCCTGCGCCCGCCGCCCGTACTGCGGCTCTGACGCTGGCGCTGGTCGCACCGTTGCGCGACCGCATGGCCCGTGAGAACGCCGCCAACGTGTTCGATGGCATTGAGATGCCGCTCGTGCCGGTGCTTGCCAAGATGGAGCGCGCGGGCATGCTTGTAGACCCCGACCGTCTGCATAGTCTGTCCGAGGGGCTTGCTACCCAGATTGCCGAGGTCGAGCGCAGCATCCGCGACCTGGCAGGGGACGAGACCTTTAACATCGGCAGCCCCATGCAGCTCTCGCACGTGCTGTTTGACGTTATGGGGCTTCCGACCAAGGGCCTCAAAAAGACCAAGCGCGGCTACTATTCGACCAACGCCAAGGTGTTAAGCGACCTTGCCCGTGACCACGAAATCGTGCGTCTGATCTTGGACTGGCGTGAGAAGTCCAAGATCAAGTCCACCTATCTGGACACGCTGGGCCCGCTGCGCCGCGGTGACGGTCGCGTGCACACCACGTACAACCAGACCATCACGGCAACGGGACGCCTGTCCTCGAGCGACCCGAACCTGCAGAACATCCCGACGCGCTCGGAGCTGGGCCGTTCCGTCAAGACGGCGTTTTCGGCAGGCGAGGGAAGTGTCTTTTTGGCGGTGGACTACTCGCAGATCGAGCTGCGTCTGCTGGCGCATCTCTCGGGTGACGAGCACCTGGTGCGCGCCTTTAACGAGGGCGAGGACTTCCATGCCGAGACGGCGGCACGCGTGTTTGGCGTGCCGGTGTCCGAGGTAACGCCCGACTTGCGCAGTCGCGCCAAGGCCGTGAACTTTGGCATCGTGTATGGTCAGCAGGCCTACGGCCTGTCGCAGTCGCTGCATATCTCGATGGCCGAGGCGCGCGACATGATCGACCGCTACTACGAGGCCTACCCGGGCGTGCGCACGTTCCTAGACAACGTGGTGGCACGTGCCAAGCAGACGGGCTACGCCGAGACCATGTACGGCCGCCGTCGCCATATTCCGGAGCTCAAGGCTAAAAATCCGCAACTCCGCGGCTTTGGCGAGCGCACGGCCATGAACCACCCCATGCAGGGCACAGCCGCCGACATCATCAAGATTGCGATGGCCCGCGTGAGCCGCCGTCTGGAAGAAGAAGGCTTTGCCGCCCACATGATCTTGCAGGTGCACGACGAACTGGACTTTGAGTGCCCCATCAACGAAGTCGAGCGCCTCACCGCCATGGTCCGCGACGTCATGGAACACGTCGTAGACCTACGCGTACCCCTAATCGCCGAAGCTTCGACTGGAGTGACCTGGGCAGATGCCAAGTAAGGGCACACCCACAATTCCAAAGTAAACCAAAAGCAGAAGGGGGCTCCTTGACAACAAGGAGCCCCCTTCATTCAATTAAATTCAGCCAAAGTATCTAGACGCCAAGACGCCATCTAGGCGGCAGGCAAGTCATCGCAGGACCTGGCCGGGCGAGGCGGGTAAGTTTTTCGTAGATTCCGCACGAGCCGGAAAGCACTTAATGTGCTTTCCGAGCGAGCCAGGACTGCCCGAGC
>DBFZVF010000096.1:0-8566 GCA_048519165.1 Collinsella sp.
CCTCTGTTCACAGAAAATATATGAACAGGTGTTCGATGCACATCCATCTACCTGCATGTTTTCTGTCGAAAAACTTTGCTACTCCAAAAACTCAATCACGTCAAGGCTTTTCTTGCTCAACGGTCGGTACCTGATAAACTATTAGGTTGCGATAACTGGCGAAGCTATGCCTCGCCAATCCACCGAGCATTTCCGTGAAGGAGGAAAAACCTGGTGACCTACGCATACACTGCCACTGAGCGCAAGCGCGTCAGCTTCGGGAAAATCCCGGAGGCCATGGAGCTCCCCAACCTTATCTCTGTTCAAAGGGAATCCTTTGAGCGTTTTAAGGACGAGGGCCTTCGTGAGGCGTTCAAGGAATCCAGCCCCATCCAGAGTCAGAACCATGTTCTCGAGGTTACCTTCGGCGAGCATCAGTTTGGCGATCCCGCGCACACCGTCGAGGAGTGCCGCGAGAAGGACATGACCTATCAGGCCCCGCTTCTGACTGACGTCCGTCTCACCAACAAGGAGACCGGCGAGATCAAGGAGCAGCTCGTCTTTATGGGCGACTTCCCCATGATGACCGATCAGGGCACCTTCATCATCAACGGTACCGAGCGTATCGTCGTCTCGCAGCTCGTCCGCTCCCCGGGCGTGTACTACAGCTCCGAGATGGATTCGGGCAAGCAGATCTACAAGGCTCAGATCATCCCGTCCCGCGGTGCCTGGCTCGAGTTTGAGGTCGACAAGCGCGACCAGCTCATGGTCTCCATCGACCGTAAGCGCAAGCAGAGCGCCACGATGTTCCTGCGCGCCCTTGGCATCGCCGTCACCAACGACGATATCATCGAGCTGCTCGGCAACTCCGATGTGATCAAGCGCACCCTCGAGCGCGATACCGCCCTTACCCGCGAGGATGCTCTTATCGAGATCTACCGTCGCCTGCGCCCGGGCGAGCCTCCCACCGTGGATGCTTCCCGCAGCCTGCTCGAGGGCCTGCTCTTCAACCCGCAGCGCTACGATCTGGCCCGCGTCGGTCGCTACAAGGTCAACAAGAAGCTCAACCTCACCACCGAGGAAGAGGTCACGGTGCTCACCGACGAGGATATCGTCGCTACGCTGCGCTACCTGCTGTCCCTCGCTGCTGGCGAGCAGGGCTTCAAGGTCGACGACATCGACCACTTTGGCAACCGCCGCATTCGCACCGTCGGCGAGCTCGTCGCCAACCAGTTCCGTATCGGTATGAGCCGTATGGAGCGCGTCGTCCGTGAGCGCATGAGCTCCCAGGACATCGACGAGATCACCCCGCAGTCGCTCATCAACATCCGTCCGATCGTGGCCTCTATCAAGGAGTTCTTCGGTTCCTCGCAGCTCTCGCAGTTCATGGACCAGGCAAACCCCCTGACCGGTCTGACCCACAAGCGCCGTCTGTCCGCACTCGGCCCCGGCGGTCTTGCCGGCCACAAGTCGGGCTCCAGCCGCCGCACCAACGTGCCGACGGCCGTCCGCGACGTTCACAACTCGCACTACAGCCGCATGTGCCCGATCGAGACCCCCGAAGGCCCCAACATCGGCCTGATCGGCTCGCTCGCCCTCTACGCCCGCGTCAACGAGTATGGCTTCATCGAGGCCCCGTTCCGTCGTGTCGAGAACGGCGTTGCCACCGATCAGATCGACTGGATGACCGCTGACGAGGAAGAGAAGCACGTCATCGCGCCGGCCAACACGCCGCTCGATCCCAAGACCAACGAGTTCATCACGACCGATGCCGAGGGCAAGATCGTCCGTCCGCATACCGTGATCGCCCGTACCCGCGACTTCGACGGCTCCTTCGGCGCTCCCGCCGACGTGCCTGTCGAGGACGTCGACTACATGGACGTCTCGCCGCGTCAGATGCTCTCCGTCGCAGCCACGCTGATTCCGTTCCTCGAGCACGACGACGCCAAGCGTACGCTCATGGGCGCCAACATGCAGCGTCAGGCCGTGCCGCTGGTTCACCCCGCCGCTCCCTATGTCGGTACCGGCATGGAGCGTCGCGCCGCCCTGGACTCTGGCGAGGTTACCCTGGCCAAGAACGCCGGCGAAGTCATCTATGCCGACGCCTCCAAGATTATCGTCAAGCACGCCGGCGGCATGGACGAGTATCACCTGGCCAAGTACCAGCGCTCCAACCAGTCCACCTGCATCAACCACCGTCCGCTCGTGCGCGTCGGTGACACCGTTGAGCAGGGCGAGCCTCTGGCCGACGGTCCTTCGACCGATCATGGCGAGCTCGCACTGGGCCAGAACCTCACCGTGGCATACATGCCGTGGGAAGGCTTCAACTACGAGGACGGTATCGTCGTGTCCGAGCGTCTGGTGGCCGAGGACCTGCTGACGACCATCAATATCACCCGTCACGAGATCGACGCCCGCGACACCAAGCTCGGCCCCGAGGAGATCACTCGCGAGATCCCGAACCTCTCCGAGGACATGCTTGCCAACCTCGACGAGGACGGCATCATCCGCATCGGCGCCGAGGTCGGCCCTGGCGACATCCTGGTCGGCAAGGTCACGCCTAAGGGCGAGAGCGCTCTGACCGCCGAGGAGCGCCTGCTGCGCGCCATCTTCGGTGCCAAGGCTCACGATGTTCGCGACACCTCCCTCAAGATGCCTCACGGCGCTTATGGCCGCGTCATCGACGTCGTCCGCTTTAGCCGCGAGAACGGCGACGACCTGGCCCCCGGCGTCAACGAGCAGGTGCGCGTCTACGTCGCCCAGCGTCGTAAGATCCAGCAGGGCGATAAGATCGCCGGTCGCCACGGCAACAAGGGCGTTATCTGTAACGTTCTGCCGGTCGAGGACATGCCCTACATGGCTGACGGTACCCCGATCGACGTTATCCTCAACCCGCTGGGCGTTCCTTCGCGTATGAACGTCGGTCAGCTGCTCGAGTGCCACCTTGGCTGGGCTGCTGCCTGCGGTTGGGATACCGAGGCTGCCGACTCCGACAAGTATGTCCCCGGTCCGTTCTTCGTCTCGACGCCCGTCTTCGACGGCGCCAAGGAGGACGAGATCGCCGAGGTCATCCGTCGCGCCAACAAGAACATGCTCAACAAGGCCACCGCTGCCTTTGGCGATCACATGCGTCCCGAGTTTGTCACCCAGCTTGACGAGCGCGGCAAGACCCGCCTGTTCGACGGCCGCACCGGCGAGGAGTTCCGCGAGCCCATTACCGTGGGTACGTCCTACATCCTCAAGCTCGGCCACATGGTCGACGACAAGATCCACGCCCGTTCGACCGGCCCTTACAGCCTGGTTACCCAGCAACCGCTGGGCGGCAAGGCTCAGTTCGGCGGCCAGCGCTTCGGCGAGATGGAAGTTTGGGCACTGTACGCATACGGTGCTGCCAACGTCCTGCAGGAGATCCTGACCGTCAAGTCCGACGATACCGTGGGCCGCGTCAAGACCTACGAGTCCATCGTCAAGGGCGAGAACGTCCCGGTTCCGGGTATCCCCGAGTCCTTCAAGGTTCTCGTCAAGGAGATCCGTTCCCTCGCACTGGACATCGAGCCCATGCACGATGCCGACGAGGACGCCTCCGCCCCTGTGACCGCCGAGGAGACCTCTGCTCTCGACGACCTGGCTGCGCTCGCCGGCGTTGACACCGACGTCGAGGCCCAGGATGCCGAGACCGCCGAGGCACCCGAGGCTGTCGCCGCCACGACCACTGATAAGGAGTAGTTGACTGTGGCAGATTTCGAAGCTACTGATTTTGACTCGGTAAAGATCTCCCTTGCCTCCGCCGACCAGATCCGTTCCTGGTCGCACGGTGAGGTCAAGAAGCCGGAGACCATCAATTACCGTACCCTCAAGCCCGAGAAGGACGGCCTGTTCTGCGAGAAGATCTTCGGTCCCGCCAAGGACTGGGAGTGCTCCTGCGGCAAGTACAAGGGCATCCGCTTTAAGGGCATCGTCTGCGAGCGCTGCGGCGTCGAGGTCACCTCGGCCAAGGTTCGTCGCGAGCGCATGGGTCACATCGAGCTCGCCGCTCCCGTGTCCCACATCTGGTACTTCAAGAGCCCCACGAGCTTCCCGATGAGCCGTATGCTCGACATCAAGTCCAAGGACCTCGAGAAGGTTCTGTACTTTGCCAGCTACATCATCACCGAGGTCGACTACGAGGCTCGCGAGGCCGACGCTGACGACCTGCGCGAGGAGCTCGCCGCCGATCTGGAAGAGATCGATGCCGAGTGCGCCCGCCAGATCGAGTCCCTCAAGGAGCAGGGCAACCCCGAGAACTTCGACGAGTTCTCCGACGAGGAGCCGCTGACCCCCGAGGAGATCGCCTCTGGCATCGTCGACATCGAGGAAGAGTGCAAGGACGAGAAGCAGCTCCGCACGGACGCCTTCAACGCCTTCATGAAGCTTACCGAGCGCGACCTCATCTCCGATGAGCCGCTGTTCCGCGAGATGACCCGTTACTACTCCATGTACTTCAAGGGTGGTATGGGTGCCGAGGCCGTCCGCGACCTGCTCGCTGCCATCGACCTCCCCTCCGAGGCCGAGAAGCTCAAGGCCATCATCGCCGACGAGGATTCCCAGAAGCAGAAGCGCGAGAAGGCCGTTAAGCGCCTCGAGGTCGTTGACGCCTTCCTGAAGGGCGGCAACAGCCCCGCGAACATGATCCTGGATGTCATTCCGGTCATTCCGCCCGATCTGCGCCCGATGGTCCAGCTCGACGGCGGCCGCTTCGCCGCGTCCGACCTCAACGACCTGTATCGTCGCGTGATCAACCGTAACAACCGACTCAAGCGCCTGCTCGACCTGGACGCCCCTGCGATCATCGTGAACAACGAGAAGCGCATGCTCCAGGAGTCCGTGGACGCCCTGTTCGACAACGGCCGTCGTGGTCGCCCGGTCTCTGGCCGTGGCGGTCGCCCGCTCAAGTCGCTCGCCGAGGCCCTCAAGGGCAAGCAGGGTCGTTTCCGTCAGAACCTGCTGGGCAAGCGTGTCGACTACTCCGGCCGTTCGGTAATCGTTACCGACCCCAAGCTGCTGTTGCACCAGTGTGGTCTGCCCAAGACCATGGCACTGGAGCTCTTCAAGCCCTTCGTCATGAAGCGCCTGGTCGAGCTCGGCAAGGTCGAGAACATCAAGGGCGCCAAGCGCGCTATCGACCGCGGTGCCACCTTTGTGTGGGATATCCTCGAAGAGGTCATCGACGGTCGCGTCGTGCTGCTCAACCGTGCACCGACCCTGCACCGTCTGTCCATCCAGGCCTTTGAGCCGGTGCTGGTCGAGGGCAAGGCTATCCACCTGCACCCGCTGGTCTGCTCGCCCTTCAACGCCGACTTCGACGGCGACCAGATGTCTGTCCACGTGCCGCTGTCCAGCCAGGCTCAGGCCGAGGCTCGCGTGCTCATGCTCTCTGCGAACAACCTGCGCTCGCCGGCATCCGGCAAGCCGGTTAACATCCCTTCGCAGGACATGATCATCGGTGTGTACTACCTCACCCAGGTCCGCGACGGCCTGCCCGGCGAGAACCACGTGTTCGCCAGCTTCGACGACGCGCTGCACGCCTATGACTGCCGCTCCGAGGTCGACATGCAGGCCAAGATTCAGGTCCGCGTGTCCGCTGCCGATGCCAATGTCATCAACGAGGACGGCACCCGTATCTTCCGCGTCAAAAACGGCAAGAACGAGTTTGTCGACTACGACGTCACCGGTAACAAGACCGCGCGCTTCGAGACCTCTATCGGCCGCATCATCTTCAACCGCCAGTGCCTGCCCGAAGACTATGAGTTCATGAACTACAAGATGGTCAAGGGCGACGTTGCCAAGCTGGTTGCCGACTGCTGCGATCGCTATCCCGAGGCCAAGGTCGGTCCGATTCTCGACGCCATCAAGTACTCCGGCTTCCACTACGCTACCCGCGCCGGCCTCACCATCTCGGTGTGGGACGCTCTTATTCCTGCCGAGAAGCAGGAGCTGCTCGACCGCGCCCAGGCCAACGTCGACCAGATCAACGAGTACTTCGAGGAGGGCTTCATCAACGAGACGGAGCGCCACATCGAAGTCGTTAACGAGTGGACCGCTTGTACCGACAAGGTCGCAGCGCTCATGCTCGACATGTTCGACGAGGAGAACCCGCTGTACATGATGGCCGACTCCGGCGCCCGTGGTTCTAAGACCCAGCTGCGTCAGCTCGGCGGCATGCGTGGCCTGATGGCAGACATGTCCGGCGAGACGATCGACCTTCCCATTAAGGCGAACTTCCGCGAGGGTCTGCTGCCGCTCGAGTACTTCATTTCGACCTACGGCGCCCGTAAGGGCCTGGTCGATACCGCATCCCATACCTCGGACTCTGGTTACCTGACCCGTCGTCTGGTCGACGTGGCCCAGGATGTCATCGTCCGCGAGGAGGACTGCGGTACGCACGAGGGCGTCACCTACAACCTCATCATTCCCGGCACCACCGACCTCAACACCGACCTCGTCGGCCGTTGCTTCATCGAGGACGTCGTGGCTCCCGATGGCACCGTGCTCTTTGAGCAGGACGGCTACATCGAGAAGGTCGCCGACATCCAGAAGATGGTCGATGCGGGCCTCAAGAAGGTCAAGCTCCGCGCGCTGCTCACCTGCCGCTCCAAGTACGGCGTGTGCCAGAAGTGCTACGGCTGGGATCTTTCCACCCGTCGTCCGGTCGCCATCGGTACCGCGGTCGGCATTATTGCCGCCCAGTCCATCGGCGAGCCCGGTACGCAGCTTACGATGCGTACCATTCACTCCGGCGGCGTCGCTGGCGTCGACGATATTACGCAGGGCCTGCCTACGGTCAGCCGTATGTTCGATATCGTCGGCAACGTCAACGAGAAGATCCTGGGTCGCGAGGCCGAGCTGGCTCCGTACTCCGGTCACCTCTCGATTAAGCCCGAGAAGTCCGAGTACGTGCTGACGCTCACCGACTCCGAGGACCACACCCGTGTTCTCGACGAACGTCGCGTCCCCGCTTCGGTGCGCTTTATGCCCGAGATCGAGGACGGCTGCGAGGTTCGCGCCGGCGACCAGATCACCAAGGGCTTCGTCAACTTCCGCAACCTGCGCAAGCTGACCGACATCGAGTCGACGATGCACACCTTCGTCGAGAGCGTCAAGGACGTCTACACCAGCCAGGGCGTCGACCTGAACGACAAGCACATCGAGGTGCTCGCACGTCAGATGCTGCGTCGCGTTCAGATCACCAACCCCGGTGACTCCAAGTACCTGCTTGGTCAGTACGTCGACCGCTACGAGTTCGCTGACGAGGTCGAGCGCGTTGCCCGTCTGGGCGGTCAGGCTCCCGTGGCCGAGCCCGTCATCCTGGGTACGCTCAAGGTCGCGTCCAACATCGACTCCTGGCTGTCGAGCGCTTCGTTCATCCGTACCGCCGGCGTCCTTACCGAGGCTGCTATCGAGGGCAAGGTCGACCACCTGCTCGACCTTAAGTCCAACGTCATCGTCGGTAAGAAGATCCCGGCTGGTACCGGCCTCAAGCCGTACGCCAACGCCAAGCTGACGTATCGCACGGCCGACGGCTATGTTGACATCGACGGTCCGGCTTCGCCCAACGCCAAGTCGCTGCCCGAGTGGGCTCCGGTTGAGCTCAAGGACCTGGACGAGCAGCTCCCGCAGCAGCTCGACTGGGCCGGCTACGACGAGTTCGGTGGTGCTGACGGTTCGTTCACCCGCAACGGCCATACCATCTCCGCCGAGAAGGCTCGCCTGTACCTGTTCGACGACCTGGGCGTGTCGCAGCGCTGGACCAACAAGTTCAGCGAGGTCGGCATCGAGACGGTCGGCGATCTGGTCGGCAAGTCCGAGGAGGATCTGCTGCGCATCGATGGTATCGGTGCCAAGGCGATCGAGGAGCTCCGTGACGGCCTGGAGGCCCACGACCTGCTCTACATCCTCGAGAACAACGACGACGTTGCCGACGAGGAAGACCTCTCGCAGCTGCTGCAGATGGTCTTTAGCCCCGACGGTCCGGACGATATCCTGCTGGGTACCTCCGCTCCGACGCATCACGCCGACGCCGACGAGGAGCTCCTGGGCGCCCCGATCGACGACAAGAAGGCTCCCGCCAACGGCGCGATCAACGAGGACATGGCTTCCCTCGACGAGCTGCTCAACCAGCTCGTGGACACCGACGACGCCGAAGAGGCCAAGGACAACGACGAGGAGTAACTAGTTCCGCCGTTCTAACGAACGGCGGAGATCTCCGTCGCTGCGCGGCCCCCAGGGCTACAATCTGTCATTCAAAAGGCAGGGCATGACCAAAAGGTCAATGCCCTGCCTTTTTCATGCCACCTTGTACGCTCTGGGGGCCGCTCGCTTGCGTTTGCTCAACCTGTTGCGTTCCGTCGATCCCTTGGGGACGGAGGAAAACGGATCATTTTGAGGTGCGATTTCGGAAGTATGCGGCAAAATCATGATGGGCCGGCCACACCGCATATGCTCAAGCGCTCTACCTGCTGATTTGTTATCGCAAAACCCCTGTGTGCTCAGCAAGTTCATAATTTGCCGCATACTTCCGAAAACGCCGCCGATTTCCATGCGACAGATG
>DBFZVF010000097.1:0-5288 GCA_048519165.1 Collinsella sp.
GCTGCTGCCGATTTGGTGCTCTCGCGTTCGGGCGCATCGAGCGTGGCCGAGATCGCTGCACTCGCCGTGCCTTCGGTGCTCGTGCCGTACCCGCATGCGACGGCCGACCACCAAACCACCAATGCCCGTTATCTGGTCGACGCTGGGGCCGGCGTGCTCTGCGCCGATGCCGATATCGACGGTTCTGCCTTTGCCGATGAACTGCTGCACCTGGTCGATGACGCGGCGGCGCGCGACGCCATGCGTCAGGCGGCGCGTGGTCTGGCCCAGGATAGGGCCGCCGCTCTTCTGGCGGATGCGGTAGAGGGTTTGCGTTAGTTAGACGGGATATCGTCGGTCGCCCTCGCGCTGATGCGGTAGGTGCGGTACAGTTAACGGGTTACAGGCAGTGTTTACGCAAGGAGTACACGAGCACATGGCTGATTCCCAGACTGCAACCTCCGCGCCCGAGTTTAAGAGCGCCCACTTTATCGGTATCGGCGGCGCCGGCATGAGCGGCATCGCCCTCGTTCTGCACGAGCGCGGTTATGCCGTTACCGGCTCCGACCTTAAGACGTCACGTTATATCCGCCAGCTTACCCGCGCTGGTGTGAAGGTGCATGTGGGCCATGAGGCCGCCACGATCGACGAGGTCAAGCCCGACGTGGTTGTTGTCTCCACCGCTATTCCGGAGTCCAACCCTGAACTCGTGCGCGCTCGCGAGCTTGGTATTCCCGTGTGGCCCCGTGCTAAGATGCTCTCTGCTTTGGGCCACGGCTACACCACCGTCGCTGTTGCCGGCACGCATGGCAAGACCACCACGTCTTCGATGTGCGCCACCATGCTCGACCGCATGGGTCTGGATCCGAGCTTCTTGATCGGTGGCATCGTCGAGGGCTATGACACGAACGGCAAGAACGGCTCGGGCGACTACTTTGTCGCCGAGGCCGACGAGTCCGACAGCTCCTTCCTGTTCCTGAACCCCAACGTGGTCATTGTGACCAACGTCGAGGCCGACCACCTCGATCACTACTCGGGTATCGAGGAGATCGAGGCAACTTTCGCCAAATTCATGAGCCTGGTGGGCGAGGACGGCACCGTCATCGTCTGCGGTGAGGACCCGCATCTGGTCGAGCTCGCCAAGTCGACGGGTCGTCACGTGCTTTCCTACGGCTTTGCCGAGGGCAACGACATCGTCTGCATGCACCCGGATGTCAAGGGCATCCAGAGCGACTTTATCGTTCGCTTTGAGGACGGCACTGAGCATGCCTTGGAGATCAAGAGCAATCCCGGTCGCCACAACATGCTCAACGCCACGGCGGTACTCACCGTCGCCCATGTCCTGGGCCTTGACATCGACGCCGCCGCCAAGGCGCTTTCGAGCTTTGAGGGCGTCCGTCGTCGCTTTACCCACGTGGGCGATATCGATGGCATCACCGTGGTCGATGATTACGGCCATCACCCCACCGAGATCAAGGCGACGCTTGCTGCCGCTTCGTCGCTGGGCTACAAGCACGTCGACGTCGTGTTCCAGCCGCACCGCTATTCGCGCCTGCAGGCCCTGTGCGACGACTTTGCCGATGCATTTGCCAATGCCGATAAACTGCTGCTGATTGATGTGTTCTCGGCTGGCGAGATGCCCATTCCGGGTGTCACCTCTAAGATGCTCGCCGATACCGTGCGCGCCAAGCATCCTGGTAAGGAGGTCGTGTATTGCTCCAGCCGTCTTGAGCTTAATCAGGAGCTCGAGCAGATGGTGGGCGAGGGCGACCTGCTGCTCACAATGGGTGCCGGTGACGTTACGACCGTCGGTCCCGAGTTTATCGAGTATCTGACTGCCAAGAAAGACGCTTAAGTCTAATGGGTCTGTTTAACGCCGTCATGGCGCTCTCGGGCATGATCGACACGGATGTGATCGAGGACGAGCGCCTTGCGCGTCATACGAGCTATCGTATCGGCGGCAAGGCCGACCTCTTTGTGACGTGCCATAGCTATCATGCCCTCCGCCGCGTCGTGGCGGTGCTCGATCGCGAGCAGGTGCCGTGGGTCATCGTCGGCAAGGGCTCCAATCTGCTGGTTGCCGATGGCGGTTATCGCGGTGCCGTCATTTCGCTCGGACGTGAGTTTCAGCGCACGGTTGTTGCCGATGACGGTTGTACGCTGACGGTCGGTGCGGGCGTGATGTTTGCGCGCCTGGTCAACGATGCCCTGTCGCGTAGCCTCTCGGGCCTTGAGTTTGCCGTTGGCATCCCCGGGTCGGTCGGCGGTGCGATATCTATGAATGCCGGCACACGGACCGAATGGATTGGCTCGCTGGTTGAGGATGTCGTAACGTTTGACCCGGTATCCGGTATCAAGCATTATGCGGGGTCCGAGATCACTTGGGGCTACCGCGAATGTAGCCTTCCCCGCAATGAGATCATCCTCGAGTGCGTGCTCAAACTTAAACCGGCGCCCAAGGCCGACATTCGCGAGCGCATGGAGCGGTGCCTGACGAGGCGCAAGCGTACACAGCCCATGGGTCGCGCATCCTGCGGGTCGGTCTTTCGCAACCCGCCCGATGCGAGTGTGGGCAAGCTTATCGAGGATTGTGGATTAAAGGGTTTTTCGATTGGCGGCGCGGAAGTTTCGCCCGTTCACGCTAATTTTATCGTTAATAACGGAACTGCCTCGGCCGATGACGTTGCCGCGGTTATCAGACATGTGCACGGAAAGGTGAGGGAGGCGTATGGCATCGAGCTCAGACCGGAAGTTAAATTCCTCGGCTTCTAGAGCATCGAAACCCACCTTCCGCCGCGCCGGAGGGCGTTCCGGCGCACCGTCTCAGCCTCAACGTAAGTCCGTTATGCCTTCTAAGCCTGCTGGGTCCGTGCGGCCTGCCAAGCGTTCGACTGTCGGTTCGCAGCTTGGCGGACGCCCCGCGGCCAAAAATGTTGCTCGTCCGGTGGCACGTCCCTCGGTGACGCCCAAACCGGCGATGGGCGCCATACCTTCTCGCCCCATAGCGTCGCCCAAGCCCTCGTTGGGGGCAAAGGTGACGCGTCCCGGTCGCGCGCTGGGTGCATCTAAGCCACGTATGCTGACGTCGGTGTCGGCCTCCGCAAAACCGCAATCGGGCAAAAAGGGCTCTAATCCGTTGTCATCGATCGGCGCCCTGGCAAATCATGCGGCGGGTGCCGCTTCTGCCGTTAAGGGCAAGGGCAAAATCGCGGGCGGCATCCTTGCCGCTCTGGCAGTGCTTGCAGTCGTTGCCGTCGTCGTCATTAACTCTGGCCTGTTCGCCGCTACCGATATTCAGATCCAGGGCAGCGAGCATGTGACCAAGCACGATGCCATCCAGCTGATCGATCTGCCCGAGGACACGTCGCTGTTCAATGTGAATCCCGACCAGATCACCGAGGGCCTCAAGCAAAATCCGTGGGTTTCGGGCGTGGATGTTCAGCGTCAATTTTCCCATACGCTCATCATCACGCCGACGGAACGCAAGGTTATCGCAATTGCCTACATTAGCTCCGACGATCTTGCATGGGCGATCGGGGACGATGACACATGGATTGCACCGCTGTCTACCTCGGTCGATGTTGACGACCAGGGCAATGTCATTACAACGGGGGAGGGTGCCAACACCCTAAACGGCATCGATGCCGCCCTGGCGCTCGCCAAACATTACGGAGCCGTGCTGCTGACCGATGTCTCGGCCGATGTCGCGCCGGTTTCGGGGCAAGCGGTAAATTCCAAGGCGGTCAAGGCCGGCCTGGATTACGTCCGCGGATTCTCGAGCGAGTTCCTGGGCCAGGTCAAGGATATTTCCACGCCCTCGGTCGAGGCCATCTCGGCGAATCTCGATAACGGTATCGAGGTGTCGCTCGGAGATTCGGATGACATTGCCAAAAAGGAGCGTATTGTTACCAAGCTGCTTTCGCAGGTGGAGGGCGTGACGTATATCAACGTTCGATCTCCTGGCAACTATACGTTTAGGAACGCACCGACCTCGTAGCGTCTTCTGGCCTTTGTTGACGGGGCATACCGCGCCGTTTATCTGGTTTGTTTGGTTTTCACCGTCAATTATTTGACTGATACGTTCATAATGTGCAAACATAATACGGTTTACCTTTGCATTTACTTTCAACTTGAAGGTTAATGTGCGCAGGGGTCAACCCATGCTATGGCAATAACCTTTGTTCGGAGGACCGACATGCACGAGACAGAGATCAACAACTACCTTGCCGTCATTAAGGTGGTCGGCGTCGGCGGCGGCGGTACCAACGCGGTCAATCGAATGATCGAAGAGGGTATCCGCGGCGTCGAGTTTGTTGCCATCAACACCGATGCTCAGGCACTCGCGATCTCTGATGCCGATATCAAGGTGCACATCGGCACCGACCTGACCCGCGGCCTGGGCGCTGGCGCCAACCCCGAGGTCGGCCGTAAGGCCGCCGATGAGTCCCGCGACGACATCGCCGAGGCGCTCGCTGGCGCCGATATGGTGTTCATCACCTGCGGCGAGGGCGGCGGCACCGGTACCGGCGCTGCCCCCATCGTTGCCGATATCGCGATGAACGAGGTCGGCGCGCTGACCGTCGCCGTCGTGACCAAGCCCTTTACGTTTGAGGGCCGCAAGCGCAAGAAGAGCGCCGAAGAAGGCATTAAGACGCTTTCCGACTGCGTCGACACCATGATCGTTATCCCTAACGACAAGCTGCTCGACATCGCCGAGAAGAAGACCACCATGCTTGAGGCCTTCGCAATCGCCGATGGCGTCCTTTCCCAGGGCACCCAGGGCATCACCGACCTCATCACCGTCCCCGGTATCATCAACCTGGACTTCGCCGATGTTAAGACCATCATGAAGCAGGCCGGTACCGCCATGATGGGTATCGGTACCGCTTCTGGGGACACCCGTGCCGTCGACGCTGCCCAGCAGGCTATTTCCAGCCCGCTGCTCGAGAGCTCCATCGATGGCGCTACGCGCGTCCTGCTTTCCATTGCCGGTTCCAAGGACCTGGGCATCCAGGAGATCAGCGACGCCGCCGACGTTGTCGCCAACGCCGTCGACCCCGAGGCCAACATCATCTTCGGTACCGTTGTCGACGAGTCCCTGGGCGATCAGGTGCGTATTACCGTCATCGCTACGGGCTTCTCCGACTCCAACGTCAACCGTCAGGACGAGCTCTTCGCTGCACAGCAGTCCCAGAGCAAGGCCGCTGCTTCTACCGAGCCGCAGCGCACCGCTCCTGCCACGAGCCCGGCTCAGGCTGCCCCGACTCGCAACGTCGGTGGTACCGAGCTCCCCAACTTTGGCAACGACC
>DBFZVF010000098.1:0-3408 GCA_048519165.1 Collinsella sp.
GGTCGATTTACATAATAAGAAGAGCTAATTACAGGCAGTACCTTTAATTCTACCAGCATCATAATTGCGTCACTGATGCCTTATATAGTGTCATTGTGATTCAATTGCGTATGGATTTATTTGAGGAGTGAGGCTTCTGTCCTCTCGCGTTGCATGTTGGGGTTTATGGGTTTGAATATGGGTCGAATCACTTCTTGCAAAGAATGCGCTTCTTTTGCTTATGTGACCAATCTCCTGTCTGGAGACTAAAATTATGTAAATACGACCGCTGTCGGTCTGTGCTACTTATTTTCCCGATGATATTTGAAAGGCTATAACTAATGGCATGCAATGATTTAAAGTGCTATGCGGTAATTTTTGCTGGTGGCGTTGGGTCACGTATGCGTGGCGCTAAAGTTCCCAAGCAGTTTTTGGAGTTGGGCGGAAAGTCTATTATCGCTCATACCATCGACCATTTTGAAAAGCATCCTATGGTTGCAGGTGTCGTTGTCGTTTGTGTTGCCTCGGGTATAGACCATATGCGCGAAATTGTCGAGGACGCTCATTACTCCAAGGTCTTGTCGATTGTTCCAGGTGGCGAGACGGGTCAGGATTCCATCTTTAATGGTCTTTCTGAGCTTAAACGGCTTGGCGTAACGGATAAGGATTCTATTGTTTTGATTCACGACGGCGTTCGGCCACTTATTGATGAGCAGACTATCTCTGCGTGCATCGATTCCGTTTCCCAGTATGGTTCTACCGCAACGGTTGCCTCTTCGCCTGAAACGATTATCGAGGAGGAGAATGGCGTGGTAGAACGCGTCGTCGACCGTTCGCGTTGCAAGCTCGCGCGTGCTCCCCAGGGCTTCAAGTTTAATGATATTTATGCCGAGCACCTCCGCGCACGCAAGGAGGGCAGACATGATTTCATCGATTCAATCTCGCTTATGGCTCATTATGGCCACAAGGCCCATACGGTTGAGGGACCTGCGGACAATATTAAGGTGACCACGCAGCGCGATTTCTTTGCGTTTAAGGGGTTTGTTGACTACAAGGAAATGGAGCAGCTATGGCCGCTGTAGATGAGTATTTGTTTGATCGAGCTGCGAAGATTGCCGCCGAGGTCGATCTTCCCTGGGCTGAGCTGGACGGTAAGACCGTTTTGGTGACAGGATCAACGGGGTTAATTGGTTCGCAGGTTGTGAGGACTCTGCTATCTAGAAACGATCACGTTGATGCCGGCATCAACGTGGTTCTGCCCGTTCGAAATATTAAAAAAGCGCAGGCTCTGTTTGGCGACCGAAGTGACGTTTCTGTTCTGGAATGGTCGCTTGGCGATGAGCTTATGGGTTCCGAGCACGTGGATTATGTAGTCCATGCTGCCTGCGGAACATCAAGCAAGAGCTTCCTCGAGACTCCCGCCACGACGATTATGCAGATTGTTCATGGTGGGGAGGCTGTACTGAGGTACGCTTGCTCTGTAGATGCGAAGAAGGTGCTGTTCCTCTCTACTATGGAGGTTTACGGCGAGGTCGAAGGTGTGGCTACTGAGGATAACCTTGGTAAACTGGACCCCATGGTCGTTCGCAACAGCTATCCCGAGGCCAAACGTCTTGTCGAGTGCCTGTGTGCTTCGTATGCCACTGAGCACGGTGTCCCTTCGGTTGTTATGCGTTTGGCTCAGACGTTTGGCGAGGGTGTCCATCACGACGACATGCGAGTGTTTGCCGATTTCGGTCGTCATGCCATTGACGGCAAGGACATCGTCTTGTTAAGTGATGGCCTTAAGCGCAACGGTTACCTTTCGGTCGATGACTCTGTGCGCGCTATTTTGATTGCATTGGTTAATGGTCAATCGGGTGAAGCGTATAACGCTGTTAACGAGGATGCGTATTGCAGCATTAGGGAAATGGCGCAGCTGGTTCTTGACCAGTTTGGCGCTGAGGGTACGCAGGTCCGCAGAGAGTTTGACCCCGAGCGCGAGGCGACGTTCAGGAAGGCCTCTGACCTCATGCTCGATTCATCTAAGCTCAAGGCGTTGGGCTGGGAGCCCAACGATTCGCTTTCTGATATGTACCGTGCCATGATTGATTGCTGGAGCGTTCATGACTAACGAGATAGCGCGAAAGCCGTCCGTCCTTGTGATGATGGCCACTTATAACGGTGAGAAGTATGTTGCTGAACAAATTGATAGCATCCTTGCTCAAGAAGGCGTGAATGTCACGCTCTTGATATCGGATGACGGCTCGAGTGATAGTACGCCGACGATTTGCAGCCGTTATGCCCAAGATATGCCTAATGTTCAATTTGGCGTCAATGAGAAAAACAAGGGTCTCGCTCGAAACTTTATGGACATGCTTTACTGTGCTGATGCAACGTCCTTCGACTTTTTTGCGTTCTCAGATCAAGATGACTATTGGATGCCCAATAAGCTTGGAAAGGCAATTGAGGCAATTAGTTCAGCTGGCGAGGGCCCTCGCCTGTATTACAGTGACGTGTGCAATGTTGATGAGCACCTAAATGGCGGGTCTAGAGAATACGGCGCCTTTGCTTCGCATGCAAACTCTTTAGGGTTGTTACTGACTGTAAATTGGGCGTCCGGATGCACGATGGTGTTCAATTCGGCTTTTGCGTCTGTCCTTCAACGTTATGTGCCGCCGGATTGGCCTCGTATTCATGATGGCTGGGTTCACTTAGTCGCTAGAGTGCTTAATGCTCAAGTTCCCGATCTTGAGCATGCTTACATTAAGCGCCGTATCTCGGGCCAAAATCAGGTTGGCGAGCGTGGGCTAAACAGTTTGAGCGGCAAGCGTATAAAGATTATTGCTAGCTCGCTTCTGTCGCCCTCCGAGCATGGCCTTACTGAAGCAGCATCGCTTTTGCTTGATGGCTATGCCGACAGCATGAGTTCTGAGGACAAAGAACTCGTATCTTGCTTCGTTGATGGACGTCATAGCATTGTGAAGCGTTTAGGTATGATGTTTAATCCAGCTTTTGCGCAACCGTTTCCGCTTGAAAACATTATGTTTAAAGGCAAGATGCTTCTAAACGTCTATTAATCCTGTGACAATTTGAGCTCTTTTACGTAGTGCACTCCCGCTCGACGCTTTTCTTTGGGCGGGAGCTGCATATAGTTGCCGTAATGCTTTGTTAGATAGCCATCCCAGTCGGCAAACGTTTTGTATTGCTTGCCAGCAAACTCAATGAGGGCAAGGTCATGCAGTCTTGCGAGTTCCTCGGTCTCAACTTCAATACTGTAAGCTCCGCCAAATGGCATAGCATAGTGGCACGAGTCGTCTTGATCGTAAGTACGCATTGCTTTGTCAATTTTACTGATAATCCAGTGTTGGGGAATGAGGAGACACAAGGCCTTTGCCACATAATAGGCAGCCTTTTGTATTCCGCCCTTATTTTGAGGAAACTTATATC
>DBFZVF010000099.1:0-4353 GCA_048519165.1 Collinsella sp.
ACTTGATTCCTTTCCTAAGGCAGTTATTTATCGCATCACACCAAAAGGATTTTCAAGAATCAGCTGCGTGGGCGATAATGACATCGCATTGATGACATGTCGCAATATCCGCAGCGCCACAGAACAAAAAGGCAAGCTGCACTTTGAAAGATGCTGCCTCGACATGCGAGACATACGCAATTCTGCCGAGCTTTACATTGACGCTTTATACGAACTGGACCGCCACCTTGGTCGCATCAGGAGGAAGGATTTTATTAAATAGCCCCAGTTCATTAGCTTAAAATCCGATCGTTCGACCACTTCATCCGAGAAGAAACAACCATCACGGACAAAGACGCGCATGATACGACCTGTACTAACAATGAGCGAAGTCAACATGCGGCAGCGGGGCAAAACCGGACGTTAGCAAGAAGAAGGCGCCGGGACTCATGTCGGCCCCGGTGCCTAGGCGCAATGCCACGGTACTGCTTCACAATATTCAACAGTGGCTAATTAAACAAACGCCGCATCCCACCAAGTCGCTAATGCCAAGCCGTTCTAGCCAAAGAACAGCTTGGGCACACTCCATGAGACCACAGCAAGAGCCGCAACCGGACCTCGCGTCAGTAGCAGACACGCCCCATCCCGCCGGCAATCACCCCTCTCCGTCCATGACCGACCAGCTCACAGGTTCAATACCCGGAAGAGACGTTAGGCAAGAGGGGCAAGCAACCTGATAGTTCCCGTTATTTGTCCTGCGCTGCATAGAAGCGGAGACATATACCGCTTTGCGGGCGCGAGTGACGCCGACGTACAGCAGGCCCATTTCCTCAATAAGCCCGTCTGGCATATTCATCGCATCAACGATCCGGCATCCATACGCAGAACGCGAGCATATACCAGCTCTTTCGCACCGAGAGCAAATCCCTCCAGGCCAATCGAAACGCGTAACGCCCGGAATGAAAACGATGTCCCACTCGAGCCCCTTAGCGGAGTGAACGGTCATCATGGAGATGCCCACATCAAGGTAATCGGAGAAACGTCGCAGGGAACCCTCGGAAAAGATACTAACGATATAGTCGAAGCGCTCCGAAGGTCCCATCGCGACGCAGTCATTTTTAAGGTGTTTCCGCAGCGCTCCTAGAAGCATGGCATAGGACCGCCCATACTCGAACCTCTTGGAGCCAGTCAGCAGTTCATCAGAGATGGAGTCGATTATTTTGTCCGCAGCAGACCGGCTGACGCCCTTTTCTCCAGACACTGCATCGGTAATCCTGGATAAAGCAAACGCATTAAATTCGATGAACCCCCGACTTGTATCCGAGAAGAGTCCGTTGAAGTAAGAGATACCTTCTTTAGCAAGCTCTTCCATAATGAGATCGGCAAGGGCACCACGCTTACGAACAAGAATCGCAATCCTCCCGCCACTGCTTTGAGCGAGCGCCGTAACCTTGGAAACGATGGCAGTCGCTTCGTCTTGCTGAGTAGAGCCAACAAATATGGGAAGTTGGGGCGTACCGCCGGCAATGGTGCCCTTCATGTTGGAGCGAATCGCAGCACCGAGCTCTCCGACGATAGATCTCCCAGAAAACCTATGGTTATGCTCGAGTTCCAACGGCGTTAGACGCAGTTCGGTAGTGGCCTTTGCCTTTAAGCCTTCCATTGCACCAATAAAACCATAAACACGCTGAATGGGGTCGCCGAACATGCAGATCCCCGACTCATCAGAAATCAGACCCCTTAGGAAGACATAGCACAACGCATTCGTGTCCTGCGCCTCGTCGACAAGCACAACAGGATATGCTGCCGACAGATAGGACCTTAACTTGGGAAAATGAGCGAGCAATTCAATTGCAAGGGAAATCATTGCGGAGTATGGCAAGAGACCGTTCGATGCAAACCTTTCCTTGATGATCCTATTAAAGGAAAACATCACACGCCTCAATTCCATTTCCTGACCGTTTCTCATGAAGCGGAGGAAGTCGTCAACGGCATTCTTTTCATCCCAGGTCAGCCTGCCACCTCGCGAAACCAGCTCGCTAACGGCGCTGTTGTCATCAACCATAGAGAGCTCGCCAACGTTCACTGGGAGCGAGAGCGATTTCCAGTATCTGCGTAGCAGAGCCCAAGCAAAGCCGTGGAAGTTGGTCGCCATGACGCTGTCCTCAAAACGCTTGGCCACGGGACCAGGAAGTGCCGACATAGTGATGCTCAAATCCATACGCATCCTCCGCGCGGCGGCAACGCTAAAGGTCAGGGCCAAAATCCTTTTTGGCGGATGGACTTCGCCAGATGCCAGCAGCCAGCAAGCCCGTCCAGTCATCACCGTGGTCTTCCCGTAGCCTGCCGGCGCCTCCACGAACACCCTCTTTGATGGCGAGAAAATCGCGGAGCACTGCGACGCATCCCCACCACAGCGCGCCTCAATCTCGGCTCTAACACTATCCCGCAGGTCAGTCTGACTCATCAGCATTCGAGCCCCACGGCCTTGCGAATAATACTTTTGTAACATGTGGGAACGCCATTAGCACCAAGAGCCTCCGCGAGGGAGACGCCAGACACGACGCCCTTGTTCGATGAAAGCCATGCATACATGAGCGCACGTGATTTGGGCGTGTCTGCGAATAACCCGTCAAACTCCGATCCCCGGAAATCGTATTCAGGGTCCCGCAAGTTAACGCCGTAGACAGCACAGGCGCTTTTCAAAGCTTTACTATTCCCCTTGATGCAAGTTGCCCTCTGAAAAGGATCAATCGACTCAAGAAGCGCAATAAACGCACCCTGGTTATCGCTAGCGAAGAACGAGTCAACGACCTCAGCTTCAAAATCCCGTTCAGTTGTCGTTATGTGGTCTCCAGAAGTTTCTAGCGAATCGTTATCCCTATCGACAATGGAATAATTTGGAATCTCAAACTTGTTCAGAAGTTCACAGAGCGGCTCGACGTTCTTTTTCCCGCCAGCCCTGATAGGCACAACTCCATAATCATCCAGATCCATCCCAAGGTTGCGTGCAAAGACCGGAATGGCCCCAGACTCCGTCTGCCCTTCAAAAGCCAATACCGACCGCGCGAAAAAAGCCTCTCGTATTGACTCAAAGTTCAGCATAAGATGCTTTTCAACCTTGTCAGAAAGGTTAATATCCTTGCCGCACATGACCCTTGGAGAATCTTCGCCCTGTCCAAATCGCACAATGTTCTTATAGCCGCGAGCAAGAATGTTTGGCGAATGCGTCACCATGATCAGCTGAGCTTTGATTGAATCAATCCCGAAATACTCCTTTAGAAGGGAGTTAAACTTGGTGTCCTCCCCTTCGCAAATCCTATGTAAGCTCTTCGAGAGCCGTCTTTGCATATACGGATGAAGATGAGCTTCGGGTTCGTCATAAGCCAGCACGGCATGCAGCACGCGCTTGTCATCGCCATCCGAGCAGAGGCTCTCTTGAAGGCGTTTAGGCGAAAGTCGCATAATGCTCTCGATTATCGAAAGCGAGGCAATGGCAAGGTACTGCAAGCCTACCCCTGCCTTTTTAAAATGAACGCCTCTCTTATCAAGCAAGGTAACCAAACTTCCAAGCGTTCCGCCATCCGATGAGTCGACGCCCGTCCTCACACAATATGATGACAAGATGGGTACGTCACCGACAATCGCACCGAGATCTTCAAGCAGACCTTCGAGCTCATTCCCGTCTAGAAAGTCAAAGACCTCTTTGCCCTCCTTATCCAGGTAAAGAGCGATACCTTTGGAGAGAACTTTACCGACGCCGCGCGTACCGTCAAACGCCAAGTCTCCCCTATTGAAAGATGCAGTAGAGTACCTGAACATGTGAACAGATCTCATAAAAGAAGGGGGAATCTTTTCCCCGCTTTCCTCGGCCACAAACTCTATTCGAGAATCCGGATCGTCAGCAAAGGCGCAGACGGTAATGGTGTTTCCGGTCGTAGGATCGATGTCGATCCCCGATATTCCGATCTCGTCCTCGTCCATCTTTAAAGTTACTACAGCACCTGATCGCCTTTCGGTGTCTGCGAAATCTTCTTCGCTGATCATCGCTTGGTTGAAAATTGTATTGAGCAAGTCGAGCACATTCGTTTTGCCGAGATTGTTCTCGCCGACAATATAGGTCACGTCCTCGTCAAAACTAATCGCAACACCATCGAGATTCCGATAGTTCTCAATCTTCAGTTTAGAGATCCTCATGCAGCCTCCCGACCGTTAGGGTTTATGGCTACCAATAATCTAGCACGCCTCATGTTGTACCGAGTGTGAGGCGCAACCGCTTCGAGTGGCTTCTAAATCGCAATAGCAATCCTAAGAAGGTTATTTGCACGCAAGGTCCTGTCTCTTATGAACACCAATCCCCAGTCTGCTCCCTCC
>DBFZVF010000100.1:0-3954 GCA_048519165.1 Collinsella sp.
GCCCTCATGACCGAACATCTGGCGGAAGGCCAGACGACCGATGCGACCGAAGCCGTTAATAGCAACCTTTACTGCCATTGTGTCTCCTTTCGTAAGGCCCCCGCAGGCTACAGCGCCTGCCGTTGAGGCCCACAAACTAACCACTCGCCTAATATACCTTTTTTTTGGCTTGAATTTCACGAGAATGCTCGAAATTGAAAATCAAATTTGCGTTAAAACGCTTTAACGTATAAAACAGCAGTTAAACCACCATAAAAGCTATTGCGTTAAACTACCCGCTTGCTTCAATGAGCTTTTCAAGGCGCAAAACACGGTGATACAAGGCCGACTTCGACAAAGGAGGGTCGGCCATTTCCCCCAAATCTCGCAGTGAGAGATCGGGGTAACGCTCGCGTAAGTCACAAAAAACTGCCAGAGCGTCCGGCAGCGTTTCGCGCAAACCGCGCCGATCAAGCTCATCGATGAGCGCAAGCTGATGTTGGGCGGCACCGGCACTTCTGGTCTGGTTGGCAAGCTCTGCGTTCACGCGACGATTCACGTCGTTCTTCACCAGCTTAACCGCGCGGGCCTCTTCAATCTCGGCAACGCTGCGCTTGGCGCCAATCAGCTGTAACAGACGTTTAATCTCCTCGGCACTCTTGATGTACACGGCATACGAGCCGCGACGCGCATTGACGCGGGCGTGAACTCCAATCTGCTCCAGAAGGTCGCAAAGTCCCTTTGCATACTCCTCGCCCTGAACCGCGATCTCCAAATGAAAATCGCCACGCGGGTCGGCAACAAAGCCTCCGGCAATCAGCGCACCGCGAATATAGGCGAGCCTGCAGCAAGGACGGGCGACGATGTGGCGCGGCACACCCGCGACGAGCCCTCCCCTACGGTCGAGAATGCCCAGCAGCACCAGAGCCTTATCCAAATCGGGCTGATCGGGCAAGGTGATGAGATAGTTTCGTACCTTGTGCAGGACCGACTTACGAACCGTGAATTCGGTCTTGAGCTTAAGGATACGATGCGTCAGCGCAATCATCGTGCGCGCCACAGCACCCGTCTCGGTCGCGACCGTCAAGCGGTACCGTCCCGAGCCCGCCAGCGAAAGCGTGCCGCTCACACGCGTTAGCGCGGCAAGCGTCGACAAATCGCAGTATTCGCATTCTGGTTCGCAGCGCGCAAGCTCGTCACGCACCTCAGCGGTAAACGACATGTAAACCTATGCCTTCGTGTTGGCACGCGACAGGTCACGGTGGGAGATGCTCACATGATACTGAGCACCCTCCAGGTAGCGGGCCGTGGCCTCGGCAATGGCGACGCTACGGTGCTGTCCGCCTGTGCAGCCGATAGCAATGGAAAGCTGCGGCTTGCCCTCTGCGATATAACCCGGCATGACCGTATCGAGCAGCTGGGTCCAGGCCTTCCAGAACTCCTGGGTCTTGGGGTGGTCCAAGACAAAATCGGAGACCTTCTTATCGAGACCGGTCATGGTGCGCATCTCGGGATCGTAGAAAGGATTGGGCAAGAAGCGAACATCGATCATGATATCCGCCTCGATGGGCATGCCATGCTTAAAGCCAAACGAGAACACGTGGACATCCATAAGCTGCTGGTCGGACAGCTCGGAAAAAGCCATGCGCAGCTTGTTGCGCAAGGCAGAAGTGCGCAAGCGGCTCGTGTCGATAATCATATCGGCTCGATCGCGAACGCCCTGCAGCTGCAGACGTTCACGCTGAATAGCGTCGGCCGTGGTCTCCCCCGGCTTTGCAATGGGATGGCGACGACGGTTTTCGCTATACCGGCGAATCAGCACCTCGTCAGACGCCTCGAGAAACACAATGTCGCAGCTCATCTCGCGCTCTTCCAGTGCGGCAACAGCATCGAGCAGTTCATCGAACAAGCCCTGGCTACGCAGGTCGCAGGTAACGGCAAGGTGCCTGCCCACGCCCGTATTGATGCCAACGAGCTCAGCAAGCTGGGCAATCAGGCGTGGGGGCAGGTTGTCGATACAAAAATAGCCCATGTCCTCAAACACATGCATGGCTTGCGTTCGGCCCGAGCCGGACATTCCGGTGATGATAACGATATCGGGGATACGCTCCGAGCGCTCCGCCGCATCCATGGCATCTCCCTTTTGCATGTGTGCCTCCTAAAATAAGCGCGGGACCCGGCCAGCGGATCCCGCGCGATCAATTGCCTTTATTGAGTATACCGCCCCAAGCGGATACAAGGCCCGTCTTACGCCTCAAGCGCAGCCTTGAACCAACTTGTAATACTCGTGGGGTGCGTGATAGCGGTGCCGACGACAACGGCCCACGCGCCGGCGTCGATTGCAGCGCGAGCCTCCTCGGGCGTATGCACGCGACCCTCGCAAATGATGGGAAGGCCGGGAAATTCCTCGGTCGCCTGACGCAGGAGCGGCAGGTCGGGGCCATCGGCCATGGTGCAGTCGATGGCGGCGACACCGTGAGAGAGTGTGGTGGATACCAGGTCGAAGCCCATATCAACCGCACGGCGAATGTCCTCGATGGTGGCACAATCCGCCATCAGGAGCACACCCTCCTCGTGCAGCGGGCGGAAGGTGTCCTCGACCGACTTGCCATCGGGACGCGGACGATCGGTGGCGTCGATCGCCACGATATCGGCACCCGCAGCAACGCAGGCACGAGCGTGACGCAGCGTCGGCGTGATGTAAACGCCCTCGTGCCCGTCCTTCCACAGACCGATGACGGGAACCTCACAGCGACCCTTAATGGCGGCAATGTCGGCAAGGCCCTGGCAGCGAATGGCTGCGGCGCCGCCAAGCTCGCAAGCGCGAGACATTTGAGCCATGGTCTCGGGCGTACGAAGCGGCTCGCCCATATACGCCTGAACGCTCACGACGAGCTTGCCCTTCAGGGACTGGATCAAAGGATCAACGGTCATGTTCGACTCAACCTTTCTCAAAACAGCCTTCTGAGACACCGCACCTTGACGTTCAAACCGTCGCTCGCGTACCGAAGTACGCTTCGCTCCTCTTTCACGTCAATCTGCGGCACCTCAGAAGGCGCACTTGGTAGTTATGTTTACTTCAACGATGCAAGAAGGTGTTCGGCGGCACCGATGAGCGGCGCGTCGCCCTCCAGAGAGCCGATGAGAATCGGCGTGTCCTGAAGCGGGTCGAGCGCCTGGCTGGCATAGCCCTCGTGCACCGAGTCCTTCCACGTCTGTGAACGCCAATCGGGGCCTTGGTGAATCACGCCGCCCGAAAGCACGATGACCTCAGGGTCCAGGATGTTAGCGAGCGAGCCCAGGCTGGCGCCCAGCGCAAAGCCGGCGTCATGAATGACCTCGGTCGCCTTTGCGTCGCCTGCGCGGCACAGGTCGTTCACGTCACGGCCGACCGAAGGACGGCTGGGGTCGACGCGGCCAAAACGCTCATCGTACATGCGCCCGATTGATGTTCCGGAAGCAACCGACTCCAGATGGCCGGAACGCCCGCAGGCGCAGGGAATGCCGGCGGCAGCCGAGCACTCGATGTGGCCCATATGGCCGGCAGCACCATGGAAGCCCTGCATCACGCGGCCGTTCTCGACATATGCGCCGCCGATGCCCGTACCGATGCCCAAACACAAGACGGAGAACTTGCCCTTGCCGACGCCCCAGTGGGCCTCGCCCAGAGCATGAGCCTGCACGTCGCCTACAACGGCAACGGGAAGGCCGAGGTCCTCGCGCAGACGCGGCCCCAACTGAACACCGGACCAGCCGGGCATAATCTCATTGGCATACGCGATGGCGCCCGTCTTGGGGTCGACGACACCGGCAGCGCCGATGCCAACTCCGAGGACCTCGACATCGGGATTTGCCTCAAGAGCTGCCTTGATAGACGCCTCGATGCGCTGGAAGACTGCTTCGCCACCCTCCTGGGCCTCGGTGGGAACCTCAGCCTCAAAAACGGGATGGGGCACACCGCCGTCAGCCGGATAC
>DBFZVF010000101.1:0-9015 GCA_048519165.1 Collinsella sp.
GATGCTGCCCGAGTGCCACGGCATGTATCACGGCGAGAAGGTCGCCTTCGGCACCATCGTCCAGCTGGTACTCGAGGATGCTCCGACTGAGAAACTCGAGGAAGTCTTGGGCTTCTGCATTGAGCTGGGCCTGCCGGTCACGATGAAGGAACTTGGCGTTGCCGAGCTTACGCGCGAGCAGGCCATGATTGTTGCCGAGGCCGCCTGCGCACCCGATGACACCATGTGCAACATGCCGTTTGAGGTGACGCCCGAGATGGTCGCAAACGCCATCCTGGGTGCCGACGCGCTGGGCCACTACTATCTCATGGATGAGTAAATCAAGCTAAGGAAGGGGCAAAGCCAGCAGATGACTTTGCCCCTTTTTCCTATGGTGCAAAGTGGCCTGTCACCAATGCACAAGTTGGTGCAGGGGGCAAGTTACTTTGCACCAATTGTTGTTGATGAAAGGGCGGATTCTCGTATGGCGCTTCCCATGGTATATGGCGGTCCCGGCCGGTATGTTCAGGGGCCGGGTGAGCTCTCGCGTCAGGGCAGGTATTTGTCATGGTTGGGCTGCGCTGCCTATGTCTTGTTTGACCAGGGCACCGAGGATCGGCTGTGCAGGCAGATCGTCGATGGATTTCTGGATGAAGATCTAAGCGAGCCGTTCTTTAAGATTTACAACGGTCCGTGTACGGAAGATGCCGTTGTCGAAATGGCCAAGGAAGCCCGGGCCGAGTATTGCGACATGGTGGTGGGCATTGGCGGTGGCAAGATGCTCGATATCGCCAAGGCAGTAGCGTTTTATGCCGAGTTGCCGTTGTGCGTATGCCCCACGGCGGCCTCGATGGACGGTCCGTGCAGCGCGATTTCGGTGCTGTATCACGAGGATGGGTCGTTCGACCGCTACCTGATGCTCGAGAAGAATCCAGATCTGGTCGTGGTCGATACCAACGTGGTCGCGGCGGCCCCGCTGCGTATGACGGTCGCTGGCATGGGCGACGCACTGGCAACGTATTTCGAGGCGCGTTCGTGCGCCGCGGCGCACGGCGCCAACGAGCACGGTGGCGCGCCGGGACACTTGGCCCTGGTCGCGGCACGTGCCTGCTACGACACGCTCATGGAGTGTGGCGTCGCTGCCAAGCGCGATCTCAAAAAGGGCCGTACATCGCCGGCGGTTGAGCGCCTGATCGAGTGCAATATTCTGCTCTCGGGCGTCGGCTTTGAGAGCGGTGGCTTGGCGTTGGCACATGCCATCGCCAACGGTCTGACGATTCTGCCCGAGTGCAGGGCTATGCACGGCGAGGCCGTGGCATTTGGTCTGGTGGTGCAGCTGCGCCTGGAGCGTGCGCCCGAGCTTAATCAGGTGCTCGAGTTTTGCCAGCGCGTCGGTCTGCCGACGACGCTCGAGGAGCTGGGCCTTGACGAGATTTCCGATGCCGACCTGATGAGCGTTGCAGATGCGGCCTTTAGAAACGAACGCAATATGGCTAACGAACAGGCCAAGGTGACCAGACGAAAGCTCGTGCAGCTCATGCGCGAGGCATAGCTTGGCGCTTGATCGACCTTGTGCAATCGAGGCGGAGATAGGCCATAGACTATTTGCCTCAAAGGTGCGCCGCGTGTAATTTGCCCGAGGCGTGGGCCGATAGCGTATCATTATCTCTTGCTTGTTTGCACTGCTCAGGGAGGGGCCGCGCATGGCGCAGGAACACGATCTGTTTGATGACATTATCGAGATCAGCAAGGGTTTCGACTTTCTTAAAAACCCGCTTGGCGGCGTGACCGATGCACTCGATCCGTCGGCGCCGCAGTGGAATCCTGCCGACTACAAGGAGCGCCCGCGCGGCAACACCATTCCGTGCCTGACCTGCAAAAACGAAAAGAGCGGCTGCACCGCGTGCATGGACGTGTGCCCTGTCAACGCTATCGAGGTCGAGGAAGACGCCATTGAGATCCTCGACTCCTGTCGCAAGTGCGGCCTGTGCGCCGCTGCCTGTCCGACCGAGGCGATCATCTCGCCGCGCCTGGCGCCCAAAAACCTTTACGACGACATTGTCTCGGCGGCTACGAGCCACGAGACCGCCTACGTCACCTGCACGCGCGCCCTTAAGCGCATGCCGCGCGAAAACGAGGTCGTCGTTGCCTGCGTGGGCGATATTACGGCCGAGACCTGGTTCTCGGTACTGGCCGACTATCCCAACGTGAGCGTGTACCTGCCGTTGGGCGTGTGCGATAAATGCCGCAACACCGGCGGTGAGGATATTCTGGGCGAGGCCATTGCCACTGCCGAGGAGTGGGCCGGAACGGGCATGGGCCTGGAGATCGACCCCAAGAGCCTCAAGTGCCATAAGCGCCGCGAGTACGAGCGCAAGGAGTACATGGAAAAGATTGCCCGCACCACGGGCCTGACGGTGACCAAGCTCAATCCGGCGACGGCGGCACTGGCCTCGGTGACGCAGAAGCTCAAAGCCCATCGCCATCAGATTACCCAGCTGGAGCGCACGCTCAACACCATGTGCGGCACCACGACGACCAAGCGTCGCCGTTCGCTCACGCACGGGCGGCAGCTGGTGCTCTCGACACTGCAGAACCATCCCGAGCTTGCCCAGAACATGCAGGTGAGCACGCCGGAATGCGACTTTGACAAGTGCACGTCGTGCGGCGAGTGCGTCAACGTGTGCCCCACGTTTGCCTGCGATTTGGTGGGAAGCGGTCGCTTTGCACTGGAGTCCACGTATTGCCTGGGTTGCGGAGCCTGCGTCAAGGTGTGCCCCGAGCATGCGCTCAAGCTGGTCGAGCACGATGCGTCCAATCTGGTCGTTGTCGACCCCGAGGCCGAGGAAAAGGCCGCTCAGAAGGCCAAGGCCCACGAAGAGGCCCAGAAGGCCAAGGCCGAGGCAAAGGCCAAGCTTGACAAGATGCTCGATCAGGTGGAGAAGCTCGCGGACTAGTCAGCGAGCTCTATCTCTGCTTCATTTGCGCCGCCGCGGTGTCCGGATTCGCCCGGATGCTGCGGCGGCGCTATACTTATACGGTTTGAAGTACCTGTACCAAAAGGAGCTGTCGTGTCCCTTTCCATCGGTATCGTGGGCCTGCCCAACGTGGGCAAGTCGACGCTGTTCACCGCGCTTACCAAAAAGACCGGCCTTGCCGCCAACTACCCGTTTGCCACGATCGACCCCAACGTGGGTATCGTCGACGTGCCCGATAGCCGCTTGCAAAAGCTTGCCGACATCGTTAACCCGGGCCGCATTGTGCCGGCGACGGTCGAGTTCGTCGACATCGCAGGTCTGGTGAAGGGCGCCAACGAGGGCGAGGGCCTGGGCAACCAGTTCTTGGCCAACATTCGCGAGACCGACGCCATCTGCGAGGTCGTGCGCTACTTTAAGGACCCCAACGTCATGCGTGAGGTGGGCCGCACGGGCGAGTTCGTCGATCCCGCCGGCGATGCCGACACCATCATGACCGAGCTCATCCTGGCCGACATGGGCACGCTCGAGAAGCAGCTGCCCAAGCTCGAGAAGGAGGCCAAGCGCGACAAGGAGCTCATGCCCAAGTTCGAGGTGGCCAAGCGCCTGCTTGCCTGGCTCAACGAGGGCAAGCGCGCCGCATCCATGGAGATGACTGACGAGGAGCGTGCCGCCGCCAAGGGCCTGTTCCTGCTCACCATGAAGCCCATCCTGTATGTGGCCAACGTGGACGAGGATATGCTTAACGAGGACCTGGCGCCCATCGATGGCGTCAAGCCGCTGCCCATCTGCGCCAAGATTGAGGCCGAGCTTTCCGAGCTCGATCCCGAGGACGCCGCCGACTACCTGGAGAGCCTGGGCCTGGAGCAGCCCGGCCTGGACGTGCTCGCGCAGGCGGCCTATAAGCTGCTCGGTCTGCAGTCGTTCTTTACGGCTGGCGAGATGGAGGTCAAGGCCTGGACGGTTCGTCAGGGCGCGACCGCCCCGCAGGCCGCCGGCGTCATCCACACCGATTTTGAACGCGGCTTTATTAAGGCCGAGGTTATTGGCTACGACGACTACATCGAGCTCGGTGGCGAGCAGGGCGCCAAGGCTGCCGGCAAGCTGCGCATCGAGGGCAAAGACTATGTCATGGCCGATGGCGACGTCGTGCACTTCCGCTTTAACGTGTAAGGACGACGCATATGTTTAAATATGGCAAAAAAGCTGGCTACATGGGTATTGCGCTGCTCGTACTTGCGGTGATTCCGCTGGTGGTCGCAGCGTGTGTTATCCCCAACATTGGTCCCGAGGTGGCAACGAAGTTTAATGCCGCCGGCGAGGCGACGCGCTGGGGCAAGAGCTACGAGCTGCTGGCGTTGCCGGTGCTCAATCTGCTGCTGAGCGTGGCGACGTACTTTACGGCGGGACGCCAGGCAAAGAACAATGATGACTCCGCCGCCATGGCGCGCATCGTGTGCGAGCGCTACCTGCGCAACGGTTGCATCACGGGTGTGTTCCTCAATGTGATCAACGTCTACTTTATGTATTCGGCGATTACCGGTATGGGCTTTGGCCTGGGCTTTTAGCTTGCACCTTTAGGCAACGAGCCTGCACGCATATTCGATGGCTGCTGCGAGGCCGCCGCTCGATCGTGGTTGAAAGACCACATCGGCGGCGGCCTCGTTTTCGTATCCGGCACCGCGAAGGCAGAGCGCGATACCGGCTTCTAAAAGGAGCGGCAGGCCGCGTTGGCTGGATGCGATTACGGCAGCCTGATTGAACGAGCAGCTGTGCGCTTGGCATTGGATGGCAAGTTCACCTTGCGCCGGGCAAGGGACCAGAACGGCGGCGACGCGACTTGATAGCAATGCAAATGCTGTGCGCTCATCGGGCGAAAGACATTCTGCTTCAACGACGACGAGCTTGGGCGGTGCGCTGTTTGTGCGAAGCGTGGCTCGGTACGTGCGGACCGAAGAACCCGACATAGAAAACTCCTGTGTATTCGGCAAAACGTAAACTATAGTTTACGTTTATGTTCGGCTCCATTTCAAACTCGGCTGCATGGACGAACGTGCGAAACAGATTCTTGGCAGGCGGGTCGAAGAGACACGCAGAGACCTTGGTATCTCCAAGGTTGATTTTTGTGTGGCGACAGGAATCAGCCGACCCTACCTCGACCGAATCGAAGATGGGACGGCAAACTTCACGCTCAAGGTTCTATTTAAGATCGCGCCCGCACTCGGCATGACGGTGTCAGAGCTTCTCGAGGGTATCGAATAGGGGATACTCGTCGACAACTGAATTACGCCATCGGGATGCGGTCGTGGTTGACTTGGCTGTAGAACAGGCGCTGAATCTCGGCCGCATCACGTGACTGGCCGAGCGCCCACATGGTTTTGGCCACGAGCGTCTCGGTGGTCATGTCGTCGCCGCGCAAAATACCCGGATGATCGGCGTAAGCTCGGCCGACCTCATAAACGCCCAGATCGAGGCCCTCTTCGGGGACCTGCGTGGTCATAACGACGGTGCGACCCGAACCGACCCAGCGAAAAATCGCCTCCTGGAATGACTCGCCGGACTCACCAAACTCGGGAATACCGCCAATGCCAAAGGTCTCAAGAATTACAGCATCGTAGCTATCGGCAAGGGCGTCCAGGATACCCGGGTTCACGCCGGGTGTAAGCTTGAGGACAAACACGCGCGGGTCAATACTGTCGTAGAAATGAACTGGGCTCTCATTCTGGTGAGTGCCGTGAAGCCCGTTGCGCACAATGCGGTCGTTGCGGATGTAGGCAATGGGCGGATAGTTGACGCTAATGAACGCGTTAAAGCTCATGGTGCGCTGTTTGCGGGCGCGCGTGCCGGCAATGGCTACGCCGCCAAACACGATCGAGACGTCGTGCGAGTGCTCGTCGAGCGCATAGAGCAGGCTCTGGTACAGATTAAGTTTGGCATCAGTAAAAGGGTTGCCCATGGGCTTTTGCGAGCCGGTGAGCACGATGGGCTTGGGGCTGTCCTGGATCAGATAGGAAAGCGCTGCTGCGGTGTAGCTCATAGTGTCCGTGCCGTGTAGGATCACAAAGCCGTCGTGGTCGGCATAGCCTTCGACGATGACATCGCGGATGCGCATCCAGTCGCTCGGGCGCATATTGGTGCTGTCGATGTTCATGGGCTGCACGACGTCGAGCTCGCAGAGGCCCGAGATTTCGGGGACGCTCTGGGCGAGCTCCTCACCGGTCAGGGCGGGGGAGAGGCCGTTGCCGTCCTCGGTCGATGCGATGGTGCCGCCCGTGGCGATGAGAAGGATGCGCTTCATGCTGGTATTCCTATCGTATTTGTCGCCGCAAGGGCGGAGTCGTTCGGCAGTATTGTGGCACAGGGCGTCGAATGTTCAAACGTATTACATCATCTGTAACGTTTGGTAACACTTCAATTGCTGGCAAATAGGGGCCCAGGTCGTGCGTTTGCCGTGCGCTGATGGCTGCGAGGGACGAGAAACCCCATATAACGTGTACACTATGAAAGTTATTTTTGTTCATTCACGCGGGTGGGCACCGGCTCCCCGCCAACAAGAGGGGGAAACCATGGATCAAAAGGCTTCCGCAAAGGTCCTCGTACTCGACTTTGGTGCGCAGTACGGTCAGCTCATTGCCCGTCGCGTCCGCGACCTCAACGTGTATTCCGAGATCGTTCCCTGCGACATCTCGGCCGACGAGATTCGCGAGATGAACGCCTCTGCGCTCATCCTTTCCGGCGGCCCGGCTTCCGTGTATGCCGAGGACGCTCCGTCCATCGATCCTGCCATCTTTGACCTGGGCCTTCCCGTCCTGGGCTTCTGCTACGGCCATCAGATCACGGCAGTGACGCTCGGCGGCAAGGTCGGCCACTCCGAGGTGGGCGAGTACGGCCGCGCCACCATCACGCGCACGGCCGGTGCCAAGCTCTTTAACTCCACGCCCATGGAGCAGACCGTGTGGATGAGCCATCGCGACGCCGTTTCCGAGGTGCCCGAGGGCTTTACCGTTACCGCCAGCACCGACGTGTGCCCGGTTGCTGCCATGGAGTGCGTCGAGCGCAAGATCTTCACCACGCAGTTCCACCCCGAGGTCAAGCATTCCGAGTATGGCCAGCAGCTGCTGAGCAACTTCCTGTTTGAGATCTGCGGTCTGGAGCCCAACTGGAGCATGGACAACCTGGCCGAGACCATGACGGCCGAGTTCCGCGAGAAGGTCGGCGACGACCGCGTGATTCTGGCCCTGTCCGGTGGCGTCGACTCCTCCGTCGTGGCCGCTCTGGGCGCTCGCGCCGTAGGTAAGCAGATGACCTGTGTGTTCATCAACCACGGCCTGCTGCGCAAGGGTGAGCCCGAGCAGGTGGAGGAGGTCTTCACCAAGCAGTTTGACGTCGACTTTATCCACGTTCACGCCGAGGACCGCTATGCCGAGCTTCTGGCTGGCGTGACCGAGCCCGAGGAGAAGCGCCGCATCATCGGTACCCAGTTCTGGAAAGAGTTCTTCGCCGTGGCGCAGCAGCTCGAGACCGATGGCAAGCCGGTCAAGTATCTGGCTCAGGGCACCATCTACCCCGACATCATCGAGTCCGGCGCTCGCAAGACGGGCGGCAAGACGGCCACCATCAAGAGCCATCACAACCTGATCCCGTTCCCCGAGGGCGTGCACTTTGACCTCATTGAGCCGCTCGATCACTTCTTTAAGGACGAGGTCCGCGCGCTTGGTCTGGCACTGGGCCTGCCGGGTCACATCGTGTTCCGCCAGCCTTTCCCGGGCCCGGGCCTGGCCATTCGCATCATCGGCGCGGTCGACAAGGAGAAGCTCGAGATCCTCAAGAACGCCGACGCTATCGTGCGCGAGGAGCTCGACGCCTACAACCAGCGTCTGTTTGAGCAGACCGGCGAGCGCAACTCCGAGCACAGCTGCTGGCAGTATTTCGCGGTCCTGCCCGACATCAAGTCCGTCGGCGTTATGGGCGATGAGCGCACCTACCAGCGCCCGATCATCCTGCGTGCCGTCGAGTCCAGCGATGCCATGACCGCCGACTGGGCCAAGCTGCCCTACGATGTACTGGCCCGCATCTCCGGTCGCATCGTTGCCGAGGTCCCCGGCGCCAACCGCGTGTGCTACGACATCACGTCCAAGCCGCCTGCGACGATTGAGTGGGAGTAGTAAATAGCCCTTTGCGAGGGAGGTCGGAAACGGCCTCCCTCGTTTTTTATTTGCGTGCCATGGGTGCTTGTGCATTGTGGTGTATGTGGTACATACAAACCAGCCGCGCAATCTCTCAAGCTGTTTAGCTGGGATTATTGTTTGCTGGTATGTTTTAAAGTGCTTTCAATTACCGAAGCAACGCCATCAATTTATTTCTAATTAATGCTGACCGGCAGATTGCGTCCGCCCGCAAGAGGCCGCTCGGACTGGTACTCAAAATGTACTCACGACGTTTTGAGTATCGATTTGCTGGTACTCACAGACGGTAAAAACGGCTGTCTACCTCGATATATTCGTTATCCCCAACGGCTTGTCAACGAATACTGACTAGTGATTGAGTGCTGCATGGCTCAAATTAGCCTACGTAATTACGTAATTACGTATAAAATCAATTCAACTGAACAAAGGAGGCCCGCATGTCCGAAGCGCAACTCAAGGAGAACGCGAAGGAGCTGGATAAGTTCACGCTCTCGATAACCCGCGAGGATAAGCGGGCTCTTAAGTCCTATGCCGCGCGCCAGGATAAGACAGTGGCTAAGGTCCTGCGCGAATGGATTGACGAGAAGTGTAAGGGGGAGAAGTGATGTCTCAGACGGCGCAAGCAGTCGTTCAGAACCTTGTTGATCGTGCTGTCAAGCTGGGCGATCGTCAGCTCGCTGCCGACATCCGTGCCTTTGCGGCGCAGCGCCAGTTTGGGCTTGTATTTGAACACAACCGTCCAGAACGACTTCGCCTTTATGGTAAACCTATCATGAAGGGCGATGTCGTACAGGTGCTTCCCGAGCGTGGTAAAAAAGAGGATTCTAACTCCCAACTGCTATGGTTTGTAAATACCGTTCGGGGGGGGGTTGCTG
>DBFZVF010000102.1:0-8564 GCA_048519165.1 Collinsella sp.
GACGGTGCTCTGCGTGAGGTTCCAGCCCAGGGCCTCCCACATGGCGGTCTGCGCGATGCAGTAGAAGTAGATGTTGTCCTGGCCGATGAACTGGTAGATCTGAGCGTCGTCAGAGCACCACCAGTCGCGCCAGTCGAGTGAGCTGTGCTGGTAGGTGGGCGCGGGGACCTGCGTGGAATCGGCGGCGGGCTCGCCCATGAGGGCGGCATCCTGGGCGGCGACACCCTCGGTCACGCCAGCGGCGCGGGCATCGCGGGCGAGCACGGTGCGGGTGTAGCTGATGGGCGCCCACAGGCTCTCGGGCCAGCACCAGCAGGTGACGTCGGAAACGCCGTCGACCTCGGGCACCGGAACGCCCCAGTCGATGTTACCGGTGATGCGGAAGGGTACGAGCGCCTTGCCGCTGCGGAAGCGCACGCCGCCGTTAGCGAGCACCGCGTGGGCGTCGTCGCGCTCCTTCCAGCTGGGGAAGGTGACGGTAAAGCTGCTCTTGTTGCCCTCGGGCTCCAGCACGGTGTGCTCGGGCAGCTGGTCTTCGACGGCGTCGAAGGCCTCGCGGAACTTGTTTTGAATATAGAGCTGTGCCGGCAGCAGCCACTCTTCCATGGTCTTGGAGACCACGGAGCGAACCTGCGGGTTCTGGGCGAGCTTGGCGGTGTAGGTCTTCATAAAGTCGAGGTAGGCCGGCAGGTCGAAGTAGAGGTTGTCGACCGGGCGCAGCTCGGGCACCTCGCCGGTGAGCTGGCTCTTGGGCGCAATGAGCTCCTCGGGCTCAAACTGGTGACCCAGGTCGCACTCGTCGGCGTACGCCTTCTCGGACTTGCAGCCCTGGATGGGGCAGCGGCCGATCACCTGACGGCCGTTGAGGAACGTGCCGGCCTTGGCGTCGTAGAACTGCAGCGTGGAGCGCTTGGAGATGGTGCCCTGCTCGTGCAGGCGCTCGATAATCTCGGCGGTTACCTCGTTGTGAATCTGCGCAGCCGGCTCAAGGCCCGAGCCGCCATAGATATCGCAGCTGATGTTGTAGTTGTTGAGGGTCGCGGCCTGGCGGGAGTGATTGGACTCGACATACTCGCCGATGGACTTGTCGTAGCCCTCGTTCTCCTTGAGCTTGCGGTAGCTCTCCATGATGGGCGAGCCGTAGCAGTCGGTGCCCGAGGTGAAGATGACGTTCTCGCGGCCCAGACGGTCGCGCAGGAAGCGGGCGAAGAAGTCGGCCGGGACAAAGACGCCGCCAACGTGGCCAAAGTGAAGGCCCTTGTTGCCGTAGGGCTCGCCGGCGGTAACGATGGCGCGGCGAGGCCAGCTGGGACGGTCGTTCATGGAGTATTTGGATGCCATGGGACTCCTTCGCATATGGTGAGAGCGCGGCCGGGCGCAAGGCCTGACGACGCGGTGGTCAATTCGTGCATATCGTTCGACATTATCGCACATGCGGACGGGTACGTGGCAGGGGCGCTATCCTAAGATGCTATGAATGAGATTTCCAACATACATGCGTTTGAGGACGAGGATTTTCTGCACGCCTGCTTTGTGTGGGGGATGGCCGTGCTTGTGGTGTTTGCCGTGTGCCTGGTGCCGGTGTTTATGCTGCTGGGCGGGCCTGTGGACTTGGATGTGGCGGACGCGGGCGGCTGGACGGCGGTTTTGGGCTGGATAGTCGGCTTGGCTGCGGTTTCGGCGGCGTCATTTGCCGTGCACGAGCTGGTGCACGGTGTGTTATTTAAGCTTCTGGCGCCTGCGGGCGCGAAGGTGACCTTTGGGGCGAATCGCGAGACGGCGATGATCTATGCCTGCGCCGAGGGCGTGGTCTATTCGCGCCGGCGGTACGTGGCGGTTTGCCTAGCGCCGACGGTTGTTGTGACGGCGGCGTTTGCCCTGGGGTTTGCATGCTCGGGCTATCCGCTGCTGTGCTACCTGGCGGCCGGCTTGCATTTGTCGGGCTGTGTGGGCGACTGGTATTACGTGCGGACCATTTTGCGCGACTGCCGCATTGTCGCCTGCGAGGACACGTCCTTTGGCGTGCGCTTTTTCGCAAGGTAGTCTTTTTGGGATGATTTTTCTGGGACGGGGATTAAAAAATCATTAGGTACGCAATGATTTTTTAATCCCCGTCCCAGAAAAATCATTGCGGGGGAGGAGATGTTGATGAAGCCGTTGTTGTTGCACGCTTGCTGTGCGCCGTGCTCGCTTGAGCCGGTCCGTCTGCTGCGCGAGGAGGGGTTTGAACCCACAATCTGCTGGACCAACCCCAATATTCAACCGCGTGATGAATGGCAGCGGCGTTTGGACGAGCTGCGCCGGTGGTGTGCCGATGGCGACATCGAGCTTATCGAGGCGGGGGAGGACCGCGAGCGCTGGGAGGCCGGCGTGGCCCCGCTGGGCGCCGATCGACCTCGTCGCTGTCGCGCGTGCTATGCCCTGCGTCTGGCCGAGGCGTGTCGTGTGGCCCAGGAGCGTGGGTTTGAGTTTGTGGGTACGACGCTCGCCGTCTCGCCGTATCAGTTGTTCGAAACCTGCAATGACGTGCTTGAGCGCTTGGCGGCGGCACATGGGCTCGTCCCGGTCATTCGCGATTTTCGCCCGTATTACCCCGAGGCCACGCGTCGTTCGCGCGAGCTTGGCATGTATCGACAGAATTACTGCGGCTGCCGGTTCTCGGCCGTCGAGGCGGCCATGGATCGAGCCCGCATCCGCGACGAGCGCAAAGCCGCCAAAAAGTAGTTCATTTGGGACGTCAGCCTGCTAGGATGTAGAGCGGACTTTAGCTATATAAGGAGAATCCGACGTGTCTATGCGTACCGATGATTTTGACTACAACCTTCCTGAGGAACTGATCGCCCAGGCGCCTGCCGAGCCGCGTGACTCCTGCCGTCTGCTGGTGGTGGATCGCAAGGGCTCCCAGGCGGGAACGCCGCTGGAGCACGGCGGTACCGTTGAGCACCGTATCTTCCGCGATATCATCGACTATATCGAGCCGGGCGATGTGCTCGTCATCAACAAGACGCGCGTGATGCCGGCCCGCCTGATCGGTTGCAAAGCCGGCTCGGGTGGCGTGGTCGAGACGCTGCTGCTCAAGCGCCGCGAGGACGTGGATCCGCTGGGCCATGTTTGGGAGTGCCTGGTCAAGCCGGGTAAGCGTCTGAAGCCCGGTGCTCAGATTGAGTATCGCGCCGGTGGCGCTCATGCGCCCGAGGGCGCGCCCGTGGTGCTGACGGCCGAGGTCATCGACTTTGTCACCGATAGCCGCGGTGGCCGTCTGGTGCGCTTTGAGCCGGCCGGTTGCAATGCCGCCGGCGAGCCGCGCACGCTCGACGAGGCCATCCATGCTGCCGGCCACGTGCCGCTGCCGCCCTACATTACCGATTACGAGGGCGATCCCGAGAAGTACCAGACCGTCTACGCCATGAAGGAAGAGCACTCAGCTGCCGCTCCCACGGCGGGTCTGCACTTTACCCCCGAGCTTATGGCCGCTATCGAGGCCAAGGGTGCGAAGTTTGCCGCCGTCGAGCTCGAGGTGGGCATCGATACCTTCCGTCTGGTGGAGGAGGACGATCCCACGCAGCATGTGATGCACACCGAGCGCTACCACGTGTCGCAGGAAGTTGTCGACGCCGTGCATAAGGCGAAGGCCGAGGGACATCGCGTGATCGCCGTCGGCACCACCGCGGTGCGCTCGCTCGAGAGCGCGTTTGACGCAGACGCGCCGGTGTCCGATCCGGCCGTGACGGCGCGCTATTTTGAAGGCCGCGAGGATGGCGCCGACACGCTCGGCCGCGGTGACATCGTGGTACGCGAGAACGCGACAACGCAGCTCTACCTCATGCCTGGCTCGACCTATCACGTGGTCGACGCACTGATCACCAACTTCCACGTGCCGCGTTCCACGCTCATGATGCTCGTGAGCGCGCTTGCCTCCCGCGACCAGATCATGGATGCCTACGCCGCCGCTATCGAAGAACGTTATCGCTTCTTCAGCTTTGGCGATGCCATGCTCATTTGTTAGTTACGCGGTTCTACGAACCGCGTAACTGCTCGACGCTGCAAACGCCCCTAAGCGGCAATCTGACGTTCAATCGTCGGGCATGACCAGAAGGTCAATGCCCTCCTCTTTCACGTCACCTTGCTCGCTTAGGGGCGTTTTCGCTGACTTCGCCTAAACATTGGCGTTGCCGTGATTCAACCTGCCAAAAAGGGACAGGTTTATTTTGGCGGGTTTTATCTGGGCAAACGTTGTTGGTGCAATGGGGACTGGTCTATATACACCAAGTTGGTGCAAAGTAGCCTGACCCCTTTGCACCAATAAAAAAGTTGCGGTGAGATAGTTCTTGAATTGGCCTTTTTGATGGCTAAACAGGAACTATCTCACCGCAACTGCCTTGAGTGTTTTTTGGCAGCTAGTTTACTTGCTCGCGAAGAGCCCGATCAGGACGATCACGAGGATTACGGCGATGATGCAGACGATGGCTCCGGTGAATTTGATGCGTGAGTCGCGGGTGCGCTCGCGCACGTCGTCCTCGGCGGCTTCGAGTTGAGCCACTTCACGCTCAGTTTCGGCGTGCTCGGCCTTATCGCGGGCCAGGGAGCCCGCGAGCGATTCGGTAATCTCGGGATGGTCATGCACCTCGGTCGCCTGCTCGATGATCGACTGTGCGTGTGCGACGTCCGCCTGGGCATTGGCAATAGCCTGCTCTTGCTCTCGACGCGCCTTGTCCTCGGCGGCGATCTTCTCGCGCAGTTCGCGCTGGCGCGTTGCGGCGGCGGCTTTTGCGGTCTGCAGCTCGTCGCGCGCGGCATCGGCCTCGGCCGTCACGGCCTGATGGGCACGCTTGGCGTCGGCGATGGGGGCTTGCGCCTGCTCGACGGCGTGCTCGGCGGCCGCGAGCGAGTGCTCAAGATCGGCGGTGATGTTCGGGACATCTTCCTCGGCTTTGCGCAGGGCATCGGCCGTGTCGGAGATCTGCATCGAAAGCTCGCTGGTGCGCACCGTGTAATTGGCGGGATTCGCCGAAGGATTGCGCTGCAGCTCGGCATACTCGCGGCGCAGCGTTTCGAGTTGAGCGCGCGTGGCATCGACGGTTTGCTGCGCTGCGGCAACGCCGGCGTCGCGCTCGGCTTGCACCTTGTCGCGGATGCGCTTGGAATCCTCGAGGCGTCGAACGAGGCGGTTACCGGTTTCGCGCGAGCTTGCTTCGCGCGCCTCCACGGCATCGAGTGCGGCTTTGAGACGCCGCTCGGTGGCATCGTCCTCTTCTTTTATTTGCTCGAGCTGCGCCTTGAGCTCTGTTGCCTTGGCAGCATGGGTATCGCGGCCGATTTCTGCCGCCGCGGCGGCCTTTTGTGCCGTGTCGATAGTCTGGCGCTGCTCGGCGACGATTTGGTCGTAGCGGCCTGCGATATCCTGACGCGTCTCGAGTTCCTCGCCTTGATCGGCGATGCGCTGCTCAAGTTCGGCCAGGTGGGCACGGGCGTCCGCGAGTGCCTTCTTTGCGGCGTTCATCTCGCGCATGGCCGAGGCACCCTGGGCGATAAAGGCGCCCACGGCGCTGGCGGTGTTTGAGACGGCGCCTCCCAGATCGCGGCTGGCTGCGGGGGCATGCGGGGCGGTCGGGTGGGCGGCGTTTGCCGTGCCCGCATCGGGCGCCTGTGACGTGGCGATGCTGCCGGTGCCGCCCTCGACCACGGAAAAGCCGGCAGCGTGCGGGTCGACTGCATCGGCGCCAATGGTAGGGTGCTCAAGCTGCAGGAACGAGGGCAGGGTGCTGCCTTGGTCGGCAACGGGGGTCTCGCCGGGCACGAAGGTCGAGGCGGCCTCGGCGGCCTCCTCTTCCTCGGCGTCAATATCGGCGTCGGCCACGGCGTTTTTCATCGCTTTGACGGCATCCATCATGGAGTCCATGACGGCATCGAGCTCTTCTTCCGAAGACACCTCGATAGGGCCTTCTGCTTGCGGGGCGGCGTCCTTTTCGGGGGCGTCGTCCTGAGCGGCCGAATCGTCGTTTTGCTCGTCGGCATTTTCGGCCGTAGGGATTTCCGTCGCAGCGCCGTTATCCAGAGTGGCGTCGTCGACGTCGGTATCATTGCAGGTCACAGCGTCAGTATCTGCGGCGACGTCTGCTGAATCATCAATATGCTGTTGAGTCTGGGGGTCCAGCTCGTCTGTCATAGGCATGTGCTCCTCATCGTTGTTTGTCACCCTATGATAAAGTCTCGCGCCGACATCCCGCGCCTCGCAGCAAAGTTTCAAAACGTGTTCGATGACTCGCTTGGATAGCAAAAATTCGTCCTCTAAATTCAGTTTACGCTTGACATTCCCTTCGCCGAATGACGTTGCGCCGTTCGCCTGGTGCGGTCTTTATTTTTCACTTGAACCCGCTAAAGTTGCATTTCAGCTTTTGGCGCGTGAAGTTGGATACGCGCAGTCGGCGGGCGTGCCCGTCGCGATTCGAAAGGACTTTGTATGGGACTTTTCACTGGTAAGACCGTGATCGTCACCGGCGGCGGCAAGGCCACGCTTAAGGACGGCTCCGCTGGCTCCATCGGTTACGGCATCGATATCGCTTTTGCCAAGGAGGGCGCAAACCTCGTCATTACCGGTCGCAACGTTGCCAAGCTCGAGGCTGCCAAGGAGTCCCTCGAGGCCGAGTACGGCGTCAAGGTTCTGCCTGTTCAGGCCGATGTCTCGGCTGGTCAGGACAACGAGGCCGTTGTTCAGAACGTCATCGACAAGGCCATTGAGGAGTTCGGCCGCATCGACGCCGTCGTCAACAATGCTCAGGCCAGCGCCTCGGGCGTGACCATCGCCGACCACACCATGGATCAGTTTAACCTGGCCATTTATTCCGGTCTGTATGCCACCTATCTGTACATGCAGAAGGCCTATCCGCACCTGAAGGAGACCAAGGGCTCCGTGGTCAACTTTGCTTCGGGCGCCGGCCTGTTTGGCAACTACGGCCAGTGCAGCTACGCCGCCGCCAAGGAGGGCATCCGCGGCTTGACCCGCGTTGCCGCCAACGAGTGGGGCAAGGACGGCATCAACGTCAACATCGTGTGCCCGCTTGCTTGGACCGCTGCGCTCGAGAACTTCCAGGATGCCTATCCCGAGGCGTTCAAGGCCAACGTCCATATGCCGCCGGCGGGTCATTACGGCGACGTCGAGAAGGAGATCGGCCGCGTGGTCGTTCAGCTCTGCGGCCCCGACTTTAAGTACATGAACGGTGAGACCGTCACCCTCGAGGGTGGCATGGGCCAGCGGCCTTAGGGGTTACGGCGTTTTACCAAACGCCGTAACGGGCCGACGCTGCGCGGTCACCAGAGCGACAATTTGTCATTCAAAGAGGGCGGCATGACCAGAAGGTCTATGCCGCCCTCTTTTCATGCCAACTTGTTCGCTCTGGCGACCGCTCGCTGGCGTTGCCAGGGCATCGGCGTTTGCGTTGCTGACGAAAAGTAGTCGTTGGGGACGTTCTTAAATGACTAGTCGAAGGGGACACTCTTGCCGGCACTTGGGGACAGTCCCTGAGTGCCGGCAGATTGGGACACTCCTTTGCAAGATGGCGTTGAAGACTGTCCCCGACGGCTAGTCGTTTAAGAACGTCCCCAACGACTATCTTGCACCAGTTTCTGTCGAGTCGGTGCTCCTTGCGGGTTGCCCGTATAATGGTTTGCGTATGAACCGCAACCAAGGAGTTCCAGTTTATGGACCAGAGCCTTTTTAAATTCGACCTGATCGCCGAGGACCCGACGACGCACGCGCGTGCCGGCGTACTGCACACCCCGCACGGCGATATCGAGACGCCAATCTTTATGCCCGTGGGCACCAAGGCAAACGTCAAGGGTATTCCTACCGAGACCGTCAAACAGCTCGGCGCCCAGATCGTGCTTGCCAACACCTATCACCTGTCCATGCGTCCCGGCGAGGACACCATTGCCGAGCTGGGCGGCCTGCACAAGTTTATGAACTGGCACGGCCCCATTCTTACCGATTCGGGCGGCTTCCAGGTGTTCAGCCACAACGACGCCGTCAAGCTCACCGACGAGGGCGTGCGCTTTATCGTCAACGACTACGACGGCCGCCACGTGTTCTGGACGCCCGAGGACAACATGGAAATCGCCATGAAGCTCGGCTCCGATATCTGCATGCAGCTCGACCAGTGCCCGGGCTATCCCGCCACGCGCGCCTACGTCGAGCGCGCCGTTGAGCTGTCGAGTATGTGGGCCGAGCGCTGCTATAAGGCGCATACCCGCGATGACCAGGCGCTCTTTGGCATCGTCCAAGGCGGCATGCACCTGGACCTGCGCCTGCGCTCGCTGCGCCATCTGGAGGAGTGCGGCGACTTCCCGGGTTACGGCATCGGCGGCTATTCGGTGGGCGAAGACCACGAGACCATGTTCGAGACGCTGGCACCGCTCGCGAGTGAGTACATGCCCAAGCACAAGCCGCGCTACCTGATGGGCGTCGGCAACCCGACGACGCTCGTGCGCGGTGTGGGCGTGGGTATCGACATGTTCGACTGCGTGCTGCCGGCGCGCACCGGCCGCATGGGTACGGCGTTCTCCAGTGA
>DBFZVF010000103.1:0-11763 GCA_048519165.1 Collinsella sp.
GGCCAACGGTATCGATGGCATCGTGTGCTCTCCGATGGAGGCCCATGACATGCGCGAGCTGCTCGGCCCCGACGCGCTGATCGTGACTCCGGGCGTGCGTCCGGTGGGTGCCGCCCTGGGCGATCAATCCCGCGTGGCGACGCCCTCCCAGGCTATCGAGCGCGGTGCGAGCCACATCGTGGTGGGCCGACCCATCACCGGTGCCGACGACCCGGTTGCCGCATTTGATGCCATCGTTGCCGAGCTGGTCGAAAACGTCGCCTAAAAGATTCCCTCAAGTCACCACTTTTGGGTCTCATTAGCACAAATTAGCCCCTGTGCCTGCGAAAACTTTCCCATCCTTTGTGTGGAATCGCAGGTCAGGGGCTCAACTTTGACCTCCGTATATTGCACTTTTCGCAGGTATCGTCTAACCTATGGTGCCGTCGATTGGGCATTTAGTGCGTTTGACGTGCTAAAATGCCAATTATTGCATCAGATAAAACCCAACTATTTGGAGGTTCGAATGGCACTCCCTCAGCTTACCGACGAGCAGCGCAAGCAGGCTCTTGAGAAGGCTGCCGCCGCACGTCACGCCCGCGCTGAGCTTCGCGAGCAGATCAAGAAGGGCGAGAAGTCCCTCGAGTCCGTGCTCAACTCCGATGACCCCATCGCTTCCCGCATGAAGGTTTCCACCCTCATCGAGTCTCTCCCCGGTTATGGCAAGGCCAAGGCCGCCAAGATCATGGAGGAGCTCGGCATCTCCGCTACCCGTCGCGTCCAGGGCCTCGGCGTCCGTCAGCGCGAGCAGCTCCTCGAGCAGCTGACCAAATAAGTGAGCGCTCAGGATTCAAAGCTCTTTGTGATTTCTGGACCGTCAGGTGCAGGCAAGGGCACGCTCGTCACTCGTGTGCGCGAGCGCCGCTCGAACCTGGGCCTGACGGTTTCGGCTACCACGCGAGCACCACGCAAAGGTGAGGTCGACGGCGTCAACTACTTTTTTCTGACGCGCGAGGAGTTCGACCGCCGCGTGGCAAACGGTGAGTTTGTTGAGTGGGCTGAGGTCCACGGCAACTGCTACGGCACGTTGGTGAGTGAGGTCACATCCAAGCTCGCCTCTGGCTCCTCTCTGATCTTGGAGATCGATGTTCAGGGTGCCCTGCAGGTCAAGGAGCGTTTCCCCGAGGCCGTGTTGATCTTTATCAAGCCGCCTTCGCTCGAGGTGCTTCGCGATCGCCTGGTCGGTCGCGGTACCGAGACGCCCGAGACGATCGAGCTGCGTATGGCAAACGCCGCCGATGAACTTGCCCTTGCCGACCGCTACGACGACGTCGTGGTGAATGACGATCTCGACCGCGCGACCGATGAGCTCGTTCGCGTTCTCGATATGCATGAAAGGATCTGAGGTCCGTGTCCGTTGTAAAGCCTTGCATTGACGATCTTCTGGAGAAGACCGATCACAACCGCTTCCTGCTCGCCTCGCTTGCCTCCAAGCGCGCCTGCGACATTAACAGCATGCTGCGTGGCCAGCACAACCGCGTGCTTGCCGTCCAGGATGTCGACGACATCACCATTGCGCTTTCCGGCGCCGATACCATCTCGATGGCTATGGACGAGATTGTCGACGGCGACATCTCCTACGATGAGGCCCGTTACGAGAAGGCGCTCGGCCACAAGGTTGCTGAAGCCTAAATGGCTGCTCGCGTCTGCCTGGTCCACTATCACGAGGTTGGACTGAAGGGCAAGAACCGCGCACATTTTGAGCATATCCTCATGGATAACATCAAGGCGGCCTTGGCCGCCTTTTCCGTGAATGCCGTGTCTCGAATTTCCGGTTATATCCTCGTGACCTTTAACGAGCACCATGCCGACGAGGCGGCGCGTGTCATTCGCACCGTCCCCGGCGTTGCCCGCGTGTCCCTGGCATATCACACGAACCGCGACCCGCAGGAGTACTGCGCCGCCGCAGTGAAGGCGCTGCGCGAATTTGGTCCCTTCGAGTCGTTTAAGGTGCATGCCAAGCGCTCCAACACCGACTACGAGCTCACCTCGATTGATATCAATCGTCAGGTGGGCGAGGTGCTGTGCGAGGCGTTTCCCGACAAAAAGGTCCAGATGCACGACCCCGACGCGATGGTGCACGTGCTGGTGGTCCAGGGTAGCGTTTACGTGTATGCGCGCTCCGAGCGCGGCGTGGGCGGCTTGCCGGTGGGATCTGCAGGCAAGGTCGTGACGCTGCTTTCCTCGGGTATCGACTCGCCGGTGGCGACCTGGATGCTCGCGCGTCGCGGCGCGGTGTGCGTGCCGGTACATTTTTCCGGTCGTCCGCAGACGCCCGATACCAGTGAGTATCTGGTGCAGGACATTATTCGCGCCCTTGAGCCGGGTGTCCAGATCGGTCGCCTGTACGTAGTCCCGTTTGGCGACTGCCAGCGCGAGATTTCGGTCACCTGCCCCAGCAATCTGCGCGTGATTATGTACCGTCGCATCATGTATTCGGTTGCCGAGCGCATTGCGCACATCGAGGGCGCCAAGGCTATCGTGACTGGTGAATCGCTCGGTCAGGTTGCCTCCCAGACGCTCGAGAACATCATGGCCGTCAACGAGGCTGTCAAGATCCCCCTGTTCCGTCCGTTGATCGGTTCGGACAAGCAGGAGATCATCGCACGCGCTGAGGAAATCGGTACGTTTGATATCTCGACTGAGGCCGCTCCCGACTGCTGCACGCTGTTTATGCCGCGCCGTCCCGAGACGCACGCTAAACTCGATGCCGTGCATGAGGCGTGGGAGCTGTTCGATCACGAGGAGATGATTGAGCGTTTGCTCAAACAGACTGAGTACATCGACTTCGAGAGCAACACGTATAAGGCCCCTAAGACCTTAAAACGCAAGCATTCCGAGCTCGCTCCACGTGAGATTTACCAAGATCACGAATAATGTTGTGTATAGACCGGCGGTGATTTTGCATCGTCGGTCTTTTTCTATCTGGGCATTAGGCGATAAACGGTTCATTTGTCGACGTGTGCCTGAATAAATGGACACTTTTCCGCAAGGTTTTGGTCAGCTTTTGGTTTGACCGCGAAAACCGGTGTGGACGTGCGGAGGCTGCGGCGTTCGTTTCCTGACACGATGGTGTTGGGAGGTGTTTGCTATGGCGCAGCGCGAGCAACACGAACGGGTTAAACGGATGGACCGCTGGGCAGAAAAGCTGCTCGGCCATAAGGCGGTGGTCGTGGCGATTCTGGTTGTCATTGCCGTCGCGAGCGGCTTGGCGATGGCAAGTTTTAATAGCCGCTCCAGCGGCGTGTCGTTTGAGCGTAGTGATGAGGCGAGCGCCTCGGATGTGCGCGGGGCCGGGGATGCCTCTCCTGACGATGCCGATGAGCCGTCTGCCAAGAGCTCCTCTGCTGCCGAGGTGTACGTCGATGTTGATGGCGCCGTTGTGAAGCCTGGCGTGTACCGGCTTAAAGATGGAGCACGGGTGTCCCAGGCGATTGATGCCGCCGGAGGGCTTACGGCCGAGGCGGATGTGACGGTTCTTAACCGTGCGTCCAAGATCACCGATGGCCAAAAGATCTATGTGCCGACGGTAGGGGAGCAACAAACGGCTGCGGCCGTCGGCGCCGCCGAAAGCAGTGCTTCCACGACCCCTGGTACAGGGTCTTCGTCGGGACTTGTGAATATCAATACGGCAAGTGCGGCGGAGCTGCAGACGCTTTCGGGCATCGGGCCTTCTATGGCCCAGTCAATTATCGACGAACGGACGCAAAACGGGGCCTTTGCCTCGGTCGATGACCTTATGCGCGTATCGGGGATCGGTGAGAAGAAACTCGCCAAAATTAAAGATTGCATCTGCGTATGAGTGCGACCGAGCGCGAGCATGTGATGCCACCGCGCCCATTGATGCCGTGGACGATAGCCCTTTGTGCCGGCTTGTGTGCGAGCTGTGGGTTAGTGCTTAACATGGCGGCCGATACGCTGCTGGGAGAGCGGGCGGCGCCCGTCACATTGCTTATGGCCATTCCCGTTGCGGCAGCAGGGTGCATCGTATTGGCTCAGTCCTGCATGCGCCTTGTGCGGTGGAGGCGATGGCTGTATGCCGCGGCCCTCGGCCTCGTGGCGGGAGCGGTCGTGTCCGCGGGTTGGGCGATAGGGGCGCTGCGCGCTTCGAGGGCGTTGGATAATCGGGCTGCGAGCAGTCTCGAGTTTGTTGTGTACGGCGACCCGTCCATCAATGACGGTGCGTACTCCTATACCTGTGATGCGTATGCGGGCGAAAAGCGTTTGGGTCGGGTACGGCTGTCGTGTGATCGTGAGCTTGGCGTCGGTTCGCATGTGCGTGCTATCGGTCGAATTTCGCGCTTTGAGAATGATGAGTATGGGCGCTCACGCGTGCTTCGGGGCGAGCTTCGAAAGGTTAAAGTCGTCCGGTTGGTATCGATCGACGAGGGCCCTCCAGGCCCGTTGTCTTGGCTTCGAAACGAGCTCCTTGCCGTTATCGCGCCCGCGACCGATCCAGCGCGCTCGCTCATTGCCGGCGTTGTCTGCGGACGCTCGGCCGAGCTGCGTGCCCAGCCGGCGGGCGATTGGTTTTCGGTAACGGGCACCGCACATCTTATCGCTGTCTCGGGTAGTCATCTTGCCATCGTGGGGTTTGTGATTGAGAGCGCCCTGCAAAAGACACGCCTCTCTCGTGGGCTGCAGCGGGGGCTGTTGGTGCTGGCCCTCGCTGCCTATGCCGTTTTTACGGGCGCTTCTCCCTCGGCCGTGCGCGCGTGCTGCATGGTGGCGGCGACGCTTGTCGCCAACAGCGCCGGACGTCGTCGGCATGGCCTCTCGGCTCTGTTCGTCACCATGGCAATCTTTGTGTTGCTGCGTCCGACGGTATTGTTCGAAATGGGTTTTCAGCTTTCGTGCGTCAGTGTTTTTGCCATCCTTTGTTTTTGCCCCTACGCCACCTACGCCTTGGGCGAGCTGGGCATGCCATCGGGTGTCGCCAGCGTTTTGTCTGTCACGCTGTGCTCGCAGCTGGCGACACTTCCCGTTACGATTCCCGCATTTGAGACGTTTTCGCTCATTACCCCACTTGCAAATGCCGTGATCGGTCCGGTGATAAGCGTGCTGCTCGCTGTATCGGTTGTGCTGGTGCCCTGCTCGCTTGTGCCGCTGCTGCGTCACGGGGCGCTCGTGGTGCCCATGATTGTCGCCCGCTGTGCGCTGTTCTTTGAACAGCTCTTTGCTGCCGTTCCGGGCGCATCCGTAAGCGTGCCGCCCGATACGCCCTTGGTATATGTGGTGCCGTTCGCGCTAGTGGCCATCTTGGTCTGGTGGCCACGCCCCCGCGCGCGGAGCATGGCAGCGGGGCTGCTGTGTTTAATGCTCGCAGCGGGTGTTCCGTATGTCTATTGGGATCGATGTGCGCCGCCTTCGGTAACGGTCCTCGATGTTGGCCAGGCCGATGCGATTCTGGTTCGTCAGGGTGGCGCCGTGGCACTCGTCGACTGTGGGCTCGATGACCGCGTGGTGTCGGCGTTGGTTCGCAATAACGTCCACCATATCGACGCCGTCTTCGTGACGCATTGGGACGAAGACCATTGGGGCGGTCTTCCCGACGTACTCGATCGTTTTTCGGTTGGAACCATTGCGGTCGCGGCCGATGCACTTGACGGCGCGCCTACTGAGGTCCTGAATCGCCCGGGTGTAACGTATCGGCAGGTGGCTCGCGGAGACACGGTCGATATCGGCGCATTTCGGGCTCGTGTGATGTGGCCGTTTGACACGGTGGATGGCGAGGGCAATGAGGACTCGCTTGTTTTGCTGCTCTCCTACGCTCAGGAAGGCAAGAGCCTGCGCGTGCTCCTTACTGGTGACGCCGAGCTCGATCAGGAGCGCGAGTTTGTACAGGAGGTGGGAGATATCGATGTGCTCAAGCTGGGGCATCATGGCTCAAAAGTTTCCGTCGACACAGACCTGCTGGGCACGCTTAAGCCCGAGTTCTCTATCGCGAGCGCCGGCGAGGGGAATCGTTACGGCCATCCGTCGGATGCCTGCATCGATGCAGTTAAGGAAGCGGGTGGTGCGTTCGCATGCACCATCGAACACGGCGACATTACCGTCACGCCGACCGCGAAGGGCTTTGCCATGCGATGCCAGCGACCGTGATGCCGTCGTTGGCGCGGGACCAACCCCTGGGCTAAAATGGCACGGTACAAACATGAGAGCCTGCGAGAGGGGAGCGCAATGTCCGAAACCGGTCTGCTGCCGGCATATCTGATCGTCGGTAGCGATGGGGTCAAGCGCGACCACGCCGTCTCGCGTATGAAAGCTCGCTTGGAAAAGTCGGGTATGGTTGAGTTCAACCTCGATGAACGCGACATGACCAAGGACCCCGATATCGAGTCCATTATCGGATCGCTTAACACCTTTCCGATGGGCAGCGAGTTTCGCCTGGTAATCCTTTACGGCTGCTCCAAGCTTGCCAAGGCGGTCTCGGAACCGCTTGTCGAGTACCTCGCAAGTCCCAGCCCCACGACGGTCTGTCTCATTATTGCCGACTCACTTGCCAAGAATACGCGCCTGTATAAGGCAATCGCCAAGATTGACAAGAAGGCCGTGATCGACTGTTCGGGCACCAAGCGCTGGGAGCTCCCGCGCCGCGTGCAGCAGATGGCGACGCAGCACGGAAAGTCCATCTCGACGGCGGCCGCCGAGGAGCTCGTTTCGCGCTCGGGCGAGAACACCCGCATGCTCGATAACGACTTGGCCAAGCTTGCCCAGATGGTCGAGGCACCGCAAATTGAGCTTGCCGATGTGGAGCGCTGGATCGTGCGCACGGCCGAAGTTCAGCCCTGGGACTTTCTCAATGCGGTCTCGGCCCGTGACATGCGCCGCTCGCTTGAGCTCTTCAATCTACTGCCCGCCAAGAGCTACGTGTGGACCTACACGCTGCTGTGCGGGCGCATTCGCGAGCTTATCGTTGCCAAGGCGCTCGATGCGCGTGGGCAGGGTCGTGAGCTTGCCGCGACGCTTAAGCTTCAGGCCTGGCAGGTCAAAAATCACCTTACCTGGGCACGCCGCTTTTCGATGGCGGAGCTTGTCGCTGCGCTCGAGGGTGCCGTCGATGTGGAGCTCGCGCTCAAGGGTTCGGCTGATTCCCAGACCGCGCTCTTGCTCTGGATTACGAACATCTTGAGAAAATCGTGATGATACCTGCCTATTTGACAAATTCGTTCTATCCCTTTGAGGGGGAGCGTGCTATAGTAGGCGCTTGCATGACCTCACCGTGTCTCAGAGGTGTCATACATTTTTTGCAAGGAACTCGAAAGGAACTCCAGAAGTGGCAAACATCAAGTCTCAGAAGAAGCGTATCCGCACCAATGAGGCAGCTCGCATGCGTAACAAGGCTGTCAAGTCCGAGCTCAAGACGCTGACCAAGCACGTCCAGTCCGCCGTCGCCGAGGGCGACGCCGAGAAGGCCCAGGCTGCCCTCAAGACCGTTACCAAGCGTCTCGACATGGCTGCCGCCAAGCATGTTATCCACAAGAACCAGGCTTCCAACCGCAAGTCCGGTCTTGCCAAGCTCGTGAACAGCATCAACGCCTAAGTTGTAAATTTCACACCACACAGATTACGCGCATAAATGGAGCCTGTTTTATGGAACAGGCTCCATTTTTTGTACCGCTCGGGTAAGATAGTCCGCATGAATACTTCAATTGACATTTCCCACATCCGCAACTTCTCGATCGTTGCGCACATCGACCATGGCAAGTCCACGATCAGTGACCGCATCCTCGAGCTCACCCATACCGTCGACGAGCGCGATATGGAGTCGCAGCTGCTCGACACCATGGATATCGAGCGCGAGCGCGGCATCACGATCAAGTCTAATGCCGTTCGCGTGTCCTATGACGCCGACGATGGTGAGACGTATCAGTTCAACCTGATCGATACGCCGGGCCACGTGGACTTTACCTACGAGGTCTCGCGTTCGCTTGCCGCCTGCGAGGGTGCGGTGCTTGTCGTCGACGCCACGCAGGGCGTCGAGGCGCAGACCGTCTCCAACGCGACGCTCGCCATGAACGCCAACTTGGATATCGTGCCCGCTATCAACAAGATCGACCTGCCGTCGGCACACCCCGACGAGGTCAAGACCGAGATCGAGGACGACCTGGCGATCCCTGCCGACGATGCCGTATGCGTATCGGGCAAGACCGGCGAGGGCATTCACGATTTGCTGGAGTCTATCGTCTTTTTGATCTCTCCGCCCAAGGGCGATGCGAACGCGCCGCTCAAGGCGCTTATCCTGGATTCGTATTTCGATGAGTACCGCGGCGTCGTTGCCACGGTCCGCGTCTTTGACGGCTCCATCAAGAAGGGCGATACCCTGCGCATGATGCAGGCAGAAGGTGACTTCTTGGTCGACGGCGTGGGCGTCAAGCGTCCTGCCGAGACCCCGGTTGACGCACTGACGGTTGGCGAGGTCGGCTACGTGGTCACGGGTCTGAAGGATCCTGAGGCCGTGCACGTGGGCGATACCCTCACGTGGGCGTCTAATCCCTGCCCCGAGCCGCTTCCCGGTTACCGCGAGGCCAAGCCCATGGTCTATACGGGCCTGTTTCCGATCGACAACAAGGATTACGAGAACCTGCGCGACGCTCTCGATAAGCTGCACGTCAACGACCCGTCGTTGGTGTGGGAGCCCGAGACCTCGGTGGCGCTCGGCTTTGGCTTCCGCGTGGGCTTCTTAGGCCTGCTGCATATGGAAGTCGTCAAGGAGCGCCTGGAGCGCGAGTTCAACCTTGACCTCATTGCTACGAGCCCTTCGGTGGACTATCACGTCTATAAGACCGACGGCGAGATGATTGATGTTCGCAGCCCGCAGGATCTGCCCGAGGCTACGCGCATCGAGCGCATTGAGGAGCCTTACCTCAAGGCCAAAATTATCTGCCCGCCCGAGTATACGGGTGCCGTCATGCAGCTCGCTATCGAGCACCGCGGCATTACAACTGACATGATCCATCTCACGAGCAAATCGGTCGAGATGCGCTTTGACATGCCGCTCGCCGAGCTCATCCTGGACTTCTTTGACCAGCTCAAGAGTCGCACCAAGGGCTATGCCTCACTCGACTACGAGTTCAACGAGTACCGTCCCTCCGAACTCGTCAAGCTCGATATTTTGCTTTCGGGCGATGAGGTGGACGCGCTTTCGTTTATCGTGCACAAGGATAAGGCCTATGGCCTGGCCCGCGGCCTGTGTGACAAGCTCAAGGAAATCATCCCGCGCCAGCTGTTCGAGGTGCCTATTCAGGGCGCCATCGGCAACAAGATCATTGCCCGCTCTACCGTCAAGGCGCGTCGCAAGGACGTTTTGGCCAAGTGCTATGGCGGCGATATCTCGCGAAAGCGCAAGCTGCTCGAGAAGCAGAAAGAGGGCAAGAAGCGCATGAAGGCCATCGGTTCGGTCGAGGTCCCGCAGGAGGCCTTTATGGCGATCCTAAAGGTAGACGAGTAAGTCCATGGCGCTTTCTGAATACAGCAAGCGTCTGCTGGGCGCCTATGCCGAGCAGCCGTTCCTTATGGCTCCCATGGCGGGCGTAACCGACCCCGCCTATCGCATCATGTGTCGCCGCCGCGGTGCCAACCTTGCCTACAGCGAGATGGTGAGCGTTGCGGGCCTTGCCTATGCCAGCAACAAGACGTGGCGCCTGGTGTTGCCGGCCGACGAGGAGCAGCAGATCTGCGTGCAGCTCTTTGGTTCCAAGCCCGATCAGTTTGCGGGTGCCGTCGCTGCCGTCGAGGAACGCGTGGGCGATCGCCTGTCATTGATTGATATCAACATGGCCTGTCCGGCTCGCAAGGTCGTTACCAAGGGCGAGGGCTCGGCGCTTATGCGTACGCCCGACCTGGCCGAGCAGATTGTCGAGGCAGCGGTGGGCGCGGCGCATGTTCCCGTGACCGTGAAGATTCGCAAGGGCTTTTACGCCGAAGACCGCAATGCCGCGACGTTTGCCCAGATGCTCGAGGGGGCAGGGGCAGCTGCGGTGGCGGTGCACGGCCGCTGTGCCACGCAGCTCTATACGGGCCAGGCCGATTGGTCGGTCGTCGATGAGGTGGCCGACGCCGTCGAGATTCCCGTTATCGGTTCGGGCGATGTGTTCTGCGCCGAGGATGCGGCGGAACGCCTGCGCAACTCGGGCGCCAGTGCCGTGTTTATCGCGCGCGGTATCTATGGCAACCCCTGGGTGTTCGGTGATGCTCGAGCCCTTGCACTCGATGGCACGCCAGTACCGGTGCGTAGCTCGGTCGAGCGCCTGGATGCCCTGCGCGAGCACCTGACGCTCACGCATGAGCTGTTGCCGCTTATGTCACGTGCCCGCACGTACGCGAGCTGGTATCTTAAGGGCATGCCCCATGCCGCCGCCTGGCGCGCGCAGGTGGTGCGCTGCTCCACATACGAGGAGTTCATGGCATTGGTCGATGATATCGAGCGCGATGTGGTGGCCTGCGAGGCCGCGCTTGCCGCCGGCGAGTCGGTGCCCGCTCATCCGCTGGAGGCCTAACGGTGGCCGTTACCGCGCTGTACGTCCACGTGCCGTTTTGCGCCCAAAAGTGCCGATACTGCGACTTTGACTCACGCAGTTTTGCTTCGTGCGACCTGAGTGCTGCGCTCGATGTCTATTTTGAGCAACTGTATGCGCGCCTCGATGCCTTTGGCGACGCAGGCGCGCTTGCGCAGGTCCGCACCGTCTATGTTGGCGGCGGTACGCCGTCGCTGGCAGGAGAGCGTCTGGTGGAGCTTGCCCGGCGTATTTGCATGTGGTGCAAGCCCGTTGAGTTTACCTGCGAGGCCAATCCCGAGTCGTTGACCGCCGGGCTTGCCACTGCGCTTGCCAAGGTCGGTGTCACACGCGTCTCTCTGGGAGTTCAAACCCTTGACAACGCCGAGCTTGCTGCGATTGCCCGTATTCACGATGCCGATCGGGCGCTCGCTGCCATCACGACGGTTAAGGACGCTGGGCTCGATGTGTCCTGCGACCTGATGTGCGGACTTCCCGGGCAGACCGCCGTAAGCTGGCAACGCACGCTCGATGGCGTGCTGGCGGCGGCGCCGCATCATGTGTCGGTGTACCCGCTCACGCTCGAGGAGGGCACGCCGCTCTACCACATGGCGTGTCGCGACGAGTCGCTCGAGCCCGACGAGGATTTTCAGGCTGCGTGCATGGACGCGGCGCGTGAGTGCCTGGGTGCGGCCGGCTATCACCCGTATGAGGTGGCAAGCTACGCGCTCGACGGACATGAGTGTGCCCACAACATTGCCTATTGGACAGGACGGGGCTATCTGGGCTTGGGCCGCTCTGCCGCCGGTATGCTCGACGCCGAGGATTTCGATCGCTTGGCCGGGCTGTTTCCCGACGTGCCTGCTCGCGGCGATGCGTATCGCGTGCGCTTGGTGCAACGCGACGACGCCGCGACGACGTTTGATGCCGAGTATCTGTCGCAGCGCGAGGCTGCGGCCGAGGATTTGATGCTCGCCTGCCGCATGACGCGTGGCATTGGGCCCGATCTGTTGGTTCGCTCGGCAAGCGTGATCGCTGCAGACGAGCTGGTGGCGGCCTGTGACCGTGCGCTCGAGTTGGGTCTTGCCACTTGGGTGCCCGATTATGTCGAGGGGCATGCGGGGTGCGTCGCCTCGAAAGACGTTATCGCAGGTCGTGCCCACGCCCGTTTAGCGCCCACCCACTTGGGCTGGCTCGATGGAAATGTGCTGTTCGAGCTGTTTTGGGG
>DBFZVF010000104.1:0-10081 GCA_048519165.1 Collinsella sp.
GTCTTCGATCGCCTGGAGCAGGTGAGCTTCGAGTAGGGTTAACCTAATTCGGCCGTTTGCGGATGCATTCCAACCTTTGGCGCCTTGCCCATCTTGGGTGAGGCGCTTTTTTATCGCCGCATCAGCCCCGGGTATACAATGAAATCCGACTGCTGTTTCGATGAAGGGAGGCTTGTGCCCGGACGAATCAAGCGAGCCGCCATCGTCTCGTTTGCGCTCATGCTCCTTGTTGCCGCCTGTGTGGCCGCCCTGACGTATACCGTTCGAAGCAGTTCTTCCTCCTCGAATGAAGCCGACAAAGATCTCCCGGTACTCAAAATCGGCGTTACGGATAACGACCCCTATGTGTATGTCGATACCACGGGCGATTACGCCGGTATCGATATCGACATCGCCCGCGAGGCGTGTGAGCGTGCGGGGCTCAAGCCACAGTTTGTCGATATTGACTGGAACGATCGCGACCGGCTGCTCGAAAACGGTGATATCGATTGCCTGTGGTGTGATTATTCTCCCTGTTATCGCGAGGATAAGTATTACTGGACCGAGCCGTATCTAACCGTGACGGTCTCGGTTGCCGCCAAGAAAACGAGTGGCATCAAGTCCTTGGCGCATCTCGATGGAAGCAAGACCATCGCGGTAATTGCGGGCTCGGTGAGTGAACGCCGATTGCTCGCAGGGGATCTGGAAATCTCGCCGAACGTGCAAATCAAATCGTATGGTTCTGCCGAACTCTGCAAAGCCGCCCTCGCCAAAGGGTATGTCGACTGTTGGATGGCGGACGTTCAGCCGCTTGACCGACTTGTCGCCCGGTATCCCGGCCTTTACCGCGTGTCCGCTGACAACGTTATGACGGTTGATCTGGGCGTCGCGTTTGATGACGGCTATGAAGGACCGATCGTAAAGGATCTCAATACCGCATTGTTTGCCATGGACCGAGATGGCACGACTGACCGTATTGTGGGCAATTACAAGACAGGAGCGACGACGGGCGGGCAAGGAGCAAATCCATGACAAATGATGAGCACCGCTTGCGTCGAAAGACTCTGACCGTCATAGCTGTCGGCGTTATTGTCAGCGCTGTCTTGTTAGGCCTGTTGTATACGGTTGGAACCCATCGCTGCCTCGAAAAAACGCTTGGGTTTGGCCAAGAAACCATGGCGTTTTTGGAAAACGCTTGCGAAAAATATGACCGCTACGAACAGGGGAGAAAAACCGAAGAGACGCACGATTTGCTCGCCGCGGTCGAATCGTTTGCGACGTTCCTGTCCTCTGATCGCGTTGAGGTTAACGACGATCTTATCGAGCAATTTGTCCATGCCGAGAACCTTTCGGGGCTGATGGTCATGGACTCCGATGGCCATATGGCTGCCCACTACGACATCGATGGTCGCGATCCGCTCATGTTGTGGCGAGAGGAGCTGGCCTGTGCGCCGGTCGCATCGATGTATCAAGGTTCCAAAGTGACCTACTCAACTGTCGTCGAGCGCCGTGGTGTCGTTTTTGCCGTCTGTGCTATCCCGTATGGCGACGGCGTTGCCTTGGCATACCGCTCATTTGTTTCCGATCCAGCGGACGACTATTCATATGCCATAGTCGACGTGCTTTCGAACAGCACCTTCCACCAGGGTCCCACGGTGCTTGTTATGGAGGATGCGGAGATTGTCTCATCCAACAGTGCCGATGCTGACATGTCGCTCGCCCGACTCCTCACCAGCGCAGGGGTTGAGTGGAAAGACGATGGCCTAACGCGCATCGAATATCGAGGAGACAAATGGTACGCGGTGCGTGCGGCATACAAGGACTACCGCCTGTTTGCGCTGTATCCCAAATCTGAGGTCATGTCTGGCAGGATCACATTTGTCGCCGCTGGCGTCTTGGTGTGCCTTGCGTTTTGGGTCGTGGTACTGTTGGCTCGAAATATCGTTGATCGCCGCAATTTGGTCGAAAAGGATAAACAGCTCGGCATTATCAATGCCATAAGCGCCATCTACGATTCGACCTTCCTTTTGCATCTCGACACCCTCGAGATCGAGGGAATCAATATGTCGCCGACGATAGCGAAGATATTTGCCAAGCACAGCGAGGCATATGACTTTATGGACACGGTCTGCCGGGATGTCGTGAGCCCCGAAAGCCGCGAAGCGGTTGTGGGACTCGTAGATATAAGTACGCTTCGCGAACGTATGGAGGGCGTACCGTACTTGGCTGCCGAGGTGCGAGATTGTCGAGGCGCTTGGTACTCGCTACAGGTTGTCCCCCAGCATCGCGATGAGCAAGGCCGGCTGGAGTCGGTCGTCGTGGCGACGCACAACATATCGATGGTCAAACATGCCGAGGAGCTGACATACCAAGACAAACTGACGGGGCTTCGCAACCGCAACTACCTTGAATCGCGCGGAGATAGCCTGGTAAACGAGGGCTTGCCCGTGAGCGTGATTATATTGGACTGCAATTATCTCAAACGGACCAACGATATCTACGGTCACGAGATGGGGGATGAACTGCTGCGACGGACGGCGTCCGTGCTGCGGCGGGTGGCTGGTGCGGATTACCTGCCGATGCGCGTTGGCGGCGACGAGTTTTTGCTGGTTTGCCCCCATACTGACAACGAGTCTGCGCTCGGGCTGGAACAGGATCTTCGTCTCGGTCTTGCCGCGGTAAGCGATGAGGCACTGACGGTCAGCGCATCGATTGGCGTGGCGACCGTCGAGACGGCTGGAAATACGCTGGCCGATGTATATCGTGTCGCCGACCACAATATGTATCGGGAGAAGCGCACAGTCCACGCACGGGGTACGGGCTGCTAATCTTGCCCCCACTAATCTATGCATCGTAGGATGTTGAATCGGTGCTTACGATAATAAGTCGGGCCAGGCGGGGATAATAGACGTCTGAAATTTCTTTCTGAGAGGGGATCTCAATGATTAGTTTTGACTACAAGCCTCAGGGTGTATGCTCTCGCAATATCCACCTCAATCTTTCCGATGACGGCAGCAAAGTGCTGGGCGTCGAGTTTACCGGCGGCTGCGACGGCAATCTCAAGGCTATCTCCAAGCTGGTTGAGGGTGCTCCTGCCGATCGCGTAATCGAGGTTCTCGCCGGTAATACCTGCGGTATGAAAAAGACCTCCTGCGCCGACCAGCTTACCCGCGCTATCGAGGCCGCTCGCGCCGAGATCGCCTAATGGGTATCGCCGACCACATCAAGAACGGAATATCGCGCCGCGGCTTTGTGCTCGGTGGAGCTGCCGCGGGCGCTGCCACGGTACTTGCCGGATGCTCGAAAAAAACGGGCACCAGCGACGATGCCGCCGGCGAGCCGCAGGTTATCAAAGATGACTCAAAAATCGTCTCGATTACGGATGAGTACGAGGCTGTCGAAATCGACCTCGAGCCTGCAGCTTCATGGACATTGCCTTTGGGTACGCTGCTGTATTACTGCGACGGTGATTACGCCGCGGCGATGATGGCGCCCGCATCGGCGCGGCATGCCAATACGCTCGGCATGCTCAACCTGGGCGACGGCTCACTCACGACGCTCGTCGAGGATCCCGTGGAAGGTGCGGGGTATTCGTTTTACGATGTCCGCGCCGGCGATGGCGTATTTGCTTGGGTCGAGATGAACTTTGCGAATGCATCATGGAAACTCTATGCGCAAAATACGGCAGGTGCGTCGCTTGTCGGCGATGTGGTCGAGCTCGACCGAGGCGGCAAGGACTACGACCCGCCGCTGTTTACGGCGTTCGAATCGTCCGTCATTTGGTACAAGATGCCTGCTGCAGGCGGCAATAAGACGAGTCACGACTCGTATTGCTACCGCCGCTCGCTCGACGAGGCAAAGGCCGAGGCCATTTGGAAGTCAACGGGCCGCTTTGCATCCGCCCCGCGTGTGAGTGACGGCATCTTGACCATTTCCCCGCGTGTGCGCAACGACGAGGGCGTCTACTACGGCATGACGGCGATCGACCTGACGGACGGCAACAATACCAAGAGGGCTCAGCTGGTCCTTCCCTCATCGGTGTCTCCCTTCGAGGCCGTATATATGGGCGACACGTTTGTGTTCTCCATCGAGGCCGCCTATAGCGGCGTGGGGAGCCTAGGCAACATGGGCACCTATATCGGTAACGAGAATGGGACGTTCCTATTCCTGTCGCGCGAGCCGCTTGCGTGTGCTGCCGGCAGAAAAGGCAAATATCTGGTTAAGGTTCAGGCATCGCATTTTCTGATCGATACCTCCGCCAAAACCTATGGTTCGCTGCTGTCGCCCGACCGCGCTCTCGAATATGGCGATTATCCAGCTACGGCGGGTAAATCGAATACGTTTTTAACCTATGCCACGGTGCGTAATAGCCAAGGAATTCCCGAGACGGTTACCGCCCGCCTGTTCTCTCTTTAGCGCCGAGGGGTTAAAAGGGCGCCAACGGGGGAATAAACGCGTTGTAATTGTGAGTGCCGCCCGCCGAGCCGCCGCACTGTAGCGGTGCTCGGCGGGCATAGGTGCGTTAAAATGGGCTTGTTCTTAGCTAATTGAGACAGGGGGGCCGTGTTATGGCTTCAGATGCAAAAAAGATTCTGCTGGTCGAGGACGAGAAGGCAATCCGTGACGCTGTCGCTGCCTATCTCGAGCGCGAGGGCTACTGGGTTGTTGGCGTCGGGGACGGCCAGTCTGCGATCGAGGAGTTCGAGAAGCACCAGTTCGACCTGGTTGTGCTCGACCTTATGCTCCCCAAGATTCCCGGCGAGCGCGTTTGCCGCACCATTCGCGACACCTCGGATGTCCCCATCATTATGCTGACGGCCAAGGGCGAGATCGAGGATCGCATCATCGGCCTTGAGCTTGGTGCCGACGACTACCTGATTAAGCCGTTCTCGCCGCGTGAGCTCGTCGCCCGCGTCCGCGCCCTGTTCCGTCGTGCTCACCAGGCAGACGAGCCCGCCGTTGAGGTGCTCGACTTTGGCGATCTGGTCATCGATATCTCGGGCCACAAGATCTTGGTCGAGGACAAGGAAGTAGACCTGACTGCTTCCGAGTTTAAGCTGCTCACCACGCTTGCTCGCCATCCCGGTCGCGTCTATAACCGTATGGAGCTGGTCGAGAAGGTGCTCGGCTATGACTTTGAGGGCTACGAGCGCACCATCGACAGTCACGTCAAGAACCTTCGCGCCAAGCTGGGCGACGACCCCAAGAAGCCTAAGTGGCTCTACACCGTTCACGGCGTCGGTTATCGCTTCGAGGCTCCGGCCAAGACCGATAAGTCGGACGAGAAATAGGGAAATCACATATGACACCTGCGCGCTTTGAAATTGGGCAAAAGCATAAGCAGGAGAACGAGGCGGGTTCCAAGGCAAGTTGGAACACGCCTCGTTCCGATTCACGGCCAGCGATGAGCTATCCCTCGCGCATGGCCTTGGCTTTTGCCCTGACGTCGCTCATGACGGTATTGGTGCTGGTGGGCGTTGTCTCCGTTGTGTGGGGTACCGTCTTTTCGGATTACACGCGCTCCAATATCGTCGAGATTGCCAATTCTGCCGCCGAAAAGCTTGCGACGTCGTACGAGGAAAACGGCAACTGGACTGCGGGCGAGCTACGCACGGTCGCGACATCGAGCTTGGTGTCCGACGACCTGAGTATGCAGGTTGTCAACAAAAAGGGCGTTGTCGTCTATGACGACTCATGGCCTTCGGCAAGTGCGACCGCCGATGTGCGCGAGAGCGAATCGGCGTCGAGCAGCTCGAGCGGTAAAAAGGCCTCGCATAGCCCGGTCTCGTCGGCGCCCACCGACTCCGATAGCGTTGCCAACGTCGAAATCATAACGTCTTCTGGCGAGCATGTCGGACAGGTGAAGCTATGGGCTATCGGCTCCGATGCCCTGCTCACCAAGGCGGATTCTGCGTTTAGGGAAAAGACTTTTAACGCCATGGCCCTTGCCGCGGTTGTTGCGGTCTGCATCTCAGTTGTTATCGGATCGTTCGTGTCGCGCATGCTTACCAGACCGATTCATCGTATAACCAGCACAGCCAAGCAAATTCGCGACGGCGATTTGTCCGCTCGTACCGGTTTGCGCGGCGACGATGAAATCGATCAGTTGGGTGAGACCTTTGACGAGATGGCCACCTCGCTCGAGAAAGATATGAAGCACGAAAAGCGCCTGACCTCGGATGTCGCACACGAGCTTCGCACGCCGCTCATGGCCATGCTTGCAACGGTCGAGGCCATGCAGGACGGCGTGTATCCCACCGACGATGAGCATCTGGAGACGGTCGCTTCCGAGACGCGCCGCCTGGCTCGTTTGGTGCAGCAGATGCTCGACCTATCGCGTATGGAAAACAGCACGGCGCCGCTCAATCTCGAACCGGTGGACATGGTTCCCTTTGTGCGGTCTATCGTCAACGCTCAGGAGCGCCTATTTGTTGACCGCGATCTGCGCTTGCGCTTTGCTGACGAGACCCAAGGTCACGACGATGTCGTCGAGGCCGATCCCGACATGATCACGCAGTGCGTCATCAACCTCATGAGCAACGCCATGCGCTACACCCCCGAGGGCGGTTGGGTCGTGGTGTCGGTGCTCAGTGACCGCAAGCATGTCAGTATTGCCGTTTCGGATACCGGTATCGGTATTGCCAAGGACGACCTGTCGCGCATCTTCGGGCGATTTTGGCGCGCAGATGCCAGCCGCGCCCGCGAAGCCGGCGGCCTGGGCGTTGGCCTCGCCGTGACCAAGCAAATCGTCGAGCGTCACCATGGCTACATATCCGTGGAGTCGGAGCTTGGAAAGGGTACGACTTTTACGATTCATCTGCCTCGCGAGCACACGGCGGACGCGGCATCTACTACAATGGAGCACTAGCTTTTCGCTATTCGGTGAAGGAGGGGCCGCGTTCCTGCCGCTCCGAGTTTGCGAAAACATGCGGGAAAGAACCCGCATTTCTGTCGTATTTAGGTAAGGAGTGACTCACGTGACAACGATGGAGCGTCGTCCGGATTCCCGTGGCAAGGTTCGTGATATCTACGATGCCGGCGAAAACCTGCTGATGGTCGCCACCGATCGCATTTCTGCGTTCGACTTTATTCTCCCCGACGAGATTCCGTTTAAGGGAGAGGTGCTCAACCGCATCTCGGCATTCTGGTTCGACAAGTTTGCCGATATCGTCCCCAACCACCTCGTCTCCATCGATCCGGCGGATTTCCCCGAGGAGTTTGCCGAGTATCGTGACTACCTCGCAGGCCGCGCCATGCTGGTCAAGAAGGCCCAGACGATTCCTATCGAGTGCATCGTCCGCGGTTATCTGACCGGTTCGGGCAAGAAGACCTATGACGAGAACGGCACCGTCTGCGGCATCCAGCTGCCCGAGGGTCTGACCGAGGCCTCCAAGCTTCCCGAGCCGCTGTTCACGCCGTCCACGAAGGCCGAGATCGGTGATCACGACGAGAATATCTCGTTTGAGCGTTGCTGCGAGATCGTTGGCGAGGACATCGCCACGCAGATTCGCGATCTGTCTCTCAAGATCTACAAGGCTGCTGCCGAGTATGCAGCGACCCGTGGCATCATCATTGCCGACACCAAGTTTGAGTTTGGTGTTATCGATGGCAAGGTCACGCTGATCGACGAGTGCCTCACGCCCGACTCCAGCCGTTTCTGGCCCGCCGCCAGCTACGAGGAGGGCAAGATCCAGCCTAGCTACGACAAGCAATTCGTCCGCAATTGGCTCAAGGCCAACTGGGATATGACGGGGGAGACCCCGCACCTGCCCGCCGAGGTCATCGATGGCACGTCCGAGCGCTATCGCGAGGCCTTCCAGATCATCACGGGCTCCCAGTTCACAAGCATGAAGGAGAACGCATAAGTGAGTACCCGTAGCGCCACGAACAAGCGCACGCAATCCCACGAAGTTACCGGGGTTGCGCGCAAGTCCGCCGCATCTGCTAAACCCGCCCGCCAAGCAGCGAGCTCCGTTCGCGTCGTGCCGGCTTCGTCTAAAGCTCGCCGCAAAGAGCTCGAGAAGGGTGAAAACCTGGAAGGCCTTTCCAAGGAGGAGAAGCGCGCCCGCAAGGCCAAGCAGCGTGCTCGCGAGGATCGTATCTATACGGTGTCGAATATTCTTCTCAAGCAGGATGAGGACTACACCAAGCGCCGTCGTATCTGGTGGGCCGTGCTCGCCATCGGCATGGTACTCGTCGTGGCAATTTGGGCTTCGCTCTACTTCGCTCCCGGCGGCACGGTGTCCAGTCCTGTTCAGATGGTCGGCATCGTTTTGTCCTATGTCATCATCCTGGGTGACTTTATCTACGACTTCGTTCGTATTCGTCCCTTGCGCAACATGTACCGCGCGCAGGCCGAGGGCATGTCCGAGAACAAGCTCAACGCTCTTATCGAGCGCTCGGCTGCCGAGGAGGACAAGAAGGACTCCAAGAAGAAGTAGCGTTTGTATCCATACATATCGCTAAGATATAAGGCGCGTCGTTTTTGCGGCGCGCCTTTTTACTGTTCTATAGATAGATGGAGTGGCACATGATTCGAGCTGCCCTAACGGTCGAGGAAGCTCTTGAGGGCATGAAGACCCTTGAGCCCAAGATTAAAAATTATGCGCGTCTCGTTGTCCGCAAGGGTGTAAACGTTAAGCCCGGCCAGGAGGTCGTCGTTCAGTCTCCCGTCGAGTGCGCATCATTTGCGCGCGTGGTGGTTGCGGAGGCTTATGACGCCGGTGCCGGTCACGTGACGGTCATCTGGGCCGACGACGCCGTGACGAGGCTTGCGTACGAGCATGTCGAGAAAAGCTATTTTGGGCAGACGCCCGAGTGGAAGCGCATACAGCTGGATTCTCTGGCCCAGGACGGTGCCTGCTTTATCTTTATCGAGGGTGCTGACCCCGCCGCTCTCAAGGGCATCGATCCTGCCAAGCCCGCTGCCGCTTCCAAGGCGAGGAACACGCAGTGCAAGATTTTCCGCCGCGGACTGGATTACAACATCAACCCGTGGTGCATTGCCGGAGCGCCGGTCGTGGCTTGGGCGCGCGAGGTGTTCCCGGGAGACGCCGATGAGGTTGCAATCTATAAACTATGGATTGCGATTCTGCATACCGCCCGTGCTGACGGCCAAGATCCGGAGAGTGACTGGGAGCTTCACGATGCGGCGTTTGAAAAGAACCTGCGCTTTCTGAACGAAAATCGTTTCGACTGCCTGCGCTATACCGCTTCGAATGGAACCGACCTGGTAATTGGTATGACGAAGGGGCATGAGTGGGCCGGCGGTAAGGGCGAGACCCCCGACGGTCACCCCTTCTTCCCCAACATCCCCACCGAGGAGGTCTTCACCTCGCCCGATCGTATGCGTGCTGACGGAATCGTCTATTCCGCAATGCCGCTTATCCATCACGGTAACAAGGTCGACGATTTTTGGATCAAGTTCGAGAACGGTCGTGTGGTGGATTACGACGCCCGCGTGGGCAAGGCGACACTCGCAAGTATCATCGATACTGACGAGGGCGCTGCCCATCTGGGAGAGGTCGCGCTCATTTCCAAGAACACGCCGATTCGCGAAAGTGGCATCCTGTTCTACGACACGCTTTATGACGAGAACGCTAGCTGCCATCTTGCGCTGGGAGTCGGCTTCCCCGAGTGCATCGAGGATGGATATGATATGTCCAAAGAGGAGCTCCTGGAGCATGGCGTCAACGTTTCGAGCACGCACGTCGACTTTATGATTGGCACGGACGACATCGATATTGTGGGCATTACGCCCGATGGACGCGAAGTTGTGATTTTCCAGAACGGCCAATGGAGTTGGGAATAGTCCCAGACCGTGGTACAATGCCACCCGCGGGCCGTTAGCTCAGCTGGCAGAGCAGGGGACTTTTAATCCCAAGGTCCAGGGTTCGAACCCCTGACGGCCCACCATAGAATAGAAAGCGATCGACTCCGGTTGGTCGCTTTTTTGTTGCCAAGGCATGGGTTCGAACCCGTCGGGGCGCGGAGCTGAGTAAACGCGTGAGCGTTTGCCAGCGCAGCGCGCAAGGCGCGAAGCGCCGCAGCGGCCGCCTGCGGAGCAGGCTGAACCCCTGACGGCCCACCCAAAGAAAGGAAA
>DBFZVF010000105.1:0-16846 GCA_048519165.1 Collinsella sp.
ACCCTGCAGCTTCACGTTGGCCAGGAGAGTGCCGATCCTGCATCCGACTCCCGCGCCGTGCCTATCTACCAGACCACGAGCTATGTGTTCCGCAACTCCCAGCACGCCGCCGACCGCTTTGGTCTTGCCGACGCCGGTAACATCTACGGCCGTCTGACCAACTCCACCCAGGGCGTCTTCGAGGACCGTATCGCCGCACTCGAGGGTGGCGTGGCAGGTCTCGCCGTCGCCTCCGGTGCTGCTGCCATCACCTATACCCTGCAGGCTCTTGCCCAGGCCGGTGACCACGTGGTGGCTCAGAAGACCATCTACGGTGGCTCCTACAACCTGCTGGAGCATACGCTCTCCCAGTTTGGCGTCGAGACCACGTTTGTCGACGCTCATAACCTGGAAGAGGTCGAGGGGGCCATCAAGGACAACACCACGGTCATCTATCTCGAGACGCTCGGCAACCCCAACTCCGACATCCCCAACATCGACGCCATCTCCGAGATAGCCAAGAAACACGGTCTGCCGGTTGTCGTCGACAACACCTTTGGCACCCCGTATCTGTTCCGTCCGCTGGAGCATGGTGCCAACATCGTCGTCCACTCCGCAACCAAGTTCATCGGCGGCCACGGCACCTCGCTGGGCGGTGTGATCGTCGACGGCGGTAACTTTGACTGGAAGGCGAGCGGTAAGTACGCCCAGATCGCTGAGCCCAACCCCTCCTACCACGGCGTTTCGTTTGCCGAGGCTGCCGGTCCCGCCGCCTTCGCAACCTATGTCCGCGCTATCCTTCTGCGTGACGAGGGTGCCTGCATCAGCCCGTTCAACGCCTGGGTCCTGCTCCAGGGCACAGAGACTCTGTCGCTGCGCGTTGACCGTCATGTCGAGAACACCAAGAAGGTCGTTGAGTTCCTGACCGGTGACACCCATGTTGCCAAGGTGAACCACCCGAGCCTGCCTGAGCACCCCGACCATGAGCTCTACAAGCAATATTTCCCCAACGGCGGTGCCTCGATCTTTACCTTTGAGATTAAGGGTGGCCAGGAGGCCGCCTGGAAGTTCATTGATCATCTGCAGGTGTTCTCGCTGCTCGCCAACGTGGCCGACGTCAAGTCGCTCGTCGTGCACCCGGCTACCACCACGCACTCCCAGCTCTCTGCCGAGGAGCTCGCCGAGCAGAACATCACGTCCTCCACGATCCGTCTTTCCATCGGTACCGAGAACGCCAAGGATATCATTTGGGATCTGAAGCAGGCTTTCGCCGCGCTGGACGAGTAAGGCGACTTGTGCAAGGACCCCTTGCGACTCGATAGGTATAACTGCATAAAATGCCTGCTCAAGGCGCCTGTGCGAACAATGGTTGCACAGGCGTCTTTTTTGCATAGAGAGGGCGCAAAAACAGGGTTTTTGACATGCTTTATGCATTCGAGTTGTGGAAAACTCCTGTTGAGAGGATGTGAGTTTTACGCAATTGACGTGCGCCTTTTGAGTAAAACCGCAGGTCGCGATTTGCTCGGGGTACTATGCAGCGCGATCGAATCACACGCAGCTCAAACGCAGCAAAAACGCACTACGGAGGTTTCCAGCTACATGAGGATCGATTCACGAAAACCGAAAGCCGCCGCCCTTTCCGCCGCTCTGACCGTGGCACTTTTGGCGGGCGCCGGTGCAACTGATGCCCACGCGGCAACACTGTCCGACACGGTTGGATCCACGCCGTCCGAGACGACGCTGGTGCAGCCCGTCGACTATCGCAGCGACGGCTTTGGCTCCATGCAGGAGTGGAACGCCTCGATGGAGGCCAAGCGCGATTCCCTTGAGATGCGTGCTCAGATCATCATGAACATGTACGGTGACTATGCCACCGATGACGAGCGCGCTGTACTGCAGAGTTGTATCGACGGTGCGGGCAGTCTTTTGACGATGGAGGAGGTCGACGCGAAGTCGACCGAGCTCGATGAGCTGCGCACTGCACTTGAGGATGCCAAGCGCGAAGCGCTCGAGGTTGCTGCCGCCGAGGCGGAGGCTGCCGAGGCCGCCCAGGCTTCGTACTACAACGCCGGTTACACTCCGTCCTACGCGTCTGCCGCGTCCTACGCGAACGGATCGGGCCTGACGCGCTCTGCGGGTGTCAATAACTACAACGGTCGCCGCGAGACCTATTACAGCAGCAATGTGCTTTATCACTATCGCACGGGCGAATGGACTCAGGATTCTGAGGGCTTCTGGCGCGATTCCGACGGCTATTACGTTGTTGCCGCGGGCGATATGGCCCAGGGCTCGACCTTTACGGGCTCCAAGGGTGATTGCAAGGTCTATGACTCCGGCTGCGCTGCCGGAACCACCGATTACTACACCGGTTGGTAATTTTTCTGCATCACGGATATTTGGCGGACGGGCGTCTTTACCGAGCTTTAGGGCAACGTAAGGACGTCCGTTCTATGTATGCGTTTGAGTTAACAGAGCCCTTACCGTGGCGGTACGCTGGGCGTATGGATGCGGGGCACACTGGTTCTTGAGAAATAAGGTCTTTCTCTTGGAGGAAGTGGTCTTGTGAATGCTCGAGATATTGCCGTTGCCGCCGTCGCGTTGATGCTTGGCTGCCTTGGTCCCACGGCCGCGCTCGTCGCGGGCATGCAGGGGACATGCGGGGCTGCTCCTATCGTGGTCGGCGCGCTGATCGCGGCCGCGCTGCTGGGAAGTGCGGGTGTAGTCCTTTGTCGCGACGATGAGGACCAGGCGTCGGAGTCGCAGCTCTAACCGTTGTGAAGCTGATTTTTGGCCAAAGATGAAAAAGGAAGCCGCCGCGAGGGGAGTGCCCCTTGCGGCGGCTTTGCCATTGGATCTGTTGGCTGCAGTATGCCGAGCACTACCAGCTGCTTTCTATTTCGCGAATCCTCTGGTAGAGCCAATCGTTTTGCGGCACTTGGATATCGTGTTTGGCGGCCAGGCGGCAAATGGTGCCTGCGAACTCCTCGACTTCGGTTTTTCGTTGTGCGATGCGGTCCTGCGCCATCGAGGACATACCGGCGGGGTCGATTCCCTCGATGAGGTGCACCATTTGCGTCAGGTCTGCCTCGGTCAGCTCAACGCCCTCGGCGTTGGCAACCGCAAGCGTCTCGCGCATGGCGGCGACAAAACAGCGGCGCTGCTCGGAGCCCGGCTCCGTGGCGCTTCCGTAGGTCCCGCCGTAAGCCATGCAGGTCTGGTTGATGCCGTCGTTGAGCATGAGTTTGGCCCACATGCGGTGCGCAATGTTGCTCTCGACGGTATGGGCGATGCCGCAGCGCGTGTAGAGCTCGTCGATAGCGGCGACGGTCGCGGGGTCGGTGCCGGCGGCTGCACCAAAGCGGATCTCGCCCGCATTGGTAAAGGTGAGCGCGCCGTTGAGGAACACGGCGTCCATGCCCTGGCAGATACCAAGAACGGTATGCTTCCAGCCAAAGCGTTCGGCAATCTTTTGCTCGCTCGTAATGCCGTTGCACAGCGAGGCGATGAGCGTGTTGGGTCCCACGACACGCTCCATAGTCTTGAGTGCTTGGTCGAGACCGGTGGTCTTGACCGTCAGGATGACCAGATCGGCGGGCGCTGCCTCGCTGGCGCGGACGGACGTGAGATCGCAAGGCTTTCCGTTGACGGTGAGCGCATCGCCCGCGTGACGCTCAAAACGGGCGTCATCCATAACGTATTCGACGGCGTCATTGCCGAGGGCCTTGGCAATCATGCTGCCGTAGAGCAGGCCGACGCCGCCCTTGCCGATAAAGGCAACCTTGTTGATCTGCATGTGAATCATCTCCTCACAAAAAGGCGCCCGCGTGCGGGGCGCCTGATGGATTGTATGCCGCTGGGGCGTGTAGCGTGCACCGGAGGCGGAATTTAGAAGAACAAACGCATGGGAGCTTATGCCGCGGGGCAGACCGCAAAGACGCGGGCGGGGTATCCGACGCCATCGCGGACCTTGGGGAAGGTGCAGAAGATGACGGCACCCGTGGCGGGAAACTCGTTCAGATGGTCCATGACCTCGATCTGGTAACGGTCGACCGAGAGGATGTATTGTTCGCCGGGGTAGGGGTAGGCGTCCTCACGCGTGGTCACGCTCGTCTCCTTTCATCGGGCTTTTTGCTGATGTTAAAGCGGTGCCGTGACGGCCTGATTTCTGCTGCGTTACGATACGTTCTCGATTGCGATTCCGATGTGTTTCGATGACGTGACGGGTTTGTTTCGCCTTGTCAGGGCTTCGATGGGAGGGGAGGGGCCGTGCAATATCGCGTTGACCCCAAAAGCGGCAACCGTATCTCGGCGTTGGGGCTGGGCTGCATGAGGTTTCCCGGTGCGCCGGGACGCCCGGATGCGAAGACTGCCGACGCCATCATCTCCCGTGCGGTGGAGCAGGGGATTAACTACCTGGACACGGCCTATCTCTATCCCGGCAACGAGGCATGCGTGGGCGCTTCGCTTGAACGCTTGGGCCTGCGCGACCAGGTTTTGCTCGCGACCAAGCTGCCGCACGCCTCGTGCAAGTGCACGGAGGATTTCGACCGTTTCTTTGATGAGCAGCTGCGCCGCCTGCGGACTGACCATATCGACTACTACCTCATGCACAACATCACCTCGCCCGCGCAGTGGGAGCGCGTGGTGGCGCTGGGTATCGAGGATTGGATTGCGCGCCAAAAGGCTGCGGGGCGTATTCGCCAGATAGGTTTTTCGTACCACGGCAGTGCGGCGGACTTCTTCACGATGCTTGACGCGTATGACTGGGACTTTTGCCAGATCCAGTACAACTACGCTGGAGAGCACTACCAAGCGGGAACGGCGGGACTCATGGCAGCCACCGAGCGCGGGCTCGCGGTGTTTGTGATGGAGCCGCTTTTGGGCGGACGCTTGGCAGGCAAATTGCCTCCGCGGGCGCGCGCTGTTCTCGATGGTGCATGCGATCGGCATTTGCATACGCCTGCCGCTTGGGGGCTCTCGTGGGTGTGGAATCATCCCCAGGTGACCATGTTGCTTTCTGGTATGACCGATACCGCGCAGGTGGATGAGAACGCGGTGTTGGCCGATCGGGCTCTGCCGGATTCGATGACAGCTACTCAGCTCGATGCCATCGCGCACGTGCTGACGGAGTTTGAAAAATCGAATCGCGTGCCCTGCACGGGATGCGGCTACTGCATGCCATGTCCCAAGGGCATCAATATTCCCGGGTGTTTTGCTGCCTACAACGCAAGCTATGCGCACAGCTGGTTTACGGGGCTGTCTCAATACTTTACGGCGAGCGCGGTGCGGACGAACGAGCCCAAGCTGGTGAGCAATTGCGTCAAGTGCGGCAAATGCGCGCGGCATTGCCCGCAGCACATCGATATCCCCGGGCGCTTGGACGACGTACGCCGCCGTTTTCAGCCTGGCCCCGTGACGGCGGTGCTTAAGGCCTTCGGCAAAACGCGCTCCTCGTGACCCTTTTATAACTTGCGGTGGAATAGTTCCTGCTTGCGGCAGAATAAGGCATCGACAGGAACTATTTCACCGCAACTGAAGGGGGCTGTCGTGGGCCATCGGGATTCATGTGATGATTTGCGTGAGGTTCGTTGGGGCGTTTTGGGCGCTGGACGCATTTCTCATCGATTTGCATCGTCGCTCAAGAAGGTCGACGGGGCACGGCTGGTGGCTGCGGCCGGCCGCACTCCTGCACATGTCGAGGAATTTTGCCGAGCGTTTTTGATTGATGCCGCGCACAGTTATGCCACGGCTGACGATAGCGGCGATGCGGCTTATGATGCGCTGATTGCCGACCCCGATGTCGACGTAATCTACTTGGCTCTTCCACATGGCATGCATGCGCATTGGGTCTGTCGGGCACTGCGCGCGGGAAAGGCCGTGCTGTGCGAAAAGCCGGCCGTTTTGAACGAAGAAGAGGCTCTCTCGATTGCCTCCACCTCTCGCGAGCGCGGCGTGCTGTTTATGGAGGCGATGAAAAATCGGTTTTGTCCGATGCGTACTCGCGTGAAGGGCTTGCTTGCGTCTGGCGAGCTCGGCCGTATCGTCTCGATTGAAAGCGTGCAAAAACTCGATTATGGTGAGCCCCCTTCGAGTTATCTGCTCGACCCGTTGCAGGGTGGCTGTCTATATGACATGGGCTGCTATGCGGTCGGTTGGTTTGAGGATTTGCTCGCGGGCGCGTGCGATGTTTCGTCCCGTGAAGTTCGCTGGCGTGACGTATCGGGCGGCCGCGTCGATTGGGCCGACGAGGTCCATATGAGCGTCGGCGGTATACCCATTCATATGGTGTGTGACGGCAAAGCAGCATACGAAAGCCGCTTAACGATTGCCTGCGAGCGGGGTTCGTTGGAAATCGAGCGCCTCCATCGCCCCGAGCTCGCCCATGTGAAGTACTCCGACGGACGAATGCTCGAAATAAATGCCCCGTTTGAGGTCGATGATTTCTACGGCGAAATCCAGCATGCGACCCAGCTCATCCGGGCGGGGAAACTCGAGAGTCCCGTCATGCCCCTTGCCGCCACACAGCGCTGCGCGCGCATTATCGATGCAATCCGTCTAGCCCTCTAGGACTTGGCGCTGACGCGTAGGGGATCATGACGCCGGCGCCCGTAGCCGTAGTGCTTGGTGCCCCGCATCTCTGATGCCCCTTTTATAACTTGCGGTGGAATAGTTCCTGTTTGCGGCAGAATAAGGCATCGACAGGAACTATTTCACCGCAACTGATGAGGGGGAGCTGGGGATGCTGACGATCGGGTGTCATCTATCCACGACGAAGGGCTATCGGGCGATGGGAGAGACGGCGTTGTCAATTGGCGCCAATACCTTTGCATTCTTTACGCGCAACCCGCGCGGCGGCAAGGCGAAAGATCTTGACATGGATGACGTGGCCGCCCTGCGCGAGCTTATGGCGCAAAATGATTTTGGCCCACTCGTGGCTCATGCCCCGTATACCTATAACCCCTGCTCAGCCAAAGAGCGGGCGCGCGAGTTTGCCCTGGAGGCCATGGCAGAGGACCTGCGGCGCATGGAGGCGCTGCCCGGCAACTACTACAACTTCCATCCCGGTGCGCATGTGGGGCAGGGCTCCGACGCCGGCATTCAGATGATCGTCGACACCCTGTGCCAGGTGATGTTTGAGGGGCAGCAGACGACGGTGCTGCTCGAGACCATGGCCGGCAAGGGCACCGAGGTGGGCCGCAGCTTTGAGGAGCTGGCGCTCATCATCGAGGGCGTTGCCGACAAGCGCCCCGAGCTGTCGGCCAAGTTGGGCGTTTGCCTGGACACCTGCCATGTGAATGACGCCGGCTATGACATCGTCCACGATCTTGACGGTGTGCTTGACGAGTTCGATCGTGTGGTGGGTATCGAACGCCTGCGCGCCGTGCATATCAATGACTCCAAGAATCCCTGCGGCGCCCATAAGGATCGCCACGAGTGTATCGGCAAGGGCTACCTGGGTAGTGAAGAGTTTGGCGGCGGTATGCAGGTTATGCAGAATATTGTATCGAATGGCCGCTTGCGCGCATTGCCATTCATTTTGGAGACACCGAACGAACTTGCAGGTTATGCGGCTGAAATCAAATTGTTAAGGTCATTGCAGCAGTGATGACTGTCATAAAGTGGAGTGCTCCATTCACGTTATGGGTTTGTTTCAATCAGTTTTCTAATTGCGGATTCTTCCAAGCGGGTGCATAATAACCCTCAGTTTTTGCAGACCCCTGAATCACGTGGGGTCTTTGGAAGGAGACTGATTATGAAGCTGAAGAAGCTTGGCGCATTTGCCGCCACGGGTGCTATGGCGCTCGCCCTCGCTCTGACGGGCTGCGGCTCGTCCAACGCCACCTCTGGTTCTGATGCCAGTTCCAGCAGCTCTGACGACGCTAAGGTCGAGAAGGTCGACGGTTCCAAGGAGTACGCGCTCGTCAAGGACGGTACGCTGACCGTCGGCACCTCTGCCGAGTACGCTCCGTTTGAGTACAAGGATGACAACGGCGATTATCAGGGCTTTGACCTTGAGCTCATCAAGGCTATCGGCGACAAGCTGGGCCTGGATGTCGAGTATGTCAACAATGACTTTGACACGCTGGTTCCGGGCGTCGCTTCGGGCGCCAAATATGACGTCTCCATCGCGGCTATCACCGACACGCCCGAGCGTGAGAAGGAAGTCACTTTCTCCGATTCCTACTACATGGACGATTAGGCTATCGTGACCAAGGTCGATAACACCGACATCACGGCCGACAACTACAGCGAGAAGCTCAACAATGCTGACGCCACGATCATCGTCCAGTCTGGTTCGACCGCCGAGGCCTTTGCCCAGGAGAACTTCCCCAAGGCCAAGATCGTCCCCTACAAGGACGCTACCGAGTGCTTCAGCGCCCTGCAGTCCGATAAGGGCGACGCCGTAGTCACCAACCGCTCCGTTGCCAGCCAGCTGACCGCCGAGCAGTTCAACACCTGCCAGACCATCAAGCAGATTAGCACCGGCGAGGAGTACGCCATCGCCATCAACCAGGGCAACACCAAGCTCAAGAACGACATCAACCAGGCCATCAAGGACCTGACCGACGACGGTACCGTTGACGCCCTCATGGCTAAGTACAACATCAAGTAAATAGATGCTTGATTGCGCGTAGGCCCTTTCCGTTTTGCGGAGAGGGCCTTTGCGCTTCTCTCGACGGAGAGCGTTTCCGTCTCGTTTTGCCGGCAACTTCTACGATAGGAGCCACCTTGTCTCGATTGAACGAAGGGGCCATGGGTCGGCGTTTTCCGCTGCCCTCGATGCTCCAAAAACTAGCCTGCGCCCTAGCTGTGGCGCTCGCTTTGTTGTGCGCGGGGACAGCCGCGCCTTCGACCGCCCAGGCGCTCGAGACCGCAAAGATCACCGCGCGTCCCAATACCGGTTCGGGCAGCGCTGTGGTCGGCGGCACTGAGACGCGCATTACCTGGGAGGTTCAGGCCGATGCCGACGAGGAGCTGAGCGGTCTTTCGCTGACGTTTGTCGACGGCACGACGTTTGGTACCGATGACACGCGATTGACGATGCTCTCGGGCGAGGACCTCATGGATCGTACGCCCATGAAGCCCACGTGCAAGGCTGACGGCCAGACGCTCAAGATCGACTTTGGCGAGACGGCGCCTGCCGGCGGCTTTTTCCGTGTCGAGGTTTACGGCGTGACGTTTCCCGTCGAGGGCGGCGATGAGGCCTTTAGCGGAACCTATACGCTTGCCGACGGTTCGACCAAGAAGATTTCCAAGATTCCTTCCGTCGAGATCAAAGGCGTGACGGCCTTTGACAACTTCCTGGCCGATCTTAAGGAACAGCCGTGGGTCGAGGCATGGAACTCCAATATGTTCCTGCGCCTGTTCTTGAACCCGGTCATTTTGGTCCAGAGTCTGCCGATCGTCTTTAAGGGCTTCCTTATGTCGCTCTCGATCGTGCTTGTGGCGTTTCCGCTGGCGATCCCCTTTGGCTTTGCCCTGTCGCTCATGCGCATCTCCAAATCGCGCATCTTGCGCTGCCTTGCCGGCATCTACGTGAATATCATCCGCGGCACGCCGGCATTCCTGCAGATCTATATCGCGTTCTTTGGCCTGCCGCTTGCCGGTGTCAAGGTTGACGACTACGTCTTGGGCGTTATCGTCATGGCCATGAACTCGTCTGCGTACCTGTGCGAGATCTTCCGCGCCGGTATTCAGTCGATCCCCAAGGGTCAAAACGAGGCTGCTCGCTCGCTGGGCATGAATGCCTTCCAGACGCTGCTCTACGTTATGATTCCGCAGACGTTCCGCAATGTCCTGCCTACGCTGACCAGCGAGTTTATCCTGCTCTACAAGGATACGTCGCTGCTCGCCGCCGTGGGCGTGGTCGAGATCGTCATGAACGCCCGCACCATCGTGGCAACGACGGGCTCCATTACGCCGTATGTGGTTGCCGCCCTGTTCTATCTGGTCATTACCCTGCCGCTTGCGCGCTTGGTGAGCGGTCTCGAGGCGAGGCTGCTGGGTACGGCCGAAACCAAAAAGAAGCGTCCCACCAAGAGCGCCGGACAGGTTGTCGCGACGCCCGCCGACCATATCGCTGGTCTGTAAGGAGGTTCTATCATGAGCGAAACCAATAACTCGAACGAGGTCGTCGTCAGCATCAAGAATCTCCAGAAGGCCTTTGGCGATAACGTGGTCCTGCGCGACATCGATCTGGATGTGCACAAGGGTGAGGTCGTCGTGGTCCTGGGTCCCTCGGGCTCGGGCAAGTCGACGATGCTTCGCTGCATTAACCGTCTTGAGGAGCCCACGAGTGGTTCGATTGTCGTCGAGGGCGTGGATGTGTGCGCCAAGGGCGTCGACCTCAATAAGGTGCGTACGCACTTGGGCATGGTGTTTCAGCAGTTCAACCTGTTCCCGCACCTGTCGGTCAAAAAGAACGTCATGCTTGCGCAGCAAAAGGTGCTCAAGCGCAGCAAGGAAGAGGCCGAGAAGATCGCCGTCGAGGAGCTGACCAAGGTCGGTCTTGCCGAGCGTATCGACTTTATGCCGAGCCAGCTCTCGGGCGGCCAGCAGCAGCGCGTTGCCATCGCCCGCGCCCTGTCGATGAACCCTCACGTTATGCTCTTTGACGAGGCCACGTCGGCGCTCGATCCCGAGCTGGTTCGCGACGTTCTGGGTGTCATGCGCGACCTGGCACGCGATGGCATGACCATGATTGTCGTGACGCACGAGATGGGCTTTGCCCGCGACGTCGCCGACCGCGTCGTCTTTATGGACGGCGGCGTCATTGTGGAAGAGGGTACGCCGAGCGAGGTCTTCGACCACCCCAAGAGCGAGCGCACCAAGGCGTTCTTGGGCAATATCTCGTAGCCGGTTGATGTAACTGCCGTTATAAAAGAGCGGGGGCTGGACTTGAATCCAGCCCCCGCTCTTTTGTAGGGATGAGGATGCGCTTTGATGCAGGCTCTTTTGGAGGCCCTGGGTTCGTTACGCGAGCTCGGCTCCGAGGGCCTTGCAAGCGGTCTCGCCCTCATCATCGGGCGCATCGTAGCAAATGACGGAATCGACGACGTTGACGCCTGCCTCATCGGCATCGGCCTTCCAGTTGTCCATCCACTCGCCCTCGGCCCACGAATAAGAGCCAAAGAGGACGACCTTCTTGTCACCGAGGGTCTCCTTGACCTCGTCCCACATAGGCTGGAACTCGTCATACTCAAGCTCCTCGGAACCCATGGCGGGGCAGCCGAAGGCAATGGCGTCATAGTTGGCGGCCTTGTCGGCGGAGAAGTCGGCGCAGGAGATGACCTCTGCCTCGGCGCCGGCACCGGTTGCGCCCTCGGCAACGAAGTTTGCCATGGCCTCGGTGTTGCCTGTACCGCTCCAGTAGACGACTGCGATCTTGCTCATATGTTTTCCTTTCGGTTGCGCGGCGTGCGGCCGCGTTTTGTATGCTCTATCGGGTTGCCTGGACAAGTTGTTCCAGGGTGCAGCCCTGTTGATAGATGTAGGTAAGGTATTGCGTGCATGCACGATAGGAATCGAAGGTCGTGAGCGCCTGCTCAACGTTTGTGTATACCTTCCATGCGCCAAAGACCTTATAGTTTTCGCCGTGCTGGACGATAAACTGATGGACATCTTCGTAGGGATAGCCCAAAAAATAGCCAATTTCGTGGGGGAACTCGCACATGCACCCCGTATCGCAGTGCCTATTTCGCGCTAGCGCGCAGACGCTGCCGTCATAGGCGCTCTCTGCGGCATTGCTGCTTGCCAGCGTGATGCGCGCGGCGAGATGCACCAGGGATGCGGGCAGGTTGTGGACATCGTAACCTTCGGCGGCTAGCGCCGTCGTGGCACGGGGGTCGGAGAGGTATCGCATGAGGTCCGCAGGGCGATACACATAGATGAGCGCTCCGCAGGGGCGCCAGACCAAAACGCTCATATGGATTCCGAGTGGCTGGAGCTCGCGGTTGCATTGGGCTATGACGGCGAGCAGGCGAGAGCGTCGCTCTTCGATATGGGCGGCGCCGGGTTTTCCGTTTTGGTTGGCGTAAACGCCGGGATAGGTAAAGAGCGAAGCCGGCTTGATACCTGCGAGCGTAGGGGAGCAGTTGCGCACGACAGCCGTTTGGTATGTTGGGATGTCAATGGTTCGAGTCACGATGCTCCTTTCGGGTCCTCAGTTGTTAGCCTAGGAAAACTTATACACGAAAGTAAGCCATGGTCAACAAAAAAGTTTGAAGAGGGAAACTAATTGACCGAACGGACACGATTTTGGGTTAAGATGAGGACACCCCATGGGGGTATCTAGATAGTGCTACTTGAAAGGGGAACGCATGAGCGACTTGCTCAACCCTGCGAATCTCATCGTGTTGGCCGTCATTGCCGTCGGCATGTTTTTTGGACTGCGTCGCATTGTCGCTTCGACACACGGAAAGAGCTGCTGCAGCGATGGCGCGAGCGGTAAGAAGGCCAAAAAGGTTGTTGTGGTGGATACCGATGCATCGCACTATCCCTATAGCGATGAGCTACTCATCGGCGGCATGAGCTGTGACGGCTGCGCTCAGAACGTAGCCAATGCCCTCAATGCGCTGGATGGCGTGTGGGCAACGGTGACGTATGCGGACCACACAGCGCGCGTGCGCTCCAAGCGGCCGATCGATCGCGGTGTCCTTGAGGCTGCCGTGAGAGATGCGGGTTACTACGTCATGACGCTGTAGGCCTTGCCTTGGATGCGCGTCCTTGTCTAGGCTCGTCCGCGTAGCTCGATGTCCTGGATGTCGTCGAAGTCGATGGCGATATCTTTGAGCTTGAGGAGTTTGAAAGCAGGGAGCGCCTCGTCGAGGATGCCGGTGCGGCTGCGATAGCCGTATGTATCGTAATAGGTGACACGAACCAAGTCGCCGCGCTTGAGGCCCTCGAGCTTTTTCGAAAGTTCGAGGGCTTTTTCTTCTGTGAGTTCGCATTTTGGCTCGGCGGTGATCTCTTGTTTACGCACGAGCTCGTAGTATCCCGTGAGGGCGGCAAAGGGCATAAACTGCGCGGCACGGCCGGCACGGACGGTGCCGTTGGCGGTGAGCCTGGGGTCGGCGGAGCGACGTCTTCCCTCGGGGTCCGCTAGGCGTTCAAAAGGTGTCGGTGGCCGCATCGGCTGTTGTTGGGACTTAGGCACGATGTCCTCCTACCTGATCGTTGCGTTCGCGCGCGGTGGCGCCGGCGGTAAAGCTCAGCCCCTTAACCAGCGCGTTCTTGCCGTATTTGCCTTTCACGGCCAGCACGGCGCGTGCCAGGTCGCGCTCGCGCTCATCGGCCTCGATATCGCTGAACAGATCGATGGTGGCAAATTCCTCGGGCATGAGGTTGCCAAATCCCAGATTGATGCGCTTGACCGGTCGTTTGGGATCGACAGTCTGCGCCCAGAGCTCATCGAAATAGCCCATGATCTTCTTGAACGAATTGGTACGCTCGGGCAGCTTTCGCGAGGCGTTGGAGTGCGCAAAGAGTGCGGCATAGCCACCGCGCGGTTTGCCGCCATGCTCTCCCACAAAGATGCCATCGATTGCCTGCGCTTCGCGCACCAGGCGACGCCGTTCGTCATCGCGCTGGACGGGCTTGGGCGCACGGGGCGCGAGCTCGGGGCCGGCGGTTGCGGTGGGTTCGATACTCGATGTGCTCGAGCGCAGGTGCCCGCATCCGTCCACATACTGCGCTGTACCGCTGGCGTCGAGGCGGCGTATGTCGGCGCGTTCGCTCGCGTAGCCCACAAAGAGCGAGATGCTGTCGCAGACCACGTGCTTATCGACCAAGTCTAAAACGGCGTTGTCGACCATCTCGCGCAAGACGGTATAGGCCTGTTCGTAGGCATAACCCTTCGAGAGCACCTGTCCTGTGGTGGTCGAAGTTGCTTGCGGGCGATAGGCTTGGATATCGGCGATGGTTGTCGGCTCGCGCCCGAAGGCATGGTCGATGAGATATTCGGCATTGACGCCGAGCTCGTCGTAAAGCAGGTTTTCGTCGAGCGCCGCGACGCCCATCAGATCGTAGACGCCGTATTTCTCGAGGCGGGCTGCCACGCCGGGACCGATGCCCCAGATATCGGTGATGGGACGATGGGGCCAGATCTCCTTGCGAAAGGTCTCGTCGTCGAGTATGCCGATGCGGCTGGGTACGTGCTTGGCGGTAATGTCGAGCGCTACCTTGGCCTGGAATAGGTTGGGGCCGGTGCCGACCGTCGCCGTGATGCCGGTGCGCGCGAGGACCTCGTCGCGCAGCGTGCAGGCGAACCCTTCCGCATCGGTGTGATAGAGGTCCAGATAGGGCGTCACGTCGATAAAGCACTCATCGATGGAGTAGACGTGCACGTCCTGGGGGCTGACGTATTCCAGATAGATACCGTAGATTTTCGCCGACACCTCCATGTAATGCTGCATGCGCGGTACGGCCGTGATGTAGTCGATGCCATCGGGAATCTCAAATAGGCGGCAGCGGTTGTGAATCCCTAAGTCCTTCATAGCCTGTGTGATGGCGAGGCAGATGGTCGTGCGCCCGCGCGATTCGTCGGCAACGACCAGGTTGGTGGTGAGCGGATCGAGCCCGCGGTCGACGCACTCGACGCTGGCATAAAACGTCTTGAGGTCGATGCAGATATAGGTGTGCTGCTCGTGCGCCATCCGTGTCCTTTCATCAAACACATGTTCTTATCGAATATCTGTTCGATAATACCCGCTCATCTGGACATCGTCAAAACCTGTCAAAAAGGGACTGGTTTGTTTTGGTAGGTATGGTCGTGCGGTTGGATTGGGTTTTAACGCAGCTCTAAAGAGCGCGAAACAGCTCGGAAAACCTCGCTTCGTAGCATGAGCCTAACGATTGATACCGCCTATACGCACGGAAGGGTTGTGGAAAAGATGGTCAATTATGGGTTTGGTATGCCGACGCGCCTTGTTGCGGATGGAGACGTGGCTCGCTGGTGCGGACGATTGGTCGCTCACTACGGTGGCACCAAGGCGCTGGTCGTGTTGGGCGGTGACAAACATACGCACGATGAGCTCGTCTCGGCGGCGCTCGGCTCGCTTGATCGAGCCCTACTCGAGCGTGTGCTTTTCCACTGCGGCTCGTTTGAGGGCGACGGGGGAGACGAGCTGATCGACGAAGCCGTGGCCTTGGCGACCGACGAAGGCGTGGACTTTGTCCTGGCGATTGGCGATGCCGATACTGCTGGCTTTGCGCGCGAGCTCACGCATCGCATGGCGGCGCTCGATGCCGGCGAAGACGGCTTTGTGCCTTATGGATGCATTGTCTCGGAGGGCAAGGTGCCTGCTGCCGTGGGCACCGGCGAGGTTCCCGTTTTTGCCATTATCGCGCCCGAACTGCTGGAGGGCATCGGGTCTCCTCTGCGTGAGTTGCTCGGTAGCGTCTGCGCCGCGGCCTAATATTTGCCATAAAAGGACGGGTTTTTGGTTGGTAAAGCGTTTGACCTGCCAAAATAAGCCTGTCCCTTTTTGATCGGCTGCCGTTTGGGGGCGGATTAGCAACGCTCGCTGATTGTAGTCTTGACCTGCGCTAGAATAGTGGCATCTGAATGTCCGGGCGCATGGAGGCGTGCGCCCGTATGCTGAGGAGGACTCTATGGCAACTGTTGCCGCACCTATCGACGCTACGTCGACCGCCGCTTGGAAGGCGCTCGAGGCCCATCAGGAGAAGCTCGAGGCCGAGGGTATCGACCTTAAGGCATGGTTCGCTGCCGATGCGGAGCGCGTGAACAAGCTGAGCTTTGATGCCGGCGACCTGCACTTCGATCTGTCCAAGAACCTGGTGACCGATGAGACCGTCAAGCTGCTGTGCGATCTTGCCCGTGAGGTGAAGCTCGAGGAGCGCCGCGACGCCATGTTCTCCGGCGAGCACATCAACACCACCGAGGACCGCGCCGTCCTGCACACCGCGCTTCGCCGCCCCGCAACCGAGAAGGGCCAGCTCATCGTCGACGGCCAGGACGTTGTCGCTGACGTGCACGAGGTCCTCGATCGCATGTATGCCTTCGCCGAGCGCGTGCGCTCCGGTGAGTGGAAGGGCGTTACCGGCAAGAAGATCGAGCACCTGGTGTCCATCGGCATCGGCGGTTCCGATCTGGGCCCGGTCATGGCTTACGAGGCTCTGCGTCCCTATGCCGACGCCGGTATCGACTGCCGCTATATCTCCAACATCGATCCCAACGACCAGGCCGAGAAGCTTAAGGGCCTGGATCCCGAGACCACGCTCGTGATCATCGTCTCCAAGACCTTCACCACGCTCGAGACCCTCACCAACGCCCGCGAGGTCAAGACCTGGATGCTCGAGCAGCTCAAGGCTCAGGGCGCTATCGATGGCTCCGATGAGCAGAACGCCGAGGCCGTGGCAAAGCACTTCGTCGCCGTTTCCACCGCACTCGAGAAGGTTGAGGCCTTCGGTATCGACCCCGCCAACGCCTTCGGTTTCTGGAACTGGGTCGGCGGCCGCTACTCCGTCGATTCCGCCGTGGGCCTGTCGCTGATCGTCGTGCTTGGCCCCGAGCGCTTCCAGCAGTTCCTTGAGGGCTTCCACGCCATCGACGAGTACTTCTGCAACACCCCGCTCGAGAACAACGCCGTCGCGCTGATGGGCCTGCTCAACGTTTGGTACGTCAACTTCTTCGGTTCCAAGAGCCACGCCGTGCTGCCGTACTGCCAGTATCTGCACCGTTTCCCGGCCTACCTGCAGCAGCTCACCATGGAGTCCAACGGCAAGCACGTCCGCTGGGACGGCAGCGCCGTGACCTCCGACACCGGTGAGATCTTCTGGGGCGAGCCCGGCACCAACGGCCAGCATGCCTTCTACCAGCTGCTGCACCAGGGCACCGTGGTGGTTC
>DBFZVF010000106.1:0-4379 GCA_048519165.1 Collinsella sp.
GCCTTCAGACGACGGGCTTCCTCGAGCTTGGCCTCGGCCTGGGCGAGCTGCTCGGCGGCGTTATCGGCCGTGACGGTGGCAGCAGCGCCCTTGCCCTCGGCGTCCACGATGGCGGCCGCGGCGGCCAGGCGGTCCTCCTCGGCCATAGCGCGCTTGAGGTTCATGCCCACCACGATGAGGTGATACACCTGGTAGATAAAGAACAGCAGCATGGGCAGCACGATCACAATGAGGAAGCCCATGGAGCTGGACAGGAAGTCCATGACCTTGCCCATCTGCGGCAGCGCGAACACGTACTTGCCCACGATGTCGCCGTCGCTGATGATGTGCGTATCGGCCACGTCGTTGTTGTCGCCCTTGGTGGTAAAGCTGCGCATGCCGTTGACCTCGTCGATGGCGGCGATGCGGTGCGTGTTGAGCGCGTACTCGTTGTCGATGATGGTATGGAACGTCACGATGTCGCCCACCTCGAGCTTGGAGGTGTCGCACTTTTTGATGATGATGAGGTCGCCCTTGTTAAACGTGGGCGCCATGGAGTCGGACTGCACGGCGAGCGGGGTGAAGCCGGCGATGTCAGAGACGCTGCCGTCCTCGTGCGTGGCGAGCGTGGTAAACGCATACAGGGCCGCCACCAGGATGATGATCCACATGACGACGCTCAGCGCGATGGATGCGACTTTTTTAACAGATTGCATGATGTCCCTTACTACCGTGTCTGTCTAGGTCGTTCGCGGCCCGGTGGCCGCCGTGCATATCTACTGTTCCTCGATGCCTTCAAAGCGAATCGATACTGAATAGTTAGCTCCCTTTAGCATATTAGTGCAATTTGGGTCCGTTCCCTCGAGCCATATGCGAACGGTTACCGGCTTATCCGTATCTTTTATCAGGTCGAACATATCGCTGGCCGCGGTGGCAGCGCCCGAGTCGAGTCCAAAGACAGTGGCCGCGCCGGATGAGCCCCCGCCCCCGTTGGGGTTGTAGACCCAAGTGTGGCCGTCAGCGGTAAAGCTCATACGCATGGCGCTTGCCATGCCCTGCGTGTCGGAGCTAAACCGCGTGCCGGATGCGCCGTTGTCGCCGTCCTGGCCGGTCAGGCGAACGCGCAGGTCCGTGCTGCTCATAAAGTGCAGCGTAAACTCCAGGTAGGCGCCGGTGGCGGGGTCGGCGGTGGAACCGTCCTCAAAGGTGAAGGTCTGGTAGTCGCTCGTGGTGACGGGTCTGAGCTTGGACGTATCGATGTCCACGCCCTTTTCACTGGCGATGCGCGCCGAGATCTGATCGAAGCCCAGGCTGTGGACGTATTCGTCAAACGTGGCGTGCTCGTCCAGGTCAAAGCGCAGCGAGCCGTCGGCGTTGGCGTCGATCATGAGCATGCGGGTCTTGGCGCTATCGGCGATGGAGAACCAGGCAAACGTTGCCATGGCTATCGCCACCAGCGCAAACAGCACCAGCACCACGGTGGTGGTGCTGTTTGCGGCGTAGGTCGGTGTCGGCGGGGGCGGCGGTGCCGGGCCGGCGGGTAGCGGCGGTTGGACGGCGGTAGCCGAGCGGCGGTCGTCTGGTTTAACGTGTGCCATTACGCCTCACCGTCCAAGGTCGCAAAGAGCGCCAGGTGCAAGGTGCCCGGATCTTGATAGAGATAGTCGGCGCTATCGGGGTCGGTGCCCTCGATGTAGTAATAGATATCCAGACGATAGGTCTGGCCCAGCGCCAGCGTGGCGAGTGTGTTCTGCGGGCGCGTGGCTGTCTCGCTCGTGTCCAGCGTAAAGGCGGCCGGGTCCTGCGTCACGTTGGTACCGCAAGCGAGCTGGCTGTTTTGCCAGCCCAAGAGCATGCCATCGGCGTAGCCGGCAAGGCCAGCCGGGGCGGTCGTGGGATGCTCGCCGCGATGGCCGCTGTCGGAGCTGTCGAGCTCAAAGATGTTGGTGGCAAGCACCTGGTTGCCGCTCGAGATCTTTATGCCCACGCGGGCTGCGCGCAGCAGTTCGGCATCGGCACCCTGCGGGACCAGCGATTCGGCCAGATACAGGTTGACCTTGCCCCTTACTTTGCTGGCGCCCGTTCCGGTAATGGTGGGACGCAGGTCAATCCAGCCGTGGTAGAAGGCGGAGCCGTTGTCTTTTGCCTGCTCAAACACTGTGGCATCGCCGGCAGAGTTGTTTTGCGCACAGGCAGCAAAGCCGTTGAGGTCGAAGGTCGAGACCGGGTAGAGCGTCACGGCGCCGTTCGCGATAGAAGCTAGGGAAACGTCGCCCTGCTGCGACCAGCTGCCGCGGTCGGCATCGCCCAGCTCCAGCACCAGCTTGGACGTGTCGCTGTGCACGCTCACCGAGTTGGTGTTGACCTTCATGTTGTTCGTGAACCAAGCGTAGGTCGCGGCGCCCAGCGTGGCGGCGAGTGCCACCATGACGAGCGCGATGTAGGCACGCGCGCGGTGGGCGTGGCGGCGGGTGTCAGAGTCCGAACCCACAGCGCGCTCGGCGGCAGCGGCGGGTGCGGTCCCCGGGGTTGCGCCCGCGGACTCGCTGGCGCCTACCTGCATGTGCTTATTCTTGTGCATTTAGCTCGCCCCCCCCTATGCCTTGGCCGCGGCAAAGGCAAGCTGCAGTACCACATCGCGGGCCTGGGCCTCGTCGATGCAATTAGCGTAGCAGCCTACCATGTACACAACGTAATGAGCGCTTGCCACCTCGTTGGCGGCCAGCGTGCAGATGGGCGTGGCGCCCGCGCGCGCCGTGGGCGTGTCGCCGGCGCCGTCCATACTGTAAGCGCTTATGGCGCGCGCAGGGTCGGCGGTGTAGGCCCAGCCCGAAGCGCCGCCCGCCACAACCACGCCGTCTTGCGCCGTAGTGCGTCTGCTGGTAGCGCCAGCGGTGTTACCTAGGTCATCGCAGGTAAAGATATGCGTTTGCGTGCCCGACTGGGTCGTGATGACCAGGCCCAGGCGCAGCGCGGCCAGCAGCTGTGGGTCGCTCGTCACGCTCATCTGGCCCGGATACAGGTACACGTTGAGCGCGCTGTCGCCGCCCTTAAGGTACAGCGTCCCCGAAAGAGCATAGCCGTCCAGCTGCGCGGTGCAGTCGGCGTAGTCGGTCGTGATGCCCGCGGCGTTTTGGAACGTGCCGCGCCAAAAGCGGGAAAGGTCTGACGTCGAGATGGGATAGAGCGTCTTGTCGGCAGAGGCAAGTGCAGCCGTCGTGTCCCAGGGCCCGTTGGCCGAAAGGCCAATCTGCAAGTCGGAGCTCTCGTCGCTTACCGTATGCGCCACGGGCGTCACGTTGGTGTAGCGCGAGTTGCTAAACCAGGCGTAGGTGGCGGCGCTCAGGGCAGCTACCAGCACCAGCATCCATGCGGCCGCAGCAACCATGCGACGGCGCGAACCTAGGACATCTTTGATGTTCGATGCACTCATCCCTAGCCCCCTTACGAACGTTTGCCGGCAAAGCGCAGCGCCAGCGATTGCAGGCTGGTGGCGGCTAGGTTGTTGGTGCAGTCGGGGTCGCAGCCTTCCAGCCACACGTACACATCCACGCGCACGGGCGTGCTGCGGTTGGCGCCCTTGGCGGCAGCGGGCAGGCTGCAGATCTTGGTCGTGGCCTCCTTGAGGCCCACGATGCCGGTGTCTTCGTTGTAGTCGCAGAAGTTTGCGCTGGTCAGCTGGTTAAAATGGATCGTGAAACCATCGGAGCGGGTGCTGTCGAGCACCAGGTGGCTCTGCTCGTTCTCGCCGGCATCCTTGCCGTCGAGGGTGTTGTAGCGCGCCTGAGGATTGTGCTCGCCCGAGACCTCAAAGACGTACTGGCCCGTAACGGTGTCGCCCTGCCCTGGAGCATAGGCAACCAGCCCCACGCGCAGGGCGGTGGAGATGGGGTTTGCCGGATCTTGCTCGGTAAAGTCGATGCCCGACAGGTACACGTCGGTTGCGGCCGAGTTGGTGGCCAGGTACAGGGAGGTCTTGTAGTAGTCGGAATGCTCGGCCGTGCCAAACACGCTGGCAAACAGCGAGTCCTGTGTGGTTTCGCCGGTAAAGTCCGTTACCTTTTGGAAGCCGTTGAGCACGTTGTCGGTCGAGACGGGATCGAGCAGGCCCGCAAAGTTCAGACCGGCATTGGTTTTGTATTCGCCGTCGTACTCGTTGGAGATAAGGAAGGTAACGCCCGTGCCCGCGGCCATCTTGACGTCGGTGATATGACGGTTGGCGTTGTAGATGTACCAGGCGTACGTTACAGCTCCGGCAACAGCAAGGGCCACCAGCAACGTGGCGAGCATGCGATTGAACTGTTTTTGCAGCGAACGCGCGTCCGACATGCCCCTCCCCCATTTGCCGCGTTGTAAACTACCTGGACACCATTTGCCCATAATGGAGTTATTTTACGCGA
>DBFZVF010000107.1:0-2754 GCA_048519165.1 Collinsella sp.
TGGTAAATAAATTACCGTTTACCAGACGCTTGATACCGTTCACCGGAAACTCAGTATAAGGCCCAGCGGATACCGGCTCGCTTTACGGCCCCATTTGTAACAACTTGACTTCTCGGTATAGAAAAACGGACTCGCTTCCCCTAGGGAAACGGGTCCGTTTTCGATTATCTTCGGCTAATTTGGATAAGGCCCCCCCCCGAAGACCATCGGAATCCTAGCGATCGAACTCCGCCAGTGCCTCGCCCAAAAGCCTCAGGCCCTCGCGCATAACGTCCTCGCTCGCGCAGTAGCCCAGGCGTGCGCCGCAGGGAAGCTCAAAACGGCTACCGGGGACCAGCAGCACTCCCCTCTCGGACAGCAGGCGCCTGCAGAACTCCTCGTCATCCTCGGGAATATCCAACTGGATAAACGAGGTGGACACGCCCTGCGGGGCCGTCCAGGAAACGCGATGCTGCGTATCGATCCAAGCCTGCGCGATATCGCGGTTGCCAAACACGATCTTGCGATTGCGCTCGAGAATCTTATCCTTGTGCTCAAGCACATAGGTCGCCAGGGTATCGTTGAACACGCCGCCGCAGATCATGGTGTAATCGCGATAGGTACGGATGCGGTTGGACACCTCTTCGTCGGCCAAGACCCAGCCCACGCGGGCCGCAGGCGTCGAATAGGTCTTCGACAACGAGTTGGTGACAATGGCCCTCTCGTACACGTCGACCATCGACATAAAGGACTCAGTGTTCTCAAGCGGCAGGTACACCTCGTCGCACAGCACGTAGGCGCCCACCGAGCGGGCGATCTCGGCAATCTGGCCGAGCATATCGGCATCGAGCACCGTACCGATGGGGTTCGATGCGTTGTTTATGCAGATAAGCTTGGTGTTGGGGCGCACCAAGCGCTTGAGTTCCTCGATATCGGGCTTCCAGCCGAGTTCCTCGCGAAGCTCCCAATACTCGACCTCGGCGCCCAGCGTGCGCGGAATCTCGTAGAGCGGCGCGTAGGTGGGCCACTCGGCGATAACATGGTCGCCGGGCTCGACCACAGCCATGATGGCGTTGAGGTTAGCGCCCGTGCAGCCATTGGTCTGCAGAATGTGATCGGGATTGACCTCGCGACGATACAGCTTGGCAACCTCGGCCTTAAACTCCGGCGAGCCCTCGATCCAGCCGTAGTTCATCTTCTCGCGGTCCAGGCGCTCGTAAAACGTGGCGCCGTCCTGCTCATCGAGCGCGCGCAGCTCGCCCATGGTGAGCGACGAAATCGTCGACTGGGCGATGTCCCACGTGGCGCTCTTCTCCCAAACGTTGAGCCATTCCTCAACGCCAATCGTCTTGATGTCCATGGCCAAGCTCCTTACAAAAGCAGTCATCCAATCGTGTTGACGTCCCTCATACAAGATTGGGGCGGTGCGAAAACCCGCACCGCCCCAATGGGAGACATCTAATGGCAGCTAGATGTATGTATTATGACCTGTACGGGTCCTTGAAGACCTTAGAGGTCCTCGCGCCAGAAGGGCATGCTCATGCAGCGCGGGCCGCCGCGGCCGCGGGAGAGCTCGGCGGAGGGCACGACGAGAAGGTCCAGGCCCTCCTTGTACAGCACGTCGTTGGTGACGGTGTTGCGGGCGTAGACGCAGATCTTGCCGGGCTCGACGCACAGGGTGTTGGAGCCGTCGTTCCACTGCTCGCGGGAGGCCGCGATCGGGTCGCCGCCGCCGCAGGGGATCAGCTTGACCTGGTCGACGCCGGTGGCGTCCTCCAGGACGTGCTCGAGGGTGTCCTCGATCAGGCGGATGTTCACGTCGCCCGGGTTCTTGCCGGCGGTCAGCTCGTAGACGCGCAGGGTGCCCATGATGGCGGGGTGGATCGTGAACTTATCGACGTCGATCTGGGTGAAGACCGTGTCGAGGTGCATGAAGGCGCGCGAGACCGGGATGTCGAAGGCCAGGATGCGCTCGACCTTGGAGTCGGAGTTCCAGAAGATGTTCTGGGCCATGACGTCGATCGCGGCGGCCTGGGTGCGCTGGGAGATGCCGACGGCGAGGGTCTTCTCGTTGATGTTCAGCACGTCGCCGCCCTCGGTGTGGAACTGGCAGTCGCGGCGGAAGTACAGCGAGACGTCCTTGTAGTCGGGGTGGTACTTGAAGACGTACTTGCCGTACAGGGTCTCGCGGTTGCGGGTGACCGAGTACATGCGGTTGAGGTTGACGCCCTCGCCGACGACCGCGAACGGGTCGCGGGTGAAGTAGAGGTTGGGCATCGGGTCGATGATCAGGTCGGACTCGGACTCGGAGTTGACCAGGGAGTCGAGGGTCGTGGACGCCGTGAGGGGCATGTCGATCTCGGACTTGGTCATGCCGGCCATGGTCTTCTTGACGAACTCGAGGTTGTCCTCGATGGAGTCCAGCTTCTCGCGGACGATCTGCGGCATGTGCTGGCCGCGGATGCCGGCCTCGGCGATGTACTGGTCGGTGAACTCGGCGCGGGCGCCGGGGACCTGATCGAACACCTCGGCGACGAGGTTCTCGAGGTAGAGGACCTCCACGCCCTGGTCCCTCAGGATCTGGGCGAAGGTGTCGTGCTCCTGCTGCGCGACCTCCAGGAACGGGACGTCGTCGAACAGGAGTCGCTCGAGCTCGTCGGGCGGCAGGTTGAGGAGCTCGTCGCCGGGACGGTGCAGGCAGACCTTCCTGAGCTTGCCGATCTCGGAAGGCACGTGCAGACCTTTCGTCATGGCCTCCTACCTTTCTTTCGGGCC
>DBFZVF010000108.1:0-9094 GCA_048519165.1 Collinsella sp.
GATCAGTACGACGTTAACGTGCTTGCCCCGCAGGTTCGTAGCTACTACAACGACATGAAGGCCGACACCGATCGTCTGGGCATTAAGCTGCTCGCCCCGCGCGGCAAGGAATATATCGACCTTACCCGCGACCCCACTGGCGCCATCAAGTGGCTCCGCGAGAACCTCGACTAGTTCCTCCCTCTGTTGGTGCCCGGATCCCCAGTTCGGGCACCTCTCCCTATTCGTATCCCACAGAAAGGATGACTCATGACCAACCCCATGCAGTTCCCCGACGGCTTTGTGTTTGGCGGCGCCACCGCTGCTTACCAGGTTGAGGGCGAGACCCGTACACACGGCAAGGGCAAAGTGCCCTGGGACGATTTCCTGGCTGCTCAGGGCCGTTTCTCCCCCGACCCCGCAAGCGATTTCTACAACAAGTACCCGGTCGATATCGACCTGTGCCAGCGCTTCGGCATCAACGGCATTCGTGTCTCCATCGCTTGGAGCCGTATCTTCCCCAGCGGCACTGGTGAGATTAACCCCGAGGGTGTTGCCTTCTATCACGAGCTCTTTGCCACCTGCAATAAAGCCGGCGTTATCCCCTATGTCACGCTCGATCACTTTGATACGCCCGAGGCCTTTTACCAGAACGGCGGCGAGGGCTTCCTGACGCGCACGACGATCGACGCCTTTGTCGAGTACGCCAAGTTCTGCTTTGCCGAGTTCACCGAGGTCAAGCACTGGTTTACCTTTAACGAGATCCCCGCGACCGCCGAGGGCAGCTTTATCGTCGGCAACTGGCCGCACGGCGAGAAGTATCGCCTGGATAAGGCCTTCCAGCTCATGCACAACATGATGGTGGCCCATGCCAAGGCCGTCGTCGCCTTCCACGAGGGCGGCTTTGAGGGCGAGATCGGCATTGTCCAGAACCTGGAGCCCAAGTATCCCCTCGACCCCAACAACGCCGCCGACTGCGAGGCAGCTCGCATGGCCGACGTCATCAACAACCGCTGGGTACTCGACGCCACCTTCCGCGGCCACTATGCAGCCGACACCATGGAGGCTGCGACCAAGCTGGCCCATATCGCCGGCGGCGAACTCGACGTCCGCGACGAGGACATCGCCGCGCTGACCGCCGCGCTCCCCTACAACGATTGCCTGGGCGTCAACACCTACAAGTGCCAGTTCCTGCGTGCCGCCGAGGGCGAAAACGACATCAACCACAATGGCACCGGCGACAAGGGCTCCTCGCGCTGGTTCCTCAAGGGCGTGGGCGAGTCATGCGTGCGCGAAGGCGTACCCACCACCGATTGGGACTGGATTATCTATCCCGAGGGCCTCTACGACCTGCTGCTCCGCATTAAGAACGATTACCCCAACTACAAGAAGATCTACATCACCGAGAACGGCATGGGCTATAAGGACGACTTCGAGGATGGCTTTATCGATGACGCCCCTCGTATCGACTACATGCGTCAGCATCTCGCGTGGATCCTCAAGGCAATCGACGGCGGCGTAAACGTCGACGGTTACTTTGTGTGGTCGCTGCAGGACCAGTTCTCCTGGACCAACGGCTATAACAAGCGCTATGGCCTGTTCTACATCGACTTTGAGACCCAGAAGCGCTATCCCAAGGCGAGCGCGTACTGGTACAAGAACGTCGCGGAGACCGGTCTGCTTATGGCCTAACTTTTGCCGCATACCCCCTGTCGGCCGCATGTGAGTCCCTCCACGGGATCGCATGCGGCCTTTTTGTTTTTGGCTCGACCCGAGCAGGCCGTTTGTCTCGATCTGTAACATCTAGTCGAGTATTTCGGCCCTACCTGTTACAGATCAAGACAAACGAGCGGCCCGAACTTGAAGATCTCGATCTGTAACACGTAACCGAGTATTCCGGCCCTAGCTGTTACAGATCAAGACAAACAGAACGCTCGAGCAGAAATATCTCAATCTGTAACACGTAGCCCACTTTCGACCGTCTACCTGTTACAGATCAAGACAATAAGATAGTCAAATCCAAACTTTCCAAGCAGTTATGAAGCATGGTTTCTAGTTTTCGGTATCACGAACATACTTTCGGTATCATTTAATGGTATTATGATATCGAAAGTATGTTCGTGATACCGAAAGGAGCCGCATGCGCCAGTTCGATTACACCACAGTCCCAGCGGAACTCGAAGCAACTCCAATCACCAACCTCCTCCTCTCGATACGCGAGCATAAAGGCCGACAGCTTGCTCTGAGTCAAGTCAAACCCGAGCTTCTATCGTCCCTAATGGAGGAGGCTAAGATCCAAAGCACCCGATCCTCCAACGGACTTGAAGGAATTGTTACCACCCAAAAAAGACTCAAAGCGATCATGGCGTATTCCGCCAAGCCAAGCTCCCGCGCAGAGGAAGAAATCGCTGGATACCGAGATGTGCTGTCGCTTATTCACGAGCAACACGATTCCATTCCCGTAACGCCATCGGTCATTCTGCAGTTGCATCGTGACCTCATGGCGCACACGGCAATCTCGTATGGAGGCCATTGGAAGGATAGCGATAACGAAATCGTCTCCATTGACGATCAAGGTAATCGATTTGTGCGCTTTAGGCCCCCTTCGGCTCTAGCAACCCCGGGACTTATTAAAGAAGCCTGCCAGTCCCTCAACGATGCTTTATCTCGCCAAGTTTGCGATCCCCTCCTTATATCGCTCCGCTTTATCTTCGATTTTGTCAGTATTCATCCCTTCAACGATGGCAATGGCAGGATGAGCCGGCTCCTTACAACGCTGCTGCTCGAAAAGACTGGATACGACGTTGCGCGTTACATCAGCATCGAACGACTTATTGAAGACAACAAAGCGCTTTACTACAACGCCCTCGCTGCAAGCTCCACTGGATGGAATGAAAATCAAAACACCGAAGCACCCTTTATCCGTTTCATGCTCGGAACAACCCTGGCCGCCTACCGACAGCTCGAACAGCGTACCTTAATTGAATCAAGCACTCGTCCCATGTCGAAGCAAGCGCGCATCGCCGTTCTATTTCAACAGAGACCCGGCGTCATTAAGAAATCAGACATCCGATCCAACTGCCCCGATATCAGCGAGGTTACCGTTAAACGAACCCTCAGTCAGCTTGTTAGTTGCAGCGCAATCGAAAAAACAGGGGCGGGTCGTTCGACGGGCTACATACTCAAAGACGTCCATGCTCTAGAACTATTCTTGCAATCCACAATACCCGATAGCGAGGCCGCAATAACAAAAGAGGCCCCAAAGGATAAGCTCCTTGAACGTGTAAGCCACGCCGAGGATGAAAGCAGAGAGGGGCTCTATGAAGACTACGATTCATTCTCAAGGGACATAAAGACGAAATACGGAGTCTAGTCATATCCCAGAATAGCCTCATCCTTGTTGCCCAAAATTATTTGCGCGTCATTTTAAAGCGGTACCCCTGCGCCGGCTGGGGGTGTTCCTATAGTTTTGTCAACTGGGAAATGCTCTCCGTGCGACCGAATCGCGGCATGCTGACGCCAAGCCATTAGGCCGGTGGGCTTCAGTCTGCTCGGTGCGTTTCGGCTAGGCTGCGTAAGGCACCCTGTCTCGCATGACCGCGTAGATGACCTTCAGTCTCTTTCGCGCCAGCGCCTTGAGCGCCTTGCCGTGCGACATGCCCCGCTCCCGGCACCTGGTGTAGTAGTCACCCCATCTCCCCTCTGTCCGGGTAAGGCAGTTACATGAGAATATGAGCAGGTTCTTCAGCCTCTTGTTGCCTTGGCGCGATGCCGTCACCGAGGAGATCGAGGTTCCCGACTGGCGGTTGCGCGGCGCCAGGCCGCAGTACGACGCGAGCCTGTCGTGACTGGGGAAGTCTTCGATGTCGATGGAGATCGCAAGCTCGGAAGCGGTTTTGGGCCCGATGCCCGGCACCGTCAGGAGGCATCGGTAGGTATCGTCGCCCTCGAGCAGGGCGGAGATCTCCGCCGTGATCGCCTCGATCTCCGCCGAGTTCTCGGATATCCTGCGCGCGAGCAGTTTCACCGCCCGGTCCTCGGCGGCGACGGCCGACGCATCCGGCCTTGTCGAGGAGGCTGTCGAGCGGACGAGGGCCTCGATCTTGCCGCGCGCCGCCCCACGCGTGAGCGCCGCCGCCCTGCGGGGCCCGGCGTCGGCTACCGACCAGGCCCCGCCGAGGGATGCCATGAGCCTCAGCTGGGGCCCGTCGGACAGGTCGACCAGCGCCTCGAAGGCGGGGCACGATTCCAGCAGGATGCTGCGCAGCCGGTTCTTGTTCCTAGTGTTCTCGCAGGTCAGGAAGGTCCTCTGGGCAGCCAGCGCCCTCGCCGCCGCGATCGTCGGGCCTGGGTCTCCGACCGGCAGGAGCGCGTCGGGGATGCCAAGCGCCGTCTTCGCGATGACCATCGCGTCTCGCTCGTCGGTCTTGGCGTCGCCGGCGAAGAGCCTGGCGGCCCCGTGCGCCGCGAGTCCCGGCAGGTACGCCGCGGACATCCCGGCCGCCCTGGCGCGCGCGAGCGCGAGGGCGCCTATGTTGCGCGACTGGTCGACGACCACGAGCGCGTTGTGTTTCGTCAAGAGGATTTGAGCAAAAAGAGCATCGGAAATTGAGCAGTCGCAGCATCGGAAGCGCGCACGCTTTTTGAGCGGCTAGCCCTCCTGCATGAGGGCATGGCGGACGCGGTAGGACTCGCCGCGGAACTGGACGAGCCTCCCGTGGTGGACGATGCGGTCGATCACGGCGGCGGCCATCTGGTCGTCCCCGAACACCGACCCCCACCTGCTGAACTCCAGGTTCGTGGTGATTACCACCGACTGCCTCTCGTATGCGTCGGCGAAGATCTGGAAGAGCAGCCTCGCCCCGTCCGCGTCGAGCGGGAGAAACCCGAGCTCGTCGATGACGAGCAGGCGGGCCTTGCCGATGAGCGCGGCCTCCCGGTCGAGCCTCCCGTCGTCGCGGGCGCGCCATTCCTCGTTGCCCTCGAGTGCGGGCCTGCCCCTCCTCTGGGGCATCGGCGCGGCGGGCGACATGTCCTCCATGTCGGCGTACTTCGCCACGGTGTTCCGGCTCACGTGGAGCACTCGGGCGATCTCGGACCTCGAGCGCCCGGCGGCGTCCATCGACCGTATATCATTCACTGTGTCCAGGGGCACGGTCATCTCCTCCATCCTTCCCGGGCGGGCTCGCCAAAGTAACCGCCCGGGGAAAACATACGGCGAGGGCCGCGCCCCCGGTCCCCGGGGCGCGGCCCTCTTGCTTAAACTGCTCAATTTTTCGTGCTCACGGTGCTCATTTCCCAGTGATCACTCGGACCACTTCTTAGTGAACATCAACAGCGCGTCGGGGAAGCGGCCGAACAGCGAGTCCAGGTCTCCCTCCCTGTTCGCGACGGGGGCGCTCAGCAGCACCTCGCCGTCTCGGGTCGCGACACATGCCCAGTGGGACGATTTCCCGACATCGAGCCCGATGACGGCTTCCGGCATTCTAGTTGGTGCCACGGTGGTATCCTCCAATCGGTAGGCCGATCGGAACCCCTCCCCGCGACACCCACATTACCTGGCCGTGGCGCTTGCGCCCGGCAGTTTCCTATCAGTCGTCCGGAGCGGCGAGCGCCCCCGGTGGCAACACCCCCCGGGCCCTCTACGGGGCAGGGGCAGACGGCCATCCGGAGGCGCCCGATCGGCGGCCCCTCGGGGCTTGCCCGTATCGTAGGCAATGCGCCGAATGCTCGCCATCGAAATTTATCGATGGCCTATTTCAGACTGTAATGGGCAGAAGTATCGTCTGCCGATCCTGCTGGAGTCGGCAATCAGATAGCGCGCATCGGCCTTGCTAAAGGCGAGCTGCTGGATGCGGCCTTCGTCCATGTTGGACGTGGACACGTCGCCATCCAGAATGCCGTTGGCACCGATAAACGCCGTGTCAATCCCTAGTGCGCGCAGGGCATCCTCGGCCATGGGGCCCACAAAGGCGGCGGTGCGGCGACGGTACATGCCGCCCACCAGGCACAGCTCGCAATCCTCGCGCGCCTCGAGCAGACTAAAGACCGAAAGCGAATTGGTCACATAGATGGAAGGCAGTTTGTCGGTGACTCGGAGAGCGCCAATGCGATCTCACGACGGTTGCGTTCATTGTCTCAATTAGATACTCAACGAAATACGGCCCCGCAGCTCAATAAGCTGCGGGGCCGTACTATACACCGACGAATTAACGACGGAGTGCATCCACTATTTGGCCAGCTCCTGAACGATCCAGTCAATTGCACCTTCGGGATCGTTGGTAAGGTCGATATACTCCTTGCCCCTTGTGGTGAGCAGTTTAATTCCAAGGCGATCGGTATCGGCCTTCATAGCGTCATAGTACATGCGTGCCTGGGGTGCCAGAACAATCACGTTGTACTGATCCATCGTCTCATAGTGGCTTCCGTACGCACCGGACTGAGAAACCAGATCGATACCCTTAGCAGCGGCACCTTCGCGAAGAGCATTTGCCAAGAGAGTCGAAGTGCCGGCACCCTGGCAAAGCACAAGCACGCGGATCTGCTCCGCCTTGTCCTTTACCGCCTCGAGAGCTTTTGCGACATTTTCCTGTGCGGCAATAGCATCTGCATCCGAGGTTCCTGCAGTCTCCTTTGCAGACTCTTCCAAACAAAGCTGATGGTCATACGCCTTGCAGAACGGATAGTAAATCACAAAGTCAACGACCAACAGCACTGCCATCAATACGAGAGAACGCAGATCGAGACCCGTGGTGAGGAATGCACCGATTGGGCCGGGAAGCGCCCACGGCATGGTATACATGGGGGCGTTCATTCCAATGACGTCAATGAAAAATTTACCGATAATGGCGTTGACCATAGGAGCCACTAGGAAGGGCACGAACATATAGGGATTGAGAACAATCGGCATACCGAAGATAACGGGCTCGTTAACTCCAAAAATCACCGGGATAATCGATGCCTTGCCCATGGCTTTAAGCTGCTTGGAGCGCATAAACATGATCAGGATAATAGGAACGATGAACGTGCAGCCAGAACCGCCCAGACCGCCGATGAAGCTTGTAAAGTCCTGCGTGAGAGCAATTGATGGGTGTCCACCTGCTTGGAAAACCTCAAGATTGGTAACGGTATTGCCGTAGAGCGCAGCATTGATCGGACTCATGACAACCGAAGCACCGTGGATACCCATAAATTGGAAAAGTGCGACCGCGCCTTCGATAAGCGCCATGCCAGGATAGGTGTCGACCGCGGAGAACAGCGGCGAGATGAGAGCGGATACCAAATTGGCGAACGGCACAGCAAGCAGCTTGCGGCTCGCGAGATCGATAAAAGCGCACGCAATGATCGAAAACCCAAATGCAAAGATATCGCGAAAACTCTGCGCAATAGAGCCAGGGACCTCTTTGGGGAGCTTGATCGTCACATTATGGCTAATGCACACCTTATAGATATTAACGGTCAAGAATGCGGCTACGAACGCAGCGAGAAAACCCTTGGTTCCCATATAGCCGGTTTCAAAAACAGATGTATCTGCTCCGCCAATCGAGACAACATCGTTCGTCACCGATAGTAAGAGCATGCCGCACATGGCACAAACCATGCACGAGGTGGGGTTGAGAGATTTACCCGAAGGCATGCGACGGTTCATCGACATGGCAAGTGAGCTCGCCGTGGTGCCGGCCACCATAATGCCAAGAAGTCCCATGGTATATGCATAGATTTTATTGAAGAAATCCAGCACCTCAGGCGGAAGTGTGATGCCTACATAGGCAGGGAGCGTCGAAAGAAGAAGGAACAGGCTCGAGAACAGCACAATTGGCATATTCGAGAGAAAGCCATCCTTGATCGCCACCAGATAAATGTTCCTCGAGATTTTGTCGAAGAGGGGCTGGTGTTTTTCAAGGAATTTGACGATAGCGTCCATAACACATCCTTTCATGATTCCCGGGCACGTAACGATTTATCCGGACTCAACCGTCGTCGTCCCCGTTTGTATCCACTTATGTAAGTGAATACGTTCTTGTGCGAAATGTAATATCATTTGCGCGATTTGTCATAACCAATTCTTTTTCCGCTTTGTCGATATGTCAAGAATTCAAATACTTATTCGGTGAACGGTAGCTGATTACTATAAGGTTTTCCCAGCTAAAGACTATTTTCCCTGAGCAGTACTATAAGTTTGCAACCGTTCACCGATTGGATATAACATATTGAATATATTGTTGTAACAATATTAGAGACAATGTCACAAGCCTGTCGTTCTAGTCAAAGGAAGTAACAATGCCCAAACGATTACTGAACATGTCCGCATCCGATTTTGCCGCCACGTCACCCATGGATCTAAAGCAGGCAATTCTGGCTTCCGAGGGACGTACCATCATGGCGGAAAACGTACCCTCTTCCCAATTTCTCGGCGGCGTTACTAATGCCGAAATCGAACGTGCCGCAGGTGCCGACCTGCTTCTGTTTAACGCGCTCGATGTGTTCGATCCAGTTATTGCCGGTATTCCAGATGATCTCAATGAAAACCCGGTCACTTGGGTGAAGCGAGCATGCGGAAGGCCCATTGGCGTCAATCTGGAGCCAGTTGATAACGAGGCAGAGATGTCTGAATCCCGAACCGAAATCCCCATGGGTCGTCGCGTCTCTCCCAAGACCTTAGAAAAGGCTAACGAACTCGGATTTGATTTTATCTGCCTGACGGGCAACCCTGGAACCGGCGTCTCCAACGATGCAATCGCCCATTCGATTAAACTCTCCAAAGAGCATTTCAATGGCCTGGTCATAGCCGGAAAAATGCATGGAGCGGGCGTTGCGGAACCTGTCATGACGCTCGAAATTGCGCGCAAGTTTGTTGACCTCGGCGTCGATATCCTTCTCGTGCCAGCCCCCTACACCGTCCCCTGCTTCCAAGAAGCAGACCTGCGCGCCATCGTAGACTTTGTACGATCCCACAACGTAGGCAAGTCAATTGAAGAGAAGGTTCTCGTCATGGCGGCGAACGGGACGAGTCAAGACTCCTGCGACAGCGAGACCATTAAGAAAATAGGCCTTGCAGCAAAAGCAGCCGGCGCTGACCTCCAACATATCGGGGACTCCATGAACGGTATTTGCC
>DBFZVF010000109.1:0-7103 GCA_048519165.1 Collinsella sp.
CATCGGCATCGTGGGCGCCGTCATCCCGACGACCAACCCCACTTCTACCGCGATCTTCAAGACGCTGATCAGCCTGAAGACCCGCAACGCCATCATCATCTCCCCGCACCCGGCTGCCGCCAAGTGCACCATCGCCGCCGCCAAGCTCGTGCTTGATGCCGCCGTCAAGGCCGGTGCCCCCGAGGGCATCATCGGCTGGGTTGATGTCCCCTCCATCGAGCTGACCAACATGGTCATGCGCGACGTCGACATCATCCTCGCCACCGGTGGCCCGGGCATGGTCAAGGCCGCTTACTCCTCGGGCAAGCCCGCCCTGGGCGTTGGCGCCGGTAACACCCCGGTCGTCATCGACGACACCGCCGACGTGCTGCTCGCCGTCAACTCCATCATCCACTCCAAGACCTTCGACAACGGCATGATCTGCGCTTCCGAGCAGTCCGTGACCGTCATCGACACCATCTATGACCAGGTCAAGGCCGAGTTCCAGAAGCGCGGCTGCTACTTCGTCAAGCAGGGTGCCGAGATGGAGGCCCTGCGTGCCGCCATGTTCAAGAACGGCGCTCTCGACCACCGCATCCCCGGCATGGCTGCCGCCAAGATCGCCGAGCTCGCCGGCATCGAGGTTCCCGCCAAGACCAAGATCCTGATCGCCGAGGTCACCTCCACCGACCCCGCCAAGGAGGAGTTCTCCCACGAGAAGCTCTCCCCGGTCCTGGCCATGTACCACGCCAAGGACTTCCAGGAGGCCGTCGACAAGGCCGAGCACCTGGTGCTCGCCGGTGGCCCGGGCCACACCGCCTCTCTGTACGTGCACCCCGCCCAGGCCGAGAAGATCAGCCTGTTCGAGCACGTCATGAAGGCCTGCCGTATCGTCATCAACACCCCGTCCTCGCACGGCGGCATCGGTGACCTGTACAACTTTGGCATGAAGCCGTCTCTGACCCTGGGCTGCGGCTCCTGGGGCGGCAACTCCGTCTCCGAGAACGTTGGGGTGAAGCACTTGATCAACGTTAAGACTGTGGCCGAGCGCCGTGAGAACATGCTGTGGTTCCGCGCTCCCGAGAAGGTCTACTTCAAGAAGGGTTCCACGCCCGTCGCCCTCGACGAGCTCGGTACCGTCATGGGCAAGAAGCGCGCCTTCATCGTCACCGACCAGTTCCTCTTCAAGAATGGCAACACCCGCGCCATCGAGGCCAAGCTCGACGAGATGGGCATCGCCCACGACTGCTTCTACGACGTCGAGCCCGATCCGTCGCTGCAGTGCGCACGTCGCGGCGCCAAGCAGATGGCTCTCTTTGAGCCGGACGTCATCATCGCCGTCGGCGGTGGCTCCGCTATGGACGCCGGCAAGATCATGTGGATGATGTACGAGCACCCCGAGTGCAAGTTTGAGGACATGGCCATGGACTTCATGGACATCCGCAAGCGTATCTTCACCTTCCCCGAGATGGGCAAGAAGGCCTACTTCGTCGCCGTCCCGACCTCTTCGGGTACCGGCTCCGAGTGCACGCCGTTCGCCATCATCACCGACAAGGAGACCGGCATCAAGTGGCCGCTCGCCGACTACGCGCTGCTCCCCAACATGGCTATCGTCGACGCCGACAACTGCATGACCGCCCCGCGCGGCCTGACCGCTGCCTCCGGCATCGATGTCATGACCCACGCCATCGAGTCCTACGTCTCCATCATGGCTTCCGACTACACTAAGGGCCTCTCCGAGCGCGCTGCTAAGCTCGTCTTCGAGAACCTGCCCTCCAGCTTCACGAACGGTGCCAAGGACCCGCATGCCCGCGAGGAGATGCACAACGCCTCCTGCATGGCCGGTATGGCCTTCGCCAACGCCTTCCTGGGCCTCAACCACTCCATGGCCCACAAGCTCGGCGCTTTCCATCACCTGCCCCACGGCCTCGCAAACGCCGTCATCCTGACCCGCGTTATGCGCTACAACGCCGCCGAGGCTCCCGTCAAGATGGGTACCTTCTCCCAGTATCCTTACCCCAACGCGCTGCACAACTACGCCGAGATGGCCAAGTACTGCGGCATCGAGGGCAAGGACGACAAGGAGGTCTTCGAGAACTTCATCACGAAGCTCGAGGAGCTCAAGGACTTCATCGGCGTCAAGAAGACCATCGCCGACTACGGTGTTGACGAGCAGTACTTCCTCGACACCCTCGACGAGATGACCGAGCAGGCATTCAACGACCAGTGCACCGGCGCTAACCCGCGCTACCCGCTCATGAGCGAGATCAAGGAGCTCTACCTGGACGCCTACTACGGCCGCGAGCCCCAGGACTACGCCGTCTGCTAGTTTTTAGCACGGTTATTTGCGGCGGGGGTGCACGGGTGTACGCACGCCCCCGCCGTTGCTTCTATCGCATCGTTGAAAGGATGCAATCATGCTGCTCCCCGATTCCAAGACCGAGCTCGTCCGTCGCGGCAACAAGGTCGTTTACGACCTGGGCGACAAGATCGTCAAGGTCTTTAACGAGACCAAGCCCGTCTCCGACGTGTTCAACGAGGCTTTGAATCTTGCCCGCATCAATGAGTGCGGCATCCGCAGCCCCAAGGCTCTCGAGGTTTCTCAGCTCGAGAACGCCAACGGCTGGGCTCTCGTGACCGAGAAGGTTCCGGGCACCACCCTTGCCGAGAAGATGACTGCCGAGCCCCAGCGCTTTGGTGAGTACCTCGAGATGTTCGTCGACCTCCAGATCGAGATCCACGGCTACACCTCCCCGCTGCTCAACCGTCAGCGCGATAAGTTCGCCCGCATGATCGACAGCCTCGATCAGCTCAATGCCACCACGCGCTACAACCTTCAGGAGCGTCTGGACGGCATGACCAAGGAGTTCAAGGTCTGCCACGGCGACTTCAACCCCTCCAACGTCATCGTCGGCGACGACGGCCAGCTGTACGTCTGCGACTGGGCACATGCCACCCAGGGCTCCCCTGCTGCCGACGTTGCCACCACCTACCTGCTCTTTGCCCTCAACAGCAAGGACCAGGCCGAGGCCTATCTGGAGCTCTACTGCGACCGCGCCGACATGCCCATGCAGGTCGTGCGTCAGTGGACGAGCATCGTCGCTGCTTCCGAGCTCGCTCGTAAGCGCAACGTGAACGATGAGTTCCTTAAGAACTGGATCGACGTCGTCGATTATCAGTAATATCTGAGCGATTCATTTCGCATCGGAGGCACAAAGGAAAACCCCGCAGCTCATTTGGGCTGTGGGGTTTTCCTTTACCCGTCGAGCTTATTCACGCAACAAAAAAGACTGCTCCGCATCTCATCCTAAGAGAGATGCGGAGCAGGCCTGCAATTACATCTACTAGCAGAAATGTCGATTAACGACGTGCTGCCTTCACAAGCTCGGCGACCTTGGCGACGACCTCATCAATCGCCACATCCTCGCGCTCGCCCGTGGCACGGTCCTTGAGCTCGACGGTGCCGTTCTTAAGACCACGCTTGCCGAGCACTACCTGATACGGGAAGCCCATAAGGTCGTTGTCGGCAAACTTAAAGCCGGGGCGCTCGTCGCGGTCATCCACGACAACCTCGATACCCTCGGCGCACAGACCCTCAACGATTTGGTCGCAGACGGTAGCGCACTCCTCCTTCTTGGGATCGAGCGGAATCACCGCGACCTCGTACGGGGCAACGGAGACCGGCCAGACGATACCGTGCTCGTCGTTATGCTGCTCCACGACGGCAGCGAGCGAGCGAGACACGCCCACGCCGTAGCAACCCATGATGAGCGGCTTCTCCTTGCCATCCTCGTCCATAAAGGTGGCACCCATGGCCTCGGAGTACTTGGTGCCCAGCTGGAACACCTGGGAGACCTCGATGCCGCGAGCAGCAGAGAGCGGCTTGCCGCAGTGCGGGCAGGGGTCGCCGGCGACGACGGTGACCAGATCGGCCCACTCGTCGACGGTAAAGTCGCGCTCGGGGCAGGCACCGGTAAAGTGATAATCGACCTCGTTGGCACCGCAGGCCCATTGCTTGGACTCGCGCAGACTCTCGTCGCACACTAGACGGATGCCCTCGGGCAGGTTAACCGGTCCGATAAAGCCCTTGTGCAGACCGTAGGTCTGGAGCTCCTCGTCGGTCATCATGCGATAGCCCTTGCCAAAGACGTGCTCGGCCTTGCAGTCGTTGAGCTCATGATCGCCCGGAACGATGGCCACAACCGGCTTACCCTCGGCGTCGATGAGAGCCAGGGACTTGCGCGTGCCGTTCTCGGGGAAGCCGAAGAACTTGGCGACGGCCTCGATGGTGCCCATGCCCGGGGTCTCGACCTTGGTGAGCGTACCGTCGCCGGGGCCCTCGGTCACGACAACCTTGGTGCTTGCCGCCTCGTCATCGGCAGCAAAGCCGCAGTCGTCGCAGTAGACCAGCGAGGCCTCGCCGGCGTCGGCCAGCGCCATGTACTCTACGGAGGTGTCGCCGCCGATCTCGCCGGAATCGGCAACGACGGGAAGGGCCTTGATGTAGCAGCGCTCGCAGATGTTAGCGTAGGCCTGCTTCATCTTGTCGTACTCCTCCTGCAGGCTCTCCTGCGTGGCGGAGAAGCTGTAGGCGTCCTTCATGATGAACTCGCGACCGCGCATCAGGCCAAAGCGGGGACGGAACTCGTCGCGGAACTTATCCTGGATGTGGTAGAGGTTGACGGGCAGCTGCTTATAGGAACGCAGTTCATTGCGCACCAGGGCGGTCACGGTCTCCTCGTGCGTAGGGCCGAGAACGAACTCGCGGCCGTGGCGGTCATCAAAGCGCACGAGTTCCTTGCCATAGGCATCGATACGGCCGGACTCGCGCCACAGCTCGGCATCGACCATGATAGGCATCATGAGCTCCTGGGCGCCGGCAGCGTCCATCTCGTCGCGCACAATGTTCTCGATCTTGCGAATCGAGCGCCACGCGAGCGGCAGATAGGAATAGAGACCGGCGGCCTCCTTGCGAATCATGCCGGCACGAAGCAGCAGGCGATGGCTCGCAAGCTCGGCGTCGGCCGGATCCTCTTTGAGCGTCGGAGCATACAGCTTAGACATATACATTGCTCGAGTCATTTATTTCTCCTCAATAAACTTGTCGACCTCGGCCATAAGCGCGTCGACAATTTGGTCCTCAGCTACTTTACCAATGATCTTGCCGTGCGAAAAGAGCAGGCCCTGACCTCGTCCGCAGGCAACACCCAAGTCGGCGTCAGAGGCCTCGCCGGGGCCATTGACTGCACAGCCCATCACGGCAATCGAAAGCGGCGCGGAGTAGTTCTTAAGCCGCTCGGTGACCTCCTCGGCGATAGGAATGAGGTTAACCTGGCAGCGAGCGCACGTGGGGCACGAGACGATCTCGGGACCACGGCGGCGAAGGCCGAGCGACTGCAGAATACCCCAGGCGACCGGCGGTTCCTCGACCGGATCGGCCGTGAGCGAGACGCGCATGGTGTCGCCAATGCCCTCGGAAAGCAAAATTCCCAGGCCCACAGAGCTCTTAATGGTGCCCTGGAGCTTGGTTCCGGCCTCAGTCACGCCCAAATGAAGCGGAACATGGGGGATTTCGCGCGACAGGGCACGATAGGTGTCAAGCGTCGTGGACACGCTATGAGCCTTGGCGGAAAGCACGATATTGGTAAAGCCGCGATCCTCAAAATGTTTGACGAAACGCTCGCTCGACATCACAAGCTTTTCGGGCTGCGTAAGGTCATCGCGCTCGGCGATATCCTGCTCAAGCGAGCCGGCGTTCACGCCGATACGAATCGCGCAACCAGCGGCGCCCGCAGCATCGATCACGGCATCGACTTTGGCCCAATCGCCGATGTTGCCGGGATTGATGCGGAGCTTGGCGGCACCGGCCTCCACGGCACCAATGGCGAGCTTATGGTTAAAGTGGATATCGGCAACGATCGGCACCGGAGACTCCGCACAAATCATGCGAAAGCCCTCGAGCGCAGCCTCAGTGGGCACGCTCACGCGCACAACATCACAACCCGCCTGGGCGAGTGCACGAACTTGTGCAAGCGTTGCCTGCGCGTCGGCGGTATCAGTGCAGGTCATGGACTGAACCACCACCGGAGCGCCGCCGCCTATCTGCACGTCGCCCACAAACACGGGGCGCGTCAGCTCGCGCAGCAAAGGATGGGACAAAGACAATCCAAACACTCCCCTACAAAATAAATCGAAGGACGTCGGAACGAAGCATATAGACAAACAGCAGCGCAAAGAGCGCGATGCCGACATAACTGACGATTGTCTGCACCTTGAGTGGCAGCTCGCGACCGGCGACCTTTTGAATGATCTCGATAACCAGCTTTCCCCCGTCGAGCGGCGGAATGGGCAGCAGGTTCATAAAGCCCAGCGAAAACGAGATGAGCGCGGCAAACGTCAAGAACGTCGCAGGGCCGGCTGCCGCCGCCTGAGAAGACATAACACTGATGCCCACAATCGAGGAGGACTGATCGAGTATCTCCATCGTATGCTGCGGCTGCAGCAGGCGCATCACGCCCTCAGCTGTCTGCTGAACATAGGAGAACGACAGGCGCGCCGACGTAATGGGGTCCAAATGGACCACCTGCGTAGAGGCATAAACGCCCAAACGTTCGCCCTCCTTGAGCGCGACCGAGGTCGAAAGTTTCTTACCGTCGCGCTGGTACTCAATGGCGATATCGTCCTGACCGGCAGCCTTGCCGATGGCATCATACACATCCATCCAGCTGGAGCAGGACACGCCATCGACACTAAGAATTGCGTCGCCGGCCTCAATGCCCGCCTTGGCGGCTATAGAGCCTTCTTCAACCTGACCGATCACATTGCTATCGACCGGCACCGATACGCCGGCGATAGAGTAGATGCTCATAAGCAGCAAAAAGCCCGTCAGGATATTGACGAGAATGCCCGCGAGCAGCATAAAGGCACGCTTGAGAAAACCCTGGCCCAGATAGGTATGCGAACGCTCCTGCTCGAGAAACTCCGACGCGGCGACCGGCAGCTCCCACACATCGCCCTCGGCAGTCGCATGCTCTCGATCGAACTTGCGGCCGTCAAAGGTGGTATATCCTGCAGCATCGCGCGGCAGCGTCTGGTACCTAACCGGATAGTAGCTGGGTGAAGGC
>DBFZVF010000110.1:0-3423 GCA_048519165.1 Collinsella sp.
TCTTCATAGAGGATCTTGCAGAACTCTTTAACCGTAGCAGCCCCTTTATTTTTATAAACAGAGACCGGGTAAGCCTGCTCCCCTACAGTTCTTGCATAATGAGCCGAAGCATCTTCATATGAAGAAAAAGCGGGGGACATGATATAGCCTTCAAAGCTCGTCATGCTTGACCCATCCCGCCCTTCTTTTAATCCATACTTTAGGAAATGAGTATAGTAAGCCTTCAAATCATTACCGAAAGCCTTGCGAAGATCAATATAGCGAGTTTTATAGCCATAAACATCGAACGCCTCGTTGCCGCGGCGGCCCTCGGCCATGCCACACCTGACGAAGTGGCGAAGGATCGCCGCGTCGTCAACAAGAGCGCCGCACTCGCTCTTCTTCGTATATGCGGAGAGCACATCCGGGCTGCTGGCGATATAGTAGCTGAAATCGTAGACCGGGGCGTAGTTCACGCCGTCGAGGGACGTGCGGGCGGCCTCCAGCGAGTCGCAGCCGTTGGCATGGCGTCCCTCGGCCCTGCCGTAACGCAGGTAGTGCCCGTAGAGCTTGGCGGTGTCGGTGCCATAGGCGGAGCGGAGGTCGGGGTACTCGTTGTAGTAGCTGCGGACGTCGAACGCCTCGTTGCCGCGGCGGCCCTCGGCCATGCCATACCTGACGAAGTGGCGCAAGGCCGCATTGTCGTCAACCATGATTACGCCCGCGCCAGTCGTTTTAATAAAGGCCTTCTTAAGATCGCTGTTGTGATCAAGATAGAACTTTAAATCATAAACAGGAGAATAATCGATACCAGCAATAGTGACGACAGCCTCTTTTAGCGAAGAAGTTCCCGTACCATGTCTTCCCTCGCTTTTACCCCACTTCATATAGTGAATATAGTATTTAGAAATATTAGTCCCATACGCGGCTCTCAGGTCGGGATACTCGTTGTAGTAGCTCTGGACGTCAAATGCCTCGTTGCCTCGGCGGCCCTCCGCCATGCCATAGTTAATAAAATGCTGGAGGGCCTTGTCCTTATCGTTGTTGGCCCATTTAGCGACATCAGGATTATTCTTTAGGTAATAGTCAGCATCAAATACAGCGGAGTAATCCATCCAACTAGAACGCGGGAACTGAGCAATAATCGCATCGGCGTCAGCTTCCCCCAGACGCTTGCAGCCAGCATCGCTAAAGTATTTCCAAACGTCACCCGAGTTAGAAATAAAGCCATGCTCGATCAAGATGCCAGGAATCCCCTGCTCGCGAGCACAGCGAACAACGGCAAATTCGTCACCAACCGTCATCTGAAACACGCCACGATAGGTCAAGCCAAGCGCAGACAAATTATTCATCACTTTTTGGGCAAGCTCGACGGAGGCTTTCGTATAGCTCGTGCCATTGGCCGTAGGCGCGTAAGCCTCAGCACCATGCGCCGCAGAACTACCAGAGTTAATATGAAAACTCACAAAAGCTTGTGCACCTTGCTTTACGCATCGCTGAACGCGATACAGAAAATCGTTGCTGCCATAAGAACCACTTTGCCCTCGAGACATCACGACCTTAAAACCATATCGCTCCAGCTTGGCCTTACAGGCAACAGCAATCTTCCAAGTAAGATCCGCCTCGCTCTTCCCATTACCTTGGGCGCCGGGATCAACGCCGCCATGACCAGGATCAAGAGCAATAACATAAGAACCGTTCACAGCAGTATCGGCAAGAGAGAGAGATTGCTCCCCATTTGAGGCGGTAAGTGCGTCGCCAATCGTGGCAGCCTGAATCGCATTGCCAGAATCATCTGAATAATAAACAGACGAATTAGCACTGCCTTCGGCTAGGCCATCGTCCACAGCGGCATTCGCATCAATGTCGAACGCATATCCACATTGCATCAAATCGACACTGTGCTCCGTGGCATCGCCCTGCAGATGATAGGAGATCGAAATCAAATCATATCCGCACTCGGCATAATCCTTACCGAACTGAAATGCAGCAGCATTGCCACTGACGGCCGTCGCACTAACAGAAAGGGAGTGCCCAGTTGTGGATTCCAATTTAAGAGTCGCATCTGTGAGTGCATCAGAATCGTTAGGGGTGGCAAATGCAATCACCTGGTCCACACCGACTGGAAGCTGCGGATAGGCGATATAGAGATACTGATACGAATCGGTTAAAACGTCGCCGCTCCCATCCGCTACAACGGAAGGGTCATTTTCTTCTGCGGCAAGATTGTCAGAGTCGTCCTGATTCTTATTGGAGGGCGAGGAGGCGGGGTCGTTAGTCGAGTTTGAATTGCTCTCAGAATCCGCGACTTCAGCAGTTGAATCCTGCTGTACAGGTTCACCATTGATTGCATAAGCAGTAGCAACCGGCCCAATCAATGGATTAAGTCCAATAACTAACGCTGCAACGGATACAACAAGCAGTTGCAGGTGACGTTTCATGCCAACCCCCATTAAATACAAGTTCAAATGATGCGCATAAATTATATTACAGGCGAAACCCAAGAAAGCTGTTTGCGCCAAGTCCCCATTCCATTCTGGCCAGCGAAGAACCTAAAGGCGCTAAATGTATCGACCCAGAAATCGAAGCCAGCGTCATAGGGACAAAATTCAGCCTAATAATTCATCGCGAGCCAAATCGCAAAATCTACGATAGCGGTCTCTAGAAAATCGCCCAATGAGTGCTTTTTCAACATGGCATTAGAATTGAAAATAGGATAATCCCTATTCGCATGAACACCATCGCATCGAAATATATAGACATAACGACACGTTAAGAGGGCAACGGGGGTGCGGACAGAAAGTTGGACTGCGGGGCGGTCCGGACTGGAGGCTCGCATGTACAGCAGGGAGAAGATCGAGCTCTTCCTCCTGGCGACGGAAGAAGTCCCTCGGGTGGCTGAGCCCGATGGAGTACCGCAGGAAGCTTGGATACGCGTGGGCGCGGTCCAAGAAATCGTCCGCACCCCCAGATTGCTAAGCGCATGGGTAAAAAGACCAATGAGATCAGCTCTATTAGGGCCAAATTGCTACAAAGAAAGGTTATTCAGGCACCGCAGAGGGATTACGTGCAGTTTGCCGTGCCGGACCTAGATATCTATCTGCGAGAGAATGCCGAGGAGATTCTCGAACGGTTCTAAATCGAGGTGGCGGTGCATCCCTCGCTTAACTAGCCATTATCATCTTAACGATTCCAACCATACTGATACCTCCAATCATTCCAATTAAGATGAACAATTTCATTGGGATTGGTCGCTGCATCGATGACAGTTGTGGCAAACGATTTGACTAGATTTACAATAGAAGCCGTTCTAGCATTATTCATCCGCCTAGCCGTTATAAAATATCAATCAGACGGTTTATATCGTTGTCACTAGTGCCCAGAATCTCGATATTATAACTACGCTCAGGATCAAGCCTTAGTTTTTTCTTAATGGTGCTGGGT